>NZ_MBDT01000015.1:0-19794 GCF_001702295.1 Pseudomonas sp. S3E12
AGCAGTCGATCATGGGGGACAGGTACACCTTGCCTGCCGGGATCTGGAACTCCGAGATGTCGGTCAGCCATTTCTCATTCGGAGCTAGGGCCGTGAAGTCGCGGTTGAGGAGGTTTTCCGGCGCCGGACTGATCTCCCCGAGGTAGGAACCGTATCGACGCCGTTTCGGCTTGGCGACGACTAGGCACTCCTGCTTCATCAAGCGCTGCACCACCTTCTCTGAAAGGCGCACACGCTGCCTGCTCAACGAAGCTCGCATCCGACGGAAGCCATAGCAACGATGATTGCGCTCGAATATGTCCGCCATGGCACGACGCACTTCGGTGTACTTTTCCGCGATCTGCATTCGGGCTCGATGATAGAAATAGGAGCTTCGGGCCAAGCCCAACGCGTCAAGCAGCTCTAGCAAGGAGTACCTATGCCTAAGGTCATCAGCCAGCAATGTCTTCTCCCGATTGGTCAGGACTTGCCGGTTGATGCCCGTCTCTTTTTTTATGAGTTCATTCGCCCTCATCAACAGGTCATGTTCAAGCTGCAAACGGCGAACATCGAGCTGGAGAGATTCGAGTTGCCGCTGCAACTCCTCTCGTTCCGGTGACGATGAGGGTTCAAGTCGACACTTCATGGATGGGGATACCTCTGGGCCGAGTAGCTGGTTTTTCCAGTTGTACAAGGTCGGCCTGCACACGCCCAGCTTTTGAGCCAGGGCTTTCGCACTTTCTTTTCGCGTGCACAGCGCGATGACCGCTGCCTGCTTCACCGCTGGCGGCCGGGCTAACCCGTCTGATCGACTGACAACACGCTTATGCAACTCGGGGTGCATTTCGTAAATCCAGGCACGCAAAGAATCCCGCGCGGGGTAGCCCAACGCCTTGATGGTAGCGGCGATGTTGCGACCGTATTCGAGATAGTGCTCGACAGCCTTTTCCCTTTGGGCAGGTGAGTACTTCGACTTCGAGTTCTCGTAGCCACGCGGCAGGTCGAGGCATCGCATACTCTGCGTGCCAGCTCTTCAAAGAGTTCTTCGTCGGGTAGCCCAACTGACGAATAGTTGCCCCGGTTCGCTTGCCCAGTTTGATGTAGAGCTTGACCGCTCGGATACGGTCTTCGTATGAATACATGAACTACCTCCAGGTAGTCCAAGATTTCCGCCGCATCCCCACTGGGTCAGTTTTCAATCAGCGCCAACAGCCCAAAAGATCAATTTCACCCAACAACTGATCTACCGACGCCAACATGAATTGAAGCGTGGGCTCATCCTCAAATTGACCGTCCTGGATCTTCTGACTGACCCCTGGGATCACAACCTCCCTGCTAAGCGTGGCGTTCAAGGTCTCCCGCAGTTGCGCCTGGGCGCGCACACCGCCTAACACGCCGGGGGATGAGGTCATGATCAACACTGGTTTGTTTCTCAGCGGGGAGTTGACGTCGGGGCGGGAGGCCCAGTCCAGGGCGTTTTTAAGCACACCGGAGACGCCGTAGTTGTATTCGGGTGAGCAGAGGATCAGGCCGTCGGCCTGGCTGATCGCGTCTTTCAAAGCAAGTACGGCGTCAGGCAAGCCATCCGCTTCCAGGTCGCTGTCGTACAACGGGATATCGTTGAGGGCAAACAGCTGCAGTTCGGCGTGCTCGCCCATGCGGTTGGCGAGGGCTTTGAGCACGGCGGTATTGGTGGAGTGCGCGCGCAGGCTGCCGCATATACCCAGCAAGCGGTGAGGGCGGGTGGCCATAAAAGTCCTTGAGGGTGGTTTATACAACCGGGTTATCTGAGGGCGCGGTGCCGACCATTACAAACAGCGCGCGGGCGATTGCGCTACTTTTGTTGCGCCAGGCATGGCGCGTGCCGTTTTGGATGACGATGTCGCCGGCCTTAACCAGGCGGCTCTGGCCGTTGTCCAGCTCCAGCCACATTTCACCTTCCAGGATCACGCCGTAATCAATGGTCGCCGTGGTGTGCATGCCAGGGCTGTCGGGCTCGAAGCATTCGATCAAGCCTGGCAGTGCGGCGCCCAACTCGGCATAGGCTTGAACGCTATCAGTCGGGTTTTGCATGATGCTGTCGGGCGGGAAATCAAACAGGGCGATGCTGGTGCCACCCTGGCTGGGGATTAACGACGCCAAGGCAAGTGTGGGGTCGCTTCCCCGGGCGGGCAATGTCGGCTGGGGCGGGGTGGCCCACATTTGCACCATCCCATGCCCCGGGATTGATGCAAAGGATTGCGCCCGAGGCGCGAAGTCGTCTGAAACAAATACCGAGTGACCCTGTTCGTCGTGCCCGGTGACCAGTCTTCTTATTTTCATGAAGGTTACTCAGCCTGCCAAAAGGGCAGCGAGAGGCGAGGCTCTCGCTGCGTTCACTCAAGGACGGATCACATAGTTGCTGAAACCACCGTGACGGTTTTCGATACCCGTGATCGCATGGTTGATGTCTTCCAGCGCGAAGGTGGTGTGCTCGAAGAAGGACAGGTCCAGCACGCCAGACTCCACCATGTCGGCCATCGCCTGGCCTTGCCCGGTGGTGAACCACGCCGAGCCGCTGAGCTGGATGTCGTTATCCATGATCCAGTGCAGGTCGATGGGCACATCACCCGCGATGGCGCCGATATTCACCAGGTGCCCACCTCGGTTCAGGGATTTGAGCGCCTGGGTCAGGCTCTCGTGGGGCGCGCCCGGGCCCAGGGCGTCGATGACGATATCGACGCCTTCGCCGGCGGTGATCTCATTGACCCACTGCTGGGTCGGAATGCTGCCGAGGGTATGGATCTCGATCCTGCCGGGGGCGGCCAGGTCTTTGACTTTCTGGAACAGCTCCTGGTTACGCGCAGTTCCGAGGATCTTGCGCACGCCCATGGCCAGCGCCAGGGCCACGGCGCCCAGGCCAAGGGTGCCGCTGATGCCGTTGATCAATATCGTGCTGCCCGGGCCTGCCCCAGTCTTGAGCAGCGCTTTGTAGGCGGTGCCGAGGTAGCCCAGGCGCGCGGCGGTTTCGAAGCTGAGGTTATCCGGCAGTTTGACCAGGCTGTATTGGGGAGCCGGGATGTATTCGCACAGGCCGCCGTAAGGGTAGTCCTCAAACATGCGAGGGCTTTTCGCGGTAAAGCCAAAGTAGCCATTAAAGGTGTAGGCGCTACAGGCCACGGTGTTGCCCGCACGGCAGGCGCGGCAGGAACCGCAGTAGCGGCCCGGATTGACATACACCCGGTCACCGACCTTGAAGTCGTAGACCTGATCGCCCACGGCTTCAACGACACCGGCTGGGTCCAGCCCGAAAATCGCCGGCAGCTTCGGCAGCGGGCTGTGTGGAAACCAGGTGACCCAGTTGGTCAGGATGTTATGCAGGTTTGGCACGATCCCGCAGGCCTTGACCTTGACCAACACCTCGGTGGGGCGGATTCGCGGCGCGGGCACCTGTTCGATGACCATGGGTTTGCCGCCTTCGTACAAGCGTGCGGCACGCATCGTGTTTGCTGTCATGGGGTTCTCCAACACACATATTATTTTTGTAGTGGTAGGTTTTCTGGAGCATGCATCAACGCGTTACAACTAACGTAAACCGTCTTCGCCCTTAACATCGGCAGCAGCCAGCCCGCCGAGCCGGGCATGGATGCGTCCGCCCGTGGCCATGGCCAGGCCGAACGCGATTTCGCCACGCCGCGGGCCGTCCCAAACGGTCATTTCCGCAATACCGAAGTGGCTGCGCACATAAGCCGCCTGAATGTGACCCAATGGAATCATCACCCGTGAGCCGGGGCCCGCAATGCTCTTCGCCGCAGGAACAATCGCTTTCGGGTTGCCCAAGGCTTCGCGCATCGCCCAGCCACCGGCTTCGTGCCAGACCGCGCCGTGTTCCAGCTCGCCGTCTTCACCGACGATGGCGCCCTTGCCATACGCCTGAACCTGTTCGACACCCCCCAGCGCATGGATCAGCCGCTCCGACAGCTCGGCCCCCAGGCTGCGCAGGGCCTGCATAAACGGCAGCAAGTCCTCAACATATTGGCCGGCATAGGGATTGGCAATCACTGCCGTGGCCACCGCAATCCGCAACGGAGCCGCCGAACGCGGGCCGCCTTCATGGCGCACCTCTTCCATGTCCAGTTTGATCTTACGCACACTCACAAGCGACATGCCTGACCTCCAGATCTACGCGCCTCACGCGGCGCATTATTTTTTAAAGCTGACCTTTCTAATTATGCATTTAATGATGTATGGTGCAAGAAATAAGTTTTTGTGCACAAAACAGCAGGAGAGAAAGATGAAGCTGATTTCTTACCGTAAAGAAGGCAAGGCGCATTTTGGTGCCGTGAAGGGGGACGGGGTGGTTGAGCTGACTGGTGCCTTTGCATCGGCTGGCGATCTCGCCTCGTTCCTCGCGGAGCCGGCGCTGATGGATGAGGCGCGACGGATCGTAGAGGGCAAAGCAGCGGACTATCCCTTTGCAAGCGTGGCGCTCGAAGCGGTCATACCCAACCCGGGCAAAGTCATCTGTGTGGGCATCAACTACGTGGCGCACGCTGAGGAAGCGGGGCGCAAGGTCGGTGACTTCCCGGTGATTTTCCAGCGCTTCGCCGAAACCTTGCTGCCCCATGGCGAGCCACTGGTGCGCCCGCAAGTGTCGGAACAATTTGACTTCGAAGCCGAGTTGGCCGTGGTGATCGGCAAGGGCGGTTCGCATATCGACCCGGCCGATGCGATGGACCATGTGGCGGGTTACACCTGCTTCAACGATGCCAGCGTGCGTGACTGGCAGTTCCACACCCACCAGTACGGCATGGGCAAAACCTTCAGGAAAACCGGTGCGTTGGGCCCTTGGCTCATTCCCGCGGCGGACATTCCCGATTACCGTAAGCTGGTGGTCCGGGGTGTGCTCAATGGTGAGCAATTGCAGGAGGGGAGCCTCGATGAACTGGCCTTCGATATTCCGCACTTGATTGCCTACGTATCGAAGGCGCTGGCATGGAACCCTGGCGATATCCTGGCCACCGGAACGCCCAGCGGCATTGGCTTCAAGCGCAAGCCACCGATCTTCCTCAAGCCCGGTGACGTATTTGAAGTGGTGATCACCGAGATCGGCACGCTATCCAACGGCGTAATTGACGAAGCCTGAACGTTGTCCTCTGCACAATCATAAAAATCTGGAGGTTTCACATGCCCGCTCTACCGACGATCAACTTCACCCACACCGGCGTTTTCTGCGCAGACCTGGATGGCATGGTCGACTTTTACTGCCGTGTACTGGGTTTTATTGTCAGCGACAAAGGCGTTGCCTCGACCGGCCACCGCCTGTTCTTCATGACCCAGAATCCTGAGCTGCATCACCAGGTCGTGCTGTTCGACGGCAAGCCTGCTGACCTGGCATTCAACCCGATCAATCAAATGTCTTTCCTGCTCGATTCGCTGGAAGACCTCAAAGCCTATTACCAGTTTGCCAAGCGCAGCGGCATCGAAGGGATTGCCCAGGTCGACCACGGGAATGCCTGGTCGATGTACTTCAAAGACCCGGAAGGCAACCCGATTGAAATGTACGTTGATGCGCCGTTCTACACCGCACAGCCGTGCAAGGAACCCCTCGATCTGGAGTTGCCGGCCGAGGTGATCCTGGCCCAGACCGAAGCCATGTGCTTGCGCCGCCCCGGCTTCCAGACCCGGGACGAATGGAAGCACTCCATACGCGCCAAGATCAAAGAGCAGCGCGTTCGGCTGGGCTGACCCGGCGGCGAACTGCCGAGGTTCAACCCCGACTGATGGGCGCACGCGTGCTGGCCCGTCAGCCATCTGTTGTACCGATAAGAATAAGAAGCGGAGTAGACGATGGACTACGATGTCATCATTGTTGGAATGGGCCCGGTCGGCGCCGTGTGCGCGAACCTGGCCGGGTTGTGGGGGCTCAAGACCCTCGTCGTGGACAAGTCCGAGACGGTGTATACCAACCCCCGGGCCATGGGGTTTGACCATGAGGTAATGCGCGTCTTCGGCAATATTGGCCTGGCCCATGAGATTGCCGAGCATGTCATGCCCTATCGCCCTTCGGAGTACCGCACCACGGGCTCCCAGGTGCTCAAGCGTATCGACGCGGCCAAACCCCCTTTTGCCCTGGGGTGGGCGCCCAATTACGTGTTTTCCCAGCCACCGGTCGAACGCGCGTTGCGCGACAAGCTCGCCGATTTGCAGGGCGTCACTGTGGAACTTGGCGCAGAGGTGCTGAAGGTTGACTCCGCCAGTACCCAGGCTCACGTGCTGATCAAATCCAAGGACGGCAGCGAGCGCACGCTTAGCGCCGACTATGTCCTGGCCTGTGATGGCGGCACCAGCCCGATCCGCACTCGGCTAGGTCTGAAAATGGAGGATCTGGCCTTCGACGAGCCCTGGCTGGTGGTCGATGTGATCCTCAATGAAGGCGCGGGCGAGCATTTGCCCAAGACCAATGTGCAGTTCTGCGAACTGGCGCGGCCGTGTACGTTTGTGGTCGGGCCCGGGCGGCACCGGCGCTGGGAGTTCATGATCAACCCGGACGAGCAGCCCACTGAAATCTCCCAGCCCGACGTGATCAAACAGCTTATCGCCCGTTGGTTACCGGAGGAGGACTATCAACTCTGGCGGGCTTCGGCCTACCGTTTCCATGCGCTGATCCTTGAGCAGTGGAAAGCCGACCGGGTGTTCTTTCTTGGCGATGCCGCGCACATGACGCCGCCGTTTCTGGCACAAGGCATGTGCCAGGGCATTCGCGATGCCTTGAACCTGGTGTGGAAGCTTGCTCTGGTAAAGCGCGAGTTAGCGGCGCCGAATTTCCTCGAAAGCTACCAGACTGAGCGTATCCCCCATGTGCGCCAGACCACTCTGGCAGCCAAAGAATTTGGCGGCGTAATCTGTGAGCGCGACACTGAGCGCGCTGCCTTGCGTGATGCGCAATTGATCCAGCAGATGACCGAGAACCCTAAGGGGATCGTCCGCCAGTCCCTGATTCCGGGGTTAAGGCATGGCTTTGTCGCGAACGTGGCACCTGCCGGCGAACTGTTCCCGCAACCGCGAGTGATCAACCACAAGGGCAAGGCGGGGCTGCTGGATGAGTTTACCGGCCAGTCCTTTCGCGTGGTGATCGCGCCGGGCTTCGACGCCAGTGTATTGCTGCGGTGCCTGCGCAGCAGCCAGTCGCTCAAGGGCCTGCCGATTGAAGTGGTGCGCCTGGTTTACCCGCAGCACCCTGGAGCGCGGGCGGCAGATGATTACGAAGAGGTGGATGGGCTGCTGGCGCAGTGGCTGGAGCGGCGTGGTTGTAATGTGGTGATCGTGCGCCCGGATCACTACGTGTATGGCGGTGCCGTGACGGTAGCGTGGGCCATGGAGTTGCTGGAGGGGATGGAGCTGGCGTTGTTTGGCCGCAAGCCAGACGCTGCATGAGGGAAGGGCGGGCTTGCCCTGGCAAGCCCGCCCTGGCCAGGTTACTGCAACGTTGCCTGCTGACGTTCGATGGCCTCGACGGTGCGCTCCAGCGTGTCCCGGATATGGTTACGCAGCAGGGTAACGGCTTTGCCGCTGTCGCGTGACAGCGCCGCATCCATCAATTCCTGATGTTCATTGCCCTTGTGGCGTTGGCGAATGCGCTGTTTGGCCGAATAGCGCCGGTACCGCTCCGCGCGGTCGAACATCGAGTCGATCATCTTCAGCAGCAGCGGCGATGGGCACGCGCCGAACAGTGAAAAGTGGAAGGCCTTATGCCGGGCCGACCATTCATCATCAAGCACCAACACACCGCTGCCCAATTTTTTTTCCATCAGATTCAAGCGGTGAAACGCCCCCAGCACGTCGGCTTCCCAGCTGTCATCGCCATAGCGGATGGCATCACTCAAGGCTTCGCATTCGAGCAGGCAGCGCATTCGCGTGATATCGCGAAAGTCGGCGGTGGAAATGGGCGCGACCCTAAACCCCTTGTTGTCACTGGCCTCGACCACACCGTCCTGGGTCAATCGATTGAGCGCCTCGCGGATCGGCGAGCTGCTGAGCCCGTAGGTCTTCGACAGTTCGGCAACCTTGAGCTTTTCGCCAGGGGCCAATTCGCAACACACAATCGCTTTTTTCATCTTGGTCAACGCGACTTCGATCAGCGGGCTGCTGGGGGAGGGAGTCATGGTGGGCGTCCTGGAATTTGCACTAAACGCAGTTTATGCGCAAAAACAGATTTAGTGCAAAGACTCATTTGAATCCCGCGAATCTGCTTGACATTGATTTTTTACAGGAATAGGTTTTGTGCACAAAGTTATATTTGATGCATTAAAAATAATATTGCGCACATGCGATGCCCTTTTACAAAAACAACAAAAACAGGAACATCTCGATGAAAACACGCAACCTGCGGCACTGCCCGTTGCCGGTTTCCAGCATTGCCTGCGCCGTCAGCGCGACCCTGCTGTTTAGCCTTTCTACCGCCTCCCAGGCCTTCCAGATCGACACCGGCAACCCCGATCTCACCGCGACCTGGGACAACACCGTTAAGTACAGCAACGCCTGGCGCGTGAACGCACTCGATTCCAAGGTCGCAGTTGGCCCGGGCACGTCCAACGCCAATGCCAACCTGGACGACGGTGACCGCAATTTCGACCGTGGGTTGATCTCCAACCGTCTGGACCTGCTGTCCGAATTCGACATCAAGTACAAAGACGTCGGCGCCCGGCTCAGTGCCGCGTCTTGGTACGACAACGTCTACAGCCATGACAACGACAACGACTCGCCCGGCACCGCCAACTCGGTGAGTGTCGACCACGACCAGTTCACCAGCGACACCCGACGCATCCACGAAAAGCGCACAGAAATCCTCGACGCCTTTGTCTACGGCTCCAAAGAGCTGGGCAGCACCACCTTGTCCGGGCGCCTGGGGCAGTTCACCCAGATTTACGGCGAAAGCCTGTTCTTCGGCGCCAACGGCATTGCCAACGCGCAATCCACGGTCGACCTGGTGAAGCTGCAGTCGGTGCCTGGCTCGCAGTTCAAAGAGATCCTGATGCCGACCAAGCAGCTGTCGGGCAACTGGCAGCTCACCGACACGGTCAGCGTGGGGGCCTACTACCAGTTCGAGTGGAACAAGACCCGGCTGCCGGCGGCGGGCAGCTATTTCAGTGGTGCGGACTTTGTCGGTGAAGGCGGCGAGCGGGTGTTTTTCCCCACCGGCGAGCTGCTGCATGGCAAGGACAAGGAGGCACGGAATTCAGGCCAGTTCGGCGCCCAATTCAAATTCGCGGTCGAGGACTGGGAGTTCGGACTTTATGCCGCCAAGTACCACGAAAAGACCCCGGTGTTTTACTTCCGCCCGGCCGCCCTGGTGCCCGGTGCCGACGACAGCTTCATCAACGTGTACCCCGAAGACATCAAGGTCTTCGGCGCCAGCTTCAGCACCCTGGTGGGCGAGGCGAATATCGCCGGTGAAACCTCGATACGCCTCGATACACCCCTGGCCGGCGTGGGCGGCACCATCATCACCGGCATGGACGCGGACAACGATTCGAACCCGGCCTACCCGATTGGCCGTTCGTGGCATGCCCAAGTCTCGATGGTCAATGTCTACGGCGGCTCGGCGTTATGGGACGGTGCCTCGCTGATCGGTGAAGTGGCCTTCAACCGCCGACTCAGCGTGACCAAAAACGCCGACCAACTGGACCCCAACACCACCCGCGATGCCTTCGCCATGCGCTTCACCTTCGAGCCGCAGTACTTCCAGGTGTTTCCCGGCATCGATGTGCAGGCCCCGATCACGATTGGCTACAACCCATCCGGACGCTCATCCGTCACGCCCCAGGCCTTTGGCCCCGAGCACGGCGGCGACCTCACCTTGGGGCTCAAGGCCGATTACAAGAAGCAGTGGTACGCCTCGTTGAGCTACACCAACTTTTTCGGTGAGGCCGGGCCGATCATCAACACGGCCAATGCCTACACCTTCCAGCAAAACATGAAAGACCGGGACTTCGTGGCGTTTTCGATCCAGCGAACCTTTTAAGCAACGAACAGGCGGGCTCTTATAATGACAAAAACCAAACTGCTGCTTTGCACCTTGTCCCTGGCCCTGTGCGCCAGCACTGCCCTGGCGGCGGTCAACCCCGACGAGGCGGCTAAGCTCAAGACCACGCTGACGCCCCTGGGCGCCGAAAAAGCCGGGAATGCCGATGGCAGTATTCCCGCGTGGACCGGCGGGCTGACCAAGGATGTCGCCGGAGCCAAATTCGGCGACGTGCCAGCGGACCCGTTCCCCGGTGAGAAGCCGGTGCTCAGAATCACCGCGAAGAACGCCGCGCAATACGCCGACAAATTGAGCGAAGGCACCAAGGCGCTCCTTGCCAAATATTCCGACACCTATCACCTCGATGTTTACCCCACGCATCGCACCGCTGCGGCGCCCGACAGCGTCTATCAAAACACCTTCGCCAATGCCACCCAGTGCAAGACCACCAGCAATGGCCTGTCGGTGGAAGGCTGCTACGGCGGCATCCCGTTCCCGATCCCCAAGAACGGCAACGAAGTGATCTGGAATTTCCTGCTGCGTGTCGAAGCCGAATCGATCCAGATGGGCTACGCCAACATCATCGGCAACGCCGATGGCACCCAGACCCTGGCCAGCCGGGGCGTCGAGAACTGGCAATACCCTTACTACTACAAAGAGGGCAGCGCCCAGGCCTGGAACGGCCAATATGCGTTGCTGCGTTTCTTGACCAATGAGCCGCCGTTTAAGGCCGGTGAGTCGTTGGTCACCCATGACAGCGTCAACCCGCAGGAACCGCGTGAAGCCTGGCAATACCTGGTCGGACAGCGTCGCGTGCGTCGTGCACCGACCGTGGGCTATGACACGCCGGACTTCGTGGCCTCGGGGGCCAACTACTTCGACGAAGTGCACGGCTTTATCGGCCACCCGGATCGTTATGACTGGAAGCTGGTGGGCAAAAAAGAGCTGTACATCCCCTACAACGACAATGCTTTCAACGCGCAAAAACGCGATGACGCCTTCGTTGCCAATCACCTGAATGCCGACAAGGTGCGCTGGGAACTGCACCGCGTGTGGGAGCTGGAAGCTACCGTCGCACCCGGTAAACGGCACGCCGTGCCCAAGCGCCGATTCTTCATCGATGAAGACAGCTGGACCGTCTCCCTGGTCGATGGTTACGACGCCGAAGGCAAGCTGTGGCGCGTGTCCCAGGTACTGCCGTTCGTAGTGCCGTCGATTCCTGCGGTGGTGGTCAAGCCGGTGGTGATCTACAACCTGCAAGCCAAGACCTACAGCATCGTGCAAAGTCTCAATGGCGAAACCTACAGCGTTATCCCGCGCAAGCCCGAAAATTTCTTCACGGGGAATTCCGTGGCCTCAGGCTCTGTGCGCTAAGCCTCGCACCTGCGTGTTCAAACCTGTGTTCCCGGGGGCAGCCCCTGGGACCGCTTCATCGAGGCTCGACAATGCGTACATTCACACCGTGGTCCATCGCCTGCCATGCACTCATGGCGTCACTCGTGACGCTACTAATGAGCAGCTTTGCGCAGGCAACTGATGAAATGCCCATGCAACCGGCGATCACCAGCGCCCTTGCCGCCCAATCGGTCATGTTGAGTGTGGCCAGGGCCGGCAAACGCCTGGTGGCGGTGGGCGAGCGTGGATTCATTATTGCCTCGGATGACGATGGTAAAAGCTGGCAACAGCTCCAATCACCGGTCGGCGTGACGCTGGTCAAAGTGCGTTTCATCGACGACGTGGAAGGCTGGGCGGTCGGACATGCCGGCACCGTCTTGCACACCCTGGACGCCGGCCTGACCTGGACGCGCCAGTTGGATGGGGTCCAGGCCGCCCAGCTCGAATTGCAAGCGGCCCAGCGTGGCCAGGGCGCAGAGCAGATCGCCCAAGCTCAGCAACTAGTGGACGAGGGCCCCGACAAACCGTTGCTCGACGTGCTGTTCCTCGATGCAAACACCGGCTGGGTGGTTGGCGCCTATGGCCTGGCGTTTATGACCCATGACGGCGGGCAGACATGGCAGCCGCTGCGCACCGCCATCGACAACCCTTCAGAGCTGCACCTGTACGCCATCGCGCAATCCGGCGCGGACCTGTTCATTGCGGGCGAGCAGGGCACGCTGTTGCGCTCCCGTGACCAGGGGCAGAGCTTCCAGGCGCTGGCGTCGCCCTACGAGGGCACCACGTTCGGGCTGCAGGCCACGAAAAACGGCACGCTCATCGTCTTCGGCCTGCGTGGTAAAGCGTTCGAGTCCCGGGACGGCGGCGACAGCTGGCAGCGTCTCGATACCTTGCAACCGGTCACCTTGACCAGTGGCCTGGGCCTGGACGATGGCTCGGTGCTGCTGGCCGATGAGTCTGGCCGTGTCTTGCACTTCACCGGCGACGCCAGCCAGGCCGTAGCCCTTAACGTACCTCAGTCAAGTTACTTCACCGGCATGGCGCAAGCCGCTGACGGCAGCCTGATCCTTAGCAGTGCACGCGGCATGCTGTCGTCGGCGATTGCGGTGGACGTGTTGGAGCACGATCAATGAACAGTTTTACCCGTTCTGCAGAGCCCGACACCCAGTTGGATGCCAGCCCGTTCGACCCCGCTTCCGGCACCCTGGTCGAGCGCCTGCTGTTCAACCATCGCAGCATCATCCTGGGGATCTGCGTGTTGCTCAGCCTGGTGCTGGGGTATCAGGCGTTGAGCCTGAAACTCAATGCCGCCTTCGAAAAAATGATCCCCACCGACCACCCGTATGTGCAGAACTACCTTCAGCATCGCAGCCAGTTGGGGGAGGGCGGCAACACCCTACGCATTGCCGTAGAGGCCAGGCGCGGCAGTATTTTCGATGCGGCGTACCTCGATACCCTGAAAAAGATCAACGACGAGGTGTTTTTGCTGCCCGGCGTCGACCGCTCCTACATGAAGTCCTTGTGGACCCCGGCCACCCGATGGATCGGCGTGACCGAAGAGGGCTTCGACGGTGGCCCGGTGGTCCCGGACAACTACGATGGCTCGGCCGCCAGCCTGGAACAGGTGCGCCAGAACGTTGAGCGTTCCGGCGAAGTGGGCAAGCTGGTGGCGTCCAACTTCAAGTCCAGCATTGTGTTGCTGCCGTTGCAGGACACCACCACGGACGACGGCAAGCCGCTGGATTACAACGCGCTGTCCGGCCAGCTCGAACAGATCCGCGCCAAGTACGAAAACGAAGGCATCCAGATCCACATCACCGGGTTTGCCAAGGTCGTAGGCGACCTGCTCGATGGCATGCGCCAGATGCAGCTGTTCTTCGCCGCGACATTGGTGATCTGCGCCATCGTGCTGTTTTGGTATACGCGCTGCGTGCGCAGCACCTTGCTGGTGTTGTTGTGTTCGCTTATCGCGGTGGTCTGGTTGCTGGGGCTGTTGCCTACCCTGGGCTTTGACCTTGACCCTTACTCGATCCTGGTGCCGTTCCTGGTATTCGCCATTGGCCTGAGCCACGGCGCGCAGAAGATGAACGGGATCATGCAGGACATCGGGCGCGGTGCGCACAAGCTCGTGGCTGCGCGCTACACCTTTCGCCGGCTGTTCCTGACGGGCCTGATGGCACTGGTGGCGGACGCTGTCGGGTTCGCCGTGTTGATGATCATCAAGATCCCGGTCATCCAGGACCTGGCCATCGCGGCGACGCTGGGCGTGTTGACGTTGATTTTCACCAACCTGATTCTGCTGCCGATTCTGCTCTCTTACACCGGTGTGAGCCGCGCTGCCGCGCAGCGTGAGGCAGCCAACGATCAGTTGGCGCAACTGGACGGTCCCCATGGGCGCCACCCGTTCTGGGCTTTGCTCGACCGTTTTACCGAGCGTAAATGGGCGCGCGGTGCACTGATTGTGGCGCTGCTGCTGGGGGTGGCAGGCTTTGCCGTGAGCCTGCAGGTGAAGATCGGTGACCTCAATCCTGGCGCACCGGAGCTGCGGGCCGATTCGCGTTACAACAACGACAACCGTTTCATGGTCAGCAACTTTTCTGCCAGCAGCGACAAGTACGTGGTGATGGTGAAAACCCCGCAGTACTTCTGCGCCAAGTACGAAACCCTGGTGGCAGTCGACGCGCTGGAAGCCCAGTTGCAGCAATTGCCGGGGGTGGTCTCCACCACGTCGCTGGCGGCGCTGAGCAAACAGGCGGCTGCCGGCATGAACGAAGGCAGCATGACCTGGTATGAGATCCCACGGAATCAGGGGCTGTTGAACGCTATCATCACCCGCGCGCCGCGCGAACTGTTCAACCAGAACTGCGACTTGCTGACCGTGTATGTCTACCTTACCGACCACAAGGCCGACACCCTCACCCGTGTGGTGCAGACCGTTGAACAGTTTGCCGCCAGCCATAACACCGAGCAGCTGCAGTTCCTCAACGCTGCCGGTAATGCCGGTATCGAAGCGGCCACCAATATCGTGGTGAAACGCTCCAATGTACAGATGCTGTTTATGGTCTACGCGGCGGTCATCGTGTTGTGCTTCATCACCTTCAGGTCCTGGCGCGCCGTGGTGTGCACGGTGCTGCCGCTGATGCTCACCTCGGTGCTGTGCGAAGCCCTGATGGTGGGGCTCAATATCGGCGTCAAGGTCGCGACCCTGCCGGTGATCGCACTGGGCGTGGGCATCGGCGTGGACTATGCGCTGTATATCCTCAGTGTGACGCTGACCAACCTGCGTCGCGGTTGCAGCTTGTCCGAGGCGTACTACCTGGCACTGCTGTCCACCGGCAAAGTGGTGGTGATGACCGGTATCACCCTGGGCGTTGCCGTACTGACCTGGGTGTTGTCGCCGATCAAGTTCCAGGCGGACATGGGCATCCTGCTGGGCTTCATGTTCATCTGGAATATGGTCGGCGCCCTGGTGCTGGTGCCGGCCCTCGCGCACTTTTTGCTCAAGCCGGAGTTGACCACACGATGAGTATTGCAACGGTTGGCGTAGTGGGCGCTGGCACCATGGGCAGCGGGATTTCCCAAGTGTGTGCCAGTGCCGGGTTGTCGGTCCGGTTGCTGGACATCTCCCCGCAGATGCTGGAAAAGGCCGCCGCAACCCTCGACAGACACCTAGAGCGGCAAGTCTCCAAAGGGATGCTGGATCAGGCGCAAAAGCGCCAAGTCCTTTCCCGAGTGCAGATGAGTACTGACTACACGTGTCTGCAAGGCGTGGACATGGTGATTGAAGCAGCCACCGAACAGCTGGCGCTCAAGCGCGAGGTGCTGAGTCGGGTGGCCGGTGAAGTGAGCGAGCACTGTGTGATTGCGTCAAACACCTCATCCCTGTCGATCACCGAACTGGCCGCGCCGCTGCCGAACCCTGAGCGATTTATCGGGGTGCACTTTTTCAACCCGGTACCGGTGATGCAATTGATTGAAGTGGTGCGCGGACTGCGCACCGCCGACGCCACGTATGCACGGGTGCTGGCGCTGGCGGCGCAGTTGAACAAAGCCTGCATCAGCAGCGCCAACCGCCCAGGGTTTGTGGTCAACCGTATCCTCGTGCCCATGATCAACGAAGCGATCATGGTCTATCAGGAAGGTATCGCCAGCGCCAAGAATATCGACGCCGCCATGGTGCTGGGCAGCAACCAGCCGTTGGGGCCGCTGGCCCTGGCCGATCTGATCGGCCTCGACACGGTGCTGGCGATTCTTCAATCCCTGCACGACGGGTTCAACGACAGCAAATACCGCCCCGCACCATTGCTAAAAGAATTGGTGGCAGCGGGGGATTTGGGGCGCAAGACCGGGCGTGGTTTTCATGGCTACGACTGAGCGCTGCGAACGCTTTGCCCGCAATCGGGACAGAGCAGTCGAACTGTTTGCGCGCAAAGGCTTCGCCCAGGTCGGCATGCGTGAGTTGGCCACTTGCCTGGGCATGTCGCCGGGGTCGTTGTACCACCATTATCCGAGTAAGCGGCATCTGCTGCTGGATATCCTCGAAGAGTTCTATGAAGAACTGCTGGCGGCGTTGGCGCCGCTGCCCATTCGCGTTGAGGGCAGCATCGGCGAGGTTATCCGTGTGCACGTAAGGCTGCATCAGCAGATGCCCAGGCACTTTTGCATTGCCTTGCGCGACAGTGGCTGCCTGGCCACCGAGCAGCAGTACAGCGTGCAGCAATTGCACACCCAGTACGAGGCACGGTTAATGGGGTTGCTGGGCGGAAGGCGCGATGGAGCCCGCCCTGTCGCGCCACTGCTGAACATTGTGCATGCCTGGTTTTCCGGGCAGCGGCTGGAGGACGACGCCACGGCCCGGATGATGGAGGTGGCGTTGGTGGCGGCGCTGGAGCGGATATTGGCCGGGCCGAGCGGTTAACCGCTGCGGCCGGCCCTGCCAGTGTAATAATAAGCTCTAGTATCACTATTACGTCACTGGAGCCGACGGGTGCTATACGACATCACCAGCCTTGACCTATTTATCACTGTGGCCGAAGAGCGCAACCTGACGCGGGCTGCGCGGCTCAAGCACTTGGCGGTGTCGGCCATCAGCAAGCGCATCTCCGAGTCGGAGGCACAAGTGGGTGCGCCGTTGCTGACGCGCAATGCGCGGGGGGGACTTGACCCGGTCAGTCAATGCTGTTTATGCGCGCCAGGTCAAGCAGACGTTCTAGCAGCTCGACCATGAATTGGCAGATTATTCAGCCGGGGTCAAGGGCCATATCCGCGGCCATGCCATCACCTCGGCGCTGTCGCAGTTCCTGCCGAACGACGTTGCCCATTTCGTCTCGCCGTACCCGCAGATTAAATTCGATATTGAAGAGCGGGTGGGGTCTGCGGTGATTCGCGCGGTTGCCGATGGGCGTGCCGACCTGGGCATCATTGCCGCGCAGACCGCCGCGCAAGGCCTGGAAACCTTGCCTTATCGCCAGGACGAATTGACCCTGGTGGTGTCCACAGGACATGCGTTGGCGATGCGCAAGTCCATGCGCTTCGAGGAAATTCTGGCCCATGAGTTCGTCGGCCCGCACCTGGAAAGTTCGATGCACACCCCATTGACCCATGAATGAATGCGAAAAAACCAGCTTCTAGTGCAATTCGCAATGAAAGCTTGGTTATTGAAAGATTTCGGACTCGACAACCTGCAATTGGGAGAGGTAGCCCAGCTCCCATCTTTACTTACGCTGGCTGGATGGCGAGCCAGGGCCGAACGAACGATGTGGCGCTGCAGTGAAATACGCTTGGAACCTAGCTTGCCCGCTTACATCGACTTAACCGAAATAACTTCCACAAACCTGAATTTTTTCTTGGCGATTTTTGTAGCTTCTTACTCTGCAACTAGGGAGCTGAGCGTATCGGCTTCATGTACGATCTCGTGCATATTGCCTTCGAATTCATTCCCCACCCTCAGTGTGACTTTCAATCTGGGAGTAAAAGTTTTTGATAATTTATTTTTCTTCACTGCCTTTGTCGGCTTCGCGATCACGATTTGGGTGCTGTGTGTTGCACGTGTGTGTGGATTACTAAAGCAGGGAGCTCAGGCTCACCGAACAGCGCCCGCCGCATTTCTTCTTCCGTTAGCTCTGTAGTCATACAAATTATCGAGAGGGTTTCGTGTATAGCGTTACCGATTCTATCACTGTGGTGAGCTTCGAAAATATGAAGGAGTTGCGCGGTATCTGACCTGCCTTAGCCACTAAATCCCGATGAACGTAATTTTTCGCCCGGAGCTCTCATTCGAATTCGGCGCTTATTGACTCTCATGCTTGTGTTGTCGCTTGTTCGCATTTACGCTTTGCTCCGTTGCGGTCAATCCCGCGACCGGGTGTCGCAACCCGCAAACACACACACGAAGGCGCGGTTCCGCGCCATAGCGAAAGCAAAGTAGTTGGCGCTCTATTAGGTCTGACTACTGTATTTCTATGGCAGGCCGTGCGGGGCAGGCTTATGCCTGGCCGGTTTTCCTTCGTGTGCCGGTTTGCGACCCCCGTACGGTCTGCCACCCAATCGTGTCGCAACGGCGGTTGGCAGCTCCTTAATTACACGAAGGAGATAAGGAAAATGACCTGTCCCCCTTTTAAGCTCGTGCGCCACCCCGGCCAAATGGTTCAAGCTGCAAACTATCTCGGAGGATTCCGCGATGTTTGATCTTTCGCTTCTCATCGGTCTCCCCAAGCCCAACAGCATCGATACTTCATCGCTTACCCCTGAAGATGCAGCGATTAAACTGCGGCAGGCAGCCACTCTACGGCTTAACGGAGCCCAGAGTATTTTGCTTCATTTTCCGCAAGACGTTGAGTTGGCAGTAGAGCTGTTGGATGGCGCCGCCGTGTTGTACGACAAGGCATTCCGAAATTTAACTGGTATTCCAGCTCAAAGCGTTCATCAACAGATTCATGAGTATGTATCTGTCCCATCTGCTGAAGGCTCTCCTGCGATCCAAACCCCGTGGGGTGATGAGTTCGCTCCGATAATTAAGGACGGTGTTCATTGCGCAGAGACTTGGCTTGAAGGCTCATCATTACCGTTATGGTGGGCTCTGTCTCAGAACAGAAAACGCCATCGTCCAGGTGATCCCCAAGAGGCATTTGAAGCAGGTTTTTTGCTGCGGCTGCAGCAGACGCTGATCATGCGACGTGAGGCCCTCGTTTCCCAATCAACCCGCTTTGATGCCTGAGTCTGTAATTGACGTTTAAGATTTGCTTTTCCCGCCAAACGGGGATGCGGCGGAAATCTTGGACTACCTGGAGGTAGTTCATGTATTCATACGAAGACCGTATCCGAGCGGTCAAGCTCTACATCAAACTGGGCAAGCGAACCGGGGCAACTATTCGTCAGTTGGGCTACCCGACGAAGAACTCTTTGAAGAGCTGGCACGCAGAGTATGCGATGCCTCGACCTGCCGCGTGGCTACGAGAACTCGAAGTCGAAGTACTCACCTGCCCAAAGGGAAAAGGCTGTCGAGCACTATCTCGAATACGGTCGCAACATCGCCGCTACCATCAAGGCGTTGGGCTACCCCGCGCGGGATTCTTTGCGTGCCTGGATTTACGAAATGCACCCCGAGTTGCATAAGCGTGTTGTCAGTCGATCAGACGGGTTAGCCCGGCCGCCAGCGGTGAAGCAGGCAGCGGTCATCGCGCTGTGCACGCGAAAAGAAAGTGCGAAAGCCCTGGCTCAAAAGCTGGGCGTGTGCAGGCCGACCTTGTACAACTGGAAAAACCAGCTACTCGGCCCAGAGGTATCCCCATCCATGAAGTGTCGACTTGAACCCTCATCGTCACCGGAACGAGAGGAGTTGCAGCGGCAACTCGAATCTCTCCAGCTCGATGTTCGCCGTTTGCAGCTTGAACATGACCTGTTGATGAGGGCGAATGAACTCATAAAAAAAGAGACGGGCATCAACCGGCAAGTCCTGACCAATCGGGAGAAGACATTGCTGGCTGATGACCTTAGGCATAGGTACTCCTTGCTAGAGCTGCTTGACGCGTTGGGCTTGGCCCGAAGCTCCTATTTCTATCATCGAGCCCGAATGCAGATCGCGGAAAAGTACACCGAAGTGCGTCGTGCCATGGCGGACATATTCGAGCGCAATCATCGTTGCTATGGCTTCCGTCGGATGCGAGCTTCGTTGAGCAGGCAGCGTGTGCGCCTTTCAGAGAAGGTGGTGCAGCGCTTGATGAAGCAGGAGTGCCTAGTCGTCGCCAAGCCGAAACGGCGTCGATACGGTTCCTACCTCGGGGAGATCAGTCCGGCGCCGGAAAACCTCCTCAACCGCGACTTCACGGCCCTAGCTCCGAATGAGAAATGGCTGACCGACATCTCGGAGTTCCAGATCCCGGCAGGCAAGGTGTACCTGTCCCCCATGATCGACTGCT
>NZ_MBDT01000016.1:0-283014 GCF_001702295.1 Pseudomonas sp. S3E12
CAGTTGGCCTACGTGGTCTATACCTCGGGCTCGACCGGTCAGCCCAAGGGCGTGATGGTGAGCCACGCAGCGATCGCCAACAAGATCGCAAGCCTTGCCGGTTTCCTGGAGATCGGTGCTGACGACCGCGTGTCGCTGCTCAGCGGCGTGTCGTTTGATGCGCTGATCGTGCAACTGGCAGTACCGCTGATTTGCGGTGGTTGCACCGTGGTGATCGACGACGCGACGCGCGACGACCTCGCACGTTTCTGGGAATACGTGCACACCCAGGGCATCAGCGTGCTGAGCTGCGTGCCCTCTTATCTGGCCCATGCCCTGTCGGCAGCGCCCCAGGGGCTGGTGGTGCGGCAGGTGCTTTTAGGGGGCGAAGCGTTATCGGCCAGTGTGTGCCAAGCCATCTACCATACCCTGAGCGCGCAACGCATCACCAACCTGTATGGCCCCACGGAAACCACCTGTGATGCCACTGCCTACCGGGTGACGCTGGAGGACATGGACGATGGCACGCTGCCGATTGGCCGGCCGTTGCCGAACTACCAGGTGTTTATCCTGGACGACTACCTGGAGCCGGTGCCCGTCGGCGTGGTGGGGGAGGTGTACCTTGCAGGTGTTGGACTGGCGCGAGGTTACCTGCACCAACCGGGTCTGACGGCGCAACGCTTCATCGCCAACCCGTACGGCGAAGCCGGTAGCCGCATGTACCGCACCGGCGACCTCGGCAGTTGGCGCGACGACGGCACTCTCGTCTACCGCGGCCGTGCCGATCAGCAGATGAAACTCAACGGCGTGCGAATCGAGCCGGGAGAGATCGAAGCGGTGTTGTTGCAGCACGAAGCGGTGTCGCAGGCGACTGTGATCCTGCGTGACGAGCCTCGGCAACTGGTCGGGTATGCGGTGCTGCACGAGGCTGAGGCGGTCACTCCCGAGGCGCTCAAGAACTACCTGGCGGAGCGGTTGCCCGGTTACATGGTGCCGGCGGCGATGATGCTGCTGGATGACCTGCCACGCACGGTCAATGGCAAGCTCGATACACGGGCCTTGCCGACACCGCAGCGGCTTGCCAGCGGCCGGCGAGCGAGCACGCCGCAGGAAGTGGTGCTGTGCCAACTGTTCGGCGAAGTGCTGGGCCTGGAAGAGGTGGGACTGGACGACAGCTTCTTCGAACTGGGGGGCCACTCGCTGTTGGCCATGCGCCTGATCAACCGGATCCGGGGAACCCTGCACGTCGACGTCACGATCCGCAGTTTGTTTGAAGCGCCTACAGTGGCGCAACTGCAAAGCGGTCTTGCTCAAGATCAAGGTTCTTCTTTCAGCGTAATTTTGCCGCTACGATCAGTCGAGAATGCCCCAACCTTGTACTGCATTCATCCGGGAAGAGGATTGTCATGGTCCTATTCAGCGTTTATCAGACGCCTGCCTGACATTTCCTTGATGGGGATTCAGGCCCGTGGTATCGAGGGCGAAGAACCTTTCGCCGAGTCCTTAGCTGTTATGGTCGAGGACTATAAAACGCAGATTCTGGAGCGGCAGCCGCAAGGTCCTTACCATCTGCTGGGATGGTCTTTTGGAGGCCGCGTTGCGTTTGAGCTGGCTTGCGCACTGGAGCGAGGGGGACATGAAGTGGGAGAAGTTATTCTTCTTGATCCGCGTGTGCCTTTTGAATGGCTCAAAAACGAAAATATCACAGAGAAGGTGGTCTTCGGCGCGATACTTTCAGAAGCCGGTATCGCCCCAGAAGATTTTGCAACAGCGTCGAGAAGTTTGTTTGCGTGCCACACTGCCCTGCGCGCATTGCATAACCCGCTGGGGTCGATTGATATTGAAAACTTCGAAAGGATAGTGGAAGTCTCCATTAATAATACCCACCTGGGTCAGGAACCGATGCTGAGTCGATATAACGGTAATGTCACTTACTTTACGGCCAGCCAGGAAGTTGATCCGCAGGCCCCCCAATGCGAACAATGGCGTCCTTACATTGATGGTGTTCTTGACAACATTACAGTCGACAGCATGCATGACGATCTTCTCAAGGAGCCGTCGATAAGTTTAATCAGTGGAATTATCAACAATGCCATCGGCAAAAAAAACAAACCCTTGTAGCTTTTTGAATGAGCCCACCAAGGGGGTGGGCTTTCAAGAAAAATAGTTTCTTGTGGTTTGTAAAATCAATAGGCCTCCTTCTGGCCCTTGATTGGGCGTTTCACTGTACCAGGCGTGGGTTTTGCATTCGCCAAAGAGGGACGGATGGATGTGATACCCGCGACCTGACACCATCGTCGTCGGCCTCGATCGGAAATCGTCGAACCGCGTCCACCGAGGCGCAGCTGGAGAGGATTGCCGCCGCTGGCTTCGATGGGATCACCGACCATTTCTGGATCGCGCCACAGGCCGAACGTCTGCATGTCGCTGCCAAGCCGCAAGGCCTGAACTGGCCGAGCAGTTGCGATCGCACACCGGTTGAGACGTTTACGGATGAAAAAAACTGGCAGGTCAAAATGATCAACTGAATTTGACCTGACAGTCACGACCGCAAATTCAATAACTGTCAGATTAAGTCTGAGTTTCTACATGGTATGCAATTAGAATTTAACCCTTCATAACTACACGTATTTTGTTCCTTGCTGCGAACACATTAAGCAGCGCAACTTCTGAAGTTTCACCTTCAGCCAAAAGTATTCCGATACTAGCTCGTTGGTCGACAATGGTGCTTATTGACTTTCCACTGTAAGCCGTTGGATAAAAGCGTGGGCTTCCGGGATGAGCACTCAACCTGTCGAGTCCTTCGATATGGGAAAACTCGCCCGTTTCCGTGGCATAAATAATTAACTGGCCAATCCCCTTGTGAATATTAAGTGGTACATCCATAAGAGCTGGCCTTTTATTTAACGCCATCTCAATCCAAGCTTCATAAATATTAATGTCAAGAGATTGACACAGCGCCTCACCGATTTGCACGCCGCCCAGACGAGGATTGATTTCGATCACCTCAAAACCCGTATCGGTTATCATGAACTCCGTATGCGCAAAGCCATTACCGTATCCGATACTTTTCAAGACATTATCAATCCATACCTCCAGCGCTGCGCTTATTGAATGGTTGATAGTTACCGGTGATGAGAAAGCCTCCTCGCGGAAATAAGGTTCCTGAGAGGTAATCCGGCTCGTCAACGCAATTACACGTGTCTCACCCTTCCAACTAAGCGTTTCAAGACTATAGAGCGTACCCGAAAAGAAGGGTTCAATGGCGATCTGGCCGCGAAGGACTTCTTGAGCAGCCTTATCAAGAGTTTGTAGCAAGTCCTCCTTGTCATAAGCGATCCATACGTTCTGGCTGCCAGTTCCAGCAGTATCTTTAACTATGCACGGATAGCTGATGTCTTTAATTACTGACTCATTATCAAATTTTCTAGGATCCACCAATTGACTTTTGGCAGAAGACAGGCCAGCCTCATAGAGGCGATTACGCAGCTGGTATTTGTCTCGGGCTATTCGGACTGCATCTGCGTTCTGAGCGGGTAATCCTAGACTTTTACTCACGTCAAGGCAATGCAAACTCCAAGTATCCGTTGAACTGAGTAATGCTACGACGTCCTTCTCATTTCTGATCATCTCAACGACGGCATGATCATCGAATGTGTCGATTTCTACAACCTTGATATTCTGCTCGTCGAGCAAGGATAACTCATAGTCATATACTGTTTTGTCACGTGTGAAAAGCATTAGCGAACAGCCATGTTTTCGTGAGGCCGCAGCCAAACGGCCGAGGCCAAAAGTTAATGCTTCAAGTGCTATGATATTCATCATTATCTCCTTCTGTTAATGCGATGAGCTGTAAACGGTGAGAGAAAGACCTTTTTCATAATTGTCACGGGAATATAACGGTAGCCCCTCATCGCTTGAAATAAGGGTTAGCGCGTACATTTGGTTCTGTTGAGCGACAGAAGTGATGGTCGCCAGTAAATAGGAGGCAAGTCCTTTTCTGCGAAAGTCCGGGTGTGTTTGAACGTCATCAACAACCAAGAAGGTTCCGACACGAATCGCTCTCGCATGAGACGTCATAATGCCCCGTTCACGGGTATAAAAGTCGTACACGTCCGGATCAGCAATATGCTCAGGCTGGATAAATATCGATCCTTTTTGAGCGTTATACCAGTCAGCCTCCTCCTGACTGAGGACTCGATTGACAGCACAGCAAGGGGAGGGCGCATTCTTCGAGATCGACTTATACATATGCGTTTCCCGCGCAACGATATCATATCCCTTCATCAGAAGGCGCTCATGGGTTTTCACGTCAATACCGAAAACACTAAGGAAATGATGTTTGCTCTGATGAAACTCAGTAACAGAGTCGACAAGTTCAAGCCCTCCCCAACAAAATGTTTCCCTGTCACGGGCTCTTTTGCCTATAGGGTATTCAAAAATGCAATGAGATATTCCACTCCCGTGCGTGACCGAAACATGCGATCCTCCCCGAGATTTAGCCCACCCTGTTATAAGGGCTTGCATGATTGCATCACGTTCCGGGTTACTTTGAAAAGGCTCAAATGTCATGATCAATCAACACTTGGCGAATGAACTCGGCGTATGCTTGTTCAACAAGCGTATCGGCTCCTGGAATATATCGACTAATTTTAATCGCGGGGCAGGTATTTATTTCAATGATAAAAGGGGCTCCTGACGAGTCCATAGCTATATCAACACCACAAAAGAGTGACTTTGCTGCGATAGAGCTTTTCTCCGCCATGAGAACAAGCTCCTGAGGCAATGTGTCAATAGTGAACGTCTTGCCAGTACCGTCCTTCATGAGATTAGTAATCCAGCTACCGTTCGCACCACGTCGCGAGTATGCATATTTAGCGACATGGTTAACAACTACCACTCTAAAGTCTTCGTTGTTTTTCTTTTTAATGTAGGGCTGAACATAGTAGTCCTTTATAAGATGTTCATGCTCCTTGAACCAATCGCAAAATTCTAAATATGAATCAAGCTTAAATAATCCGCGTCCACAGGCGCCGTTCACAGGTTTAGCAACCAATGGAAAGCCAATAGAATGAAGTGCTTTTTCTGAAGGTAACTCGAGGAATTTATAATATGGCAAGTGCCGTACTTCTGCGTTGCTGTTAAGCATTGCCGAAGATAAATCCTTGTTTTGGCCGCAAAATAGTGTTTCGGCATCGTTTAGGACTGTAACGCCCATCATCTGCCATAACTTCATTAACTTCATTGCTGTAATCAAATCATCTTCATACGCGTACCCGACCACGAGGTTTGGTTGCAGGGGGGCGCCGCGAAAAAGAAAAGAAGACCCTTCGGCTCCATTTGTTATACAGATTTCACGTGGCTTAGCTGTAATGCCTCTGATGCCCCATTTCGAGAGGACTTCAAATACCGCTTGATATTCAATTTCGTCTTCGTAGTCGGACAAAAATACAACAGTTTTCATAATGAAGCTTCCTTTTGAATGGAGTTCTGCGCCCAAACCCTGGAGATAATAAATGCTAAGGCTATACAGGATGTACTAATTGGCAATATCATCGCAGTGTCTTCACCGAACGCAACACTGGCAATGCCCAAGCCAACATTAGAAGCAATAACACCAATATCTGCAGAGGCAGCAACGACGGAGGATGAGGTTCCAACCAACGGCTGATCTACGCTACAGACAACGTATGACATGACCGCAGGGTAGATAAGCCCAAGAGCCGCTCCACAAAAAACTGCCCCGATGTACACAAGACTGCTGCCCGCCAACAGGTAATTCGAAAACGTTCCGAATATGGCAGAAGCCACGCAAACCGTTAGAATTTGCGTTGGGAATCGGCTGTCCTTTGGTAGATATTTATTCAAAAAAAGTCTAGGCAACATCATACAGATGGTGAACGCTAGAAAATACCAAGAGGGATCTTTCATGCCTTTTTTAATAAGAAAAAATGGCAAGAAAGTAACCGTGGTTCCACTTATGACGTATACCAGTGCCAATATAATAACTGCTGTTCTTATGTTTTGGTCTGCAATGACATGTGTTATTCCTTTTGGTGGTAAGGTTCTGTCAGCGGCTGAAGGCACGTCAACAGAGTTCTGTTGAATATCCAAGACAAATGTAAACAACAGGCAGGTCAAAAATAGCACTAATCCAGCCAGTGAAACGCTCCCCCCTCCCCAAGTCTGGGTGATTTTAAGCGCTACAAATGGTGCAAGGCACGTAGGTAGAACATTGAAAAATGTGATCATCGAAACATTTTTTGATTTCTCAACTGCATTATTACTGAATGCAATTGAATAATACATGAGTAGTGTAGACATCCCTCCCAAGAGAGCCCCTTGTGCCAGCCGCCCCATGATAACCGATGAAACCCAGTTAAAATTTATGAGGAGCAAAGAGCCACAGTACAGAAACGCAGTAATAAATAATGCCCATCTCGGCCTAATGCGATCTATGAGTACACCTGACACGAGCCTCATTATCAGGGTAAGGACAGTCGCACCTCCCACAATTAACCCGACCACCCCATTTTCTATGCCTAATTCCTCTAGCTTGAAAGGGTAGCTGTAGAAAATCATAAAGTTAACAAATGACAGGATAAAGCTCACGGCGAAGACAATATGATTATTCATGTGCTCAATTTCGGCCTTCCAGCATGCTAAAATGAGTTATAGTCGTGTCAGGGACTTCCAGGATGCTGATCAAATCATCCCTGTAATTACTCTCTATATCAGGTGATTCTATAGGTCTGTCCATGGTTTCAACGAGCGCCTGTAATTTATGGAGTTCAAGCCCTGTATCAATATTATTGTCTTTAAGCCAGGCGTCATTGTAAAGAGTATCCAAATATCTTTCCCCGCTATCGCCCAAAATGGCCACAACAGGTTTATGGCTCCCGATGCGTAAAGATAAATTAAGTGCCGCCAGAAGAACGGCTCCCGAGGAGACTCCGACCAAAATCCCTTCATGGCGACACAGTAGGCGGGCAGCTATGTAGGAGGATTCATCTCTTGCACGATAAAAGTAATCGATCTTTGAAACGTCGTTTATGTTCCTTGGTGTCCAGCCAAGTCCAACTCCAGGGATTTTATAAGCATGGCATGGCCCTCCGAATACGGAGGAACCATATGCGTCCACGCAGGTAACCTTGACGTCAGGAAGGCACTCGTTGAAGTATTCCGAAATGCCTCCAATCTGGCCTCCTGTACTGACGGCGCAAACGACGCCTCCGATTTGCCCATATGTTTGTTCATGGATCTCTTTTGCAGTTGAGTGGTAATGCGCTAACGAACTGAGGACATTAAAACACTGATCAGGTCGATAGCTACCAGGAATTTCCCTTGATAAATCATTGGCTAATTTGATTCTGGTTTTATGATAAGAGCCTGTATCGTCTTTTTCCGTTACAGTAATGACCTCAGCTCCGTAAGCTTTCATGAGCGCTTTATTGGTTTCGGTGGCCTTAGGGTCTACAAGCGCAATAACCCGATATCCACTCACTGCACCGATCATAGCCAGGCTGATTGCAAAGTTACCTGAAGACGACTCAATGATCGTGCCTCCAGGCTTGAGTTGGCCCTTTTTCTCGGCCTCCTCGATAATATAAGCAGCGGCTCTATCCTTGATGCTTCCACCAGGGTTATTTTTTTCCAGTTTGACAATGACGTTTGTACCCATTGCTTTGTTGATTTTTGAAAGTGTGACGAGCGGAGTGACAGTTAGTCCATCAATAATGTTCTTTTTAGCAAACGACATAGATAACCTCGTGATTTCCATATGCTTCGGGGTCTTTAAAGTCTAGACGGTTCAATAATCATAGTGTCAAATGACCTGATTATTCATGGTAAGTGTTTATAGTTACTAAGTTGTTGCGCTCGGGCAGTCGTCATTACGCCTTTCTGCGTTACCAGATGCCTAATACAGCCGTGTTAGTTCGATGTTCACTGTGGCAAATTGTTCAGAAAAATCGTGGCGAGTGGTTTTAGGAGGAAAAATCTTTCCAGACTCGACAGATTTAAAGATTTGTTGGTACGCAAAAGGGAGGCCGGTTTTCCAGTCATACACCCTTACCTTTTCTGACGAGTATGACATTTCATAACATGGAACCCGGGATAAACCCGACGTAAGAGCGAAATTATAGCGATGGTGCCCATCCATAATTATCCCACTTTCCTTATCAATGATTATGGGAGTATCCCAGGCGCCATTTTTATGGATCTTCTCTGTAAGAGATGTGAGGTTGGCTTCGTCAATGTCTTCATGCGGGCGTAAAAAATTTATATCCACGAGTTTTACATCTGTAACAATCATTCCATGATTTCCTTTCGCAAGCATCTAGTGCAAGTATTTTTTATTAGCATTTCGCGCACGTGTAAGCGCGATTGATATTCTCAGATCCACTTCAACTGGCTTTGGCTTGGAGCAGAGAGTGATACTGGGTATGGACAGACGCTTCTCTCTTAGCTTCCTATGCTGCCAATCTATTAATTGGATTTTACGCCATGAAATAACCATGACTGCAACAGATTTAAGGGTTTTAATATGTGTGGGCAATAAATCGCCGTCGCCGAAAAAGTTGAGTGTTTCTGATCCTCTAAGATATTACAAAGGAAAAGCGACACAAACCGCTGCTAAGAATTTATGGCGCCGAAATAAGACAACGAAGCCTTTTTGCTGCAAAGGAGGGGAGGCAAACAAGATCTGTTTCCTCGTAAGGGGTATGAAGCTTGGAGAGAGGATTTATAGTTGATGCGGTCATTTTCCGACGTCCATTTCAGGTACCTATATCAGAGATAAAAGGTCTTTAAGTTGACATTCCATGTCTACAAAAAATCAATGCTATTTAAAAATTAAATATGGCTGCCATGCTTTCGCGAGATTATTGGCTGAGCGCTTCAAGGACGGGGCCAATTAAGGAAACCCGGATCAAGTAGCTGCTATCGCGTGGCAAGGCGAGAATCTCGCCAAGACCATGGCGATTTACCGCAAAGCGTCGCATGCACAGAGCAGTGGCGGGCTTTTCAGCCCGACTCTCCGGGTTACACGCGTACGGCACAGCTAATTACACTCCATAAGCTGCGAGGTCTTATCGTTTTTGGCTTTGCACATATCCTAATAGTTTATATTTATAACTATATGTAAGTAAAAAATTATTACGTTAGGTAGGAGGCTAATCATCGATAATTATTTTGTCAAGAAAATATTTTCTCGGGGATAAGCTCTCCAGTAAATACACACCAGAGCCGCCTGTAGTGGTCAACTCATCCCGGACACGGTTTTGAGTTTTTCTTCCGTTTTCGTGGGGGCCAATCCATCGTTAAATTGATGAGGTCGGATCCAGTTGTAGTGATGCATCAGGTACTGGCTAATGTCTCTCTGAGCCTGGTGGCCGGTCATGTAGCCAGTGGTTGGCATCCACTCTGTTTTCAAGCTGCGAAAAACCCGCTCCATCGGCGCATTATCCCAGCAGTCTCCTCGGCGGCTCATACTCTGACGCATGCGATAACGCCACAGCCGCTATCGAAAGTTGCGGCTGCCCAGTACAGCAGCTCCGATTGGCGCAGTTTTTTGAAAGCGAACAATTTGGTTGCCAGCATGAGTCGCCGAGGCAACTGTCATGACAACGCCGTGGCCGAGAGCTTTTTCCAGCTTCTAAGGCGGGAACGGATCAAGCGGAAAATCTATTCCACGCGCGAAGATGCTCGTAGTGATGTGTTCGATTACATCGAGATGTTCTACAACGCAAAACGCCGGCATGGTTTCAACAATCAACAATCAACAATCAACAATCAACAATCAACTGTCAACTGTCACCGGTAGAGTTTGAAAAGCGTTACGCAATTGGCCGGACGGTTACAAACCTATTTCAGGACTAGACAGTGATTTACGTGATAGACGCTTCGGCGTCTTTTTTCGTTTCTGCGCAAACCCATTGGAGGACGGGCGGCACCAAGTGTCTGGCGACAGGCTGCGTGACTGATCAGCGGCTATGAGCTATCCGGTTATCCCGTCGATCAAGATATGCCGTTGTCCCCGACTGCACTGCTCGATCCGCGCCTCAACCTGGTATACCTCGCGCAGCATGCGTTCGGTGATCACCTCATGACTCGCGCCGCTGCCCTGGGCGGTGCCGTCGGCAATCACCAATACCTGGTCGGCAAAGCGCAACGCCTGGTTCAGGTCATGCAGGGCAATAAACACGATGACCTGCTGTTGGCGGGCCAGTGCGCCCATGAAGTTCAACACTTGCACCTGGCGATGCATGTCGAGGGCGCTGGTGGGTTCGTCCATCAGCAGGATTTCCGGTTCGCGCACCAAGGTCTGGGCGATGGACACCAGTTGCTGCTGGCCGCCGCTGAGTTCGCCCAAGTTGCGAAAGGACAAGTCGCTGATGCCAAGGGCCTCGAGCATTTCGTCCACCAGGTTCAACTCGTCATCGTGGACGGTCCATTGCGGCGACAGTTGCTTGCGGGCCAGGAGTACCGATTCGTAGACCGTCAACCGCGCACTGGCATTCAAGCCCTGGGGCATGTAGCAGATGCCCTGCCGGCCCTTTTTCGAGTCCTGCAGGATCACCTGTCCAGGCCCGTCGATCAGCCCGGCCATGCGTTTGAACAGGGTGGACTTGCCCGCCGCATTGGGCCCCACCACCGCGACCACTTGGCCGCCGGTGAACGCGGCGGTGGTAACGCCACGGATGATCGTGCGCTGGCCATAGCGGGCACCCAGGTCTTGCAGCTGAATCTTCACCATGTGTTTTTCTTCCCGCTGAGGATCAGTGATATGAAGAACGGCACGCCGATCAGCGAAGTGACCACGCCGATCGGGAAGATGGCGCCGGGGATCAGGGTTTTGCTCACCACTGAACTGGCGGACAGAATCAGTGCGCCGGTCAGCAGCGAGGCCGGCAGGAAGAAGCGTTGGTCCTCGCCGATCAACATCCGCGCAATATGCGGGCCGACCAGCCCGATAAAGCCGATGGTGCCCACAAAGGCCACGGGGAACGAGGCGAGCAGGCTGACCATGATCAGCGTCTGAAAACGCAGGCTGCGTACGTTGATCCCGAAGCTGGCGGCCTTGTCGTCACCCAGTCGCAGTGCGGTCAGGGCCCAGGCGCGCTTGGCAAAGATCGGCAGGGTGATCACGATCACCAGGCAGATCACCCCGAGTTTGGGCCAGGTGGCTTTGGTCAGGCTGCCCATGGTCCAGAACACCACGGCCGCCACGGCTTGCTCGGTGGCGAAAAACTGCACCAGGGCCAATAACGCGTTAAACGTGAAGACCAGGGCGATACCCAGCAGCACGATGGTTTCCGCAGTGACCCCGCGACGCATGCTCAGGAAGTGAATCAGCAGCGCCGACAGCATGGCCATGATGAACGCGTTGACCGGCACCATGTACTGCGCCGCCAACGGAAACAGCGCCACACCAAACGCCAGCCCCATGGCTGCACCAAAACTGGCGGCGGCGGAAATGCCCAGGGTGAAGGGGCTGGCCAGCGGGTTATTGAGGATGGTCTGCATCTGCGCGCCGGCCAGTGACAACGCCGCACCCACGGCAACCGCCATCAGCGCGATCGGCAGGCGGATGTCCCACATCACCACGCGAACCTGTGCCGGCGCACTGTCCGGCGCAAACAGTGCACCGAGCACTTCATGGAAGCTGTAGCGCGCCGGCCCCAGGGCCAGGTCAAGCAGCACACTGCACAACAGCAGCAAGAGCAGGCCACCGAGGATCAGGCGTTTGCGCAGCACCAGGGCCCGGTAGGTGTCGCGTTGGATCACGGCACTCATGGCTTGAGGCTCACGAAGTAACCCGGCTCATAGGGCACCGGCAGGAATCGCTCGTGCAATTCGCGAAACGAGGCTTCAGGGTCCAGGTCGGTAAACAGTGTCGGATGAAACCACTTGGCCAACTGCTGGATGGCCACGAACTGATAAGGGCTGTTGTAGAACTGGTGCCAGATGGCATGGAACGCCTGGTCATCCTGCGCCTTGATCCCGGCATAGGCCGGGCGTTGGGTATACCAGGCCAGTTTGCGCCGGGCTTGGGCCATGTCGGCACCGGGACCTACCCCGACCCAGTGGCCACCGGGGGCAAAGGCTTCCCAGTTGGCACTGGTGACCACCACCTGTTCCGGGTTGGCGACGATCACTTGCTCGGGATTCAGCTGGCCAAAGGTGGTGGGAATAACGCCTCTGGCGATGTTATTGCCACCCGCCATATCGACGAACAGACCAAAGTTTTCATTGCCGAAACTCAAGCAGCAATCGTCGGTGTAGCCACCGATACGCTCGATGAACACGCTGGGGCGCGAAGGGGGCTGCGCGTTGATCACGTCGGTGACGCGGCGGATCTGCTGGTTGCGAAAGTCGATAAACGCTTCGGCACGCGCCTCTTTGCCGAACAACTGGCCGAACAGGCGCATGGTCGGTTCGGTGTTCTGCATCGGGTGGTTGCGAAAGTCGACGTACACCACTGGAATCCCCAGGGCATCGAGCTTTTCGATATAGCGGGCGTCCTCGGTCGCGTGCTGGGCCTCGATATTGAGGATGATCACGTCCGGGCGCTGGGAGATGGCCTGCTCGATATCGAAAGTGCCGTCTTCAAAGCCGCCAAAGGTGGGGATGTTGGCGATGGCAGGAAACTTACGCAGGTAAGCGCCATAGGTGTCCGGGTCGGACTGGATCAGGTCCTTGCGCCAGCCGACGATTCGCTCGATGGGGTTTTGCGTATCCAGCGCGGCAACCAGGTACAACTGACGGCCTTCCCCGAGAATCACGCGCCGGACCGGCAGGTGCACCTTGACCTGGCGCCCGAGCAAATCGGTGACGGTGCTGCGTGGTGCCTGCGGCTCGGCGGCCGTTGACGGCAGCGCCCATCCCAACAAACCCGCAAGCAGCAGCCCGGCTAAGGCGTGGCTGCGTCGAACAATGGTAACCATGGTTAAAGCCTTTGCAATGGTCGGGCCGGGTGGCGGTGCAGCTTGCCGTGCCGGGCCGAAGGTTTCAGAAATCGACCGTGGTCGACAGTAGAAGGGTGCGTGGCGAGCCTTGAGAGAACGCACCGTAGGAGGCGACGCCCGACCAATATTCACGGTCGAACACGTTCTGTACCGTGGCGCGGAAGGTCGTCGGCCGCTGGGCGATGCGCGTGCTGTAGCGCACGCCCATGTCGAAGCGGGTCCAGGGGTCCAACTGCTGGGTGTTGGCCTGGTTCACATATTGGCTGCCGGTGTACAACGCCCCGCTGGTTAGCGTCAGCCCCTCGACCCAGGGTACGTCCCACTCGGCCCAGAGGTTGGCTTGCACCTTCGGCACCCCCACCGGGGTATTGCCCCGGTTGGCCGCAACCGCGCTTTTGGTCAGTTGCGCATCCAGCAGCGTCACCCCGCCGAGCAGGCGTATGCCTTGGCCGGCCTCACCGGATACGTTGAGTTCGAGACCCCGGTTGCGCTGTTCGCCTTGTACCGCAAAGGTGGTGCCTGACAGCTCGCCACTGGGTTTGGTGATCTGGAACAGCGCGAGTGTGGACATGACCGTGCCGTAGTCGAGCTTGACCCCGACCTCATGCTGGCGTGAAACGTAGGGGGCAAAGATCTGGCCCGCGTTCGAGGCCGTGGCGGGGGCGATATCGCCTTTGCTCAAGCCTTCCAGGTAGTTGTAGTAAAACGACACATGCTCCCAGGGCCGGACAACTGCGCCGAACAGCGGCGTGGTCTTGCCGTCGTCGTAAGCCGTGGTCACCGCGCCTGCCGCGTTGTAGTTGTTGGAGCGGATGGTCTGTTTGCGCAGGCCGACCGTCACCTGCAGGCGTTGATCGAGCATCGACAAGGTGTCGGCAACCGCGACGCCGGACAATTCGGTCGCCGAGACTTTCGGCGTGGCCGGCGTGGCAATGTCGGCCTCGGGTCGTGAGACAGGGTGGTAAATGTTCGACAGGATCGGCGGGCCGGAAATAATGCCGCGCGACAACTCATCGCGATAGCGCGTGACTTGCAGCGTGGTGCTGTGGCTGATCGGCCCGGTGTCGAAACGCAGTCGGGCACCGCTGTCGACCGTGTAGCGCCGTACTTTAAATTTGTAATAGCCGGGGATCGACGAGGTGTCGCCGGCGGTGTTGATGATGGTCGGGGTCTGGTCGGAAAGGCGTGCCACGTTCGACTTCCCACCGCCGGCATGGGCAAACAGGGTCAGTGCGTCGCTCACGTCATACTCGCCACCCAGCAATGCCGACTCGTCGCGGGTCTTGGACCAGCCCCACGCCTGGCTGACGTTGGTACGCCCGTTGGCGGCGTGGGGAATCGGCACGCCGGGCGCGATCAGGAAGGGCCGTGACGCCGCGTCGAATTGCTCTTGCTGGTTGATCAGGTCCAGGCTGGTGCGCAGGCGATCGCCCTGGTAATCCAGGGCGATGGCACTGACCCCGACATCCCGCGATTGCTTGTCGATGACAGTGTCACCCTGCTGCACGCGGCCGTTGACGCGCATGCCGAATCGCCGGTCCTCGCCAAACCGCCGACTCAGATCGATATGGGTGCCCAGTTGCAGGTCCTGGGCATAGGAGGCCGTGACGCGGGTCAGGTCCTCGTCCAGGGCGCGCTTGGGGACCACGTTGATCACGCCACCGACGGCGCTGTTGGGTGACATGCCGTAGAGGAGGGCGCCAGGGCCTTTGACCACTTCGATGCGTTCGGCGTAGTCGGTGAATACCCGGTAATTGGAGGCCACGCCGTACACACCGTCGAACGCCAGTTCCCCGAGGTTGCCTTCGCCCACTGGAAAACCACGGATAAAGAATGAATCGACAATACCCCCCGTCTGGCCGGTGGAGCGGACCGAAGAGTCGCGCTCCAGCACGTCGCCCACGGTGGTCGCCTGCTGGTCTTTGATCAATGACGCGGTATAGGTGCTGATGCTGAACGGCGCGTCCATCACATCCGTATTGCCGAGCAGGCCGAGACGCCCGCCCTCGGCCACCTGGCCGCCCGGGTACACCGGGGGCAGGCTATCGGTGTGTTTTTGCGCCGCCTCCACCGTGGTCGCCGACAGCGTCAGCCGGCGCAGTACCAGGGTGTAGCTGCCATCGCTGCGCAACACCATCTCCAGGCCGCTGCCTTCGAGCAAACGCGTGACGGCTTCCTGCGTGGAGTAGGTGCCGTTCAGTTCGGGGCTGATCAGGCCCTCCGTGATCGAAGGCTGGAACGACAGGGCAATACCGGCGTCCACGGCAAAGCTCGAGAGCGTCGCGCCGAGCGGGCCGGGGGCGATGTGGTAGGCCTGCACAGCGACCGAATCCAATTGGGCCGGTGCCTCCGCCAATGCCAACGGGCACATGGCACCGGCCAGCAGCAGGCTGAGCACGACGCCGTGCACCATCGGTTTGAGCGGACGAGCCGGACGCAGGGGCCGTGCTACGAGCATGAAAGGATGACCCATGGACGAGAGGAAAAGGCTGTTCCTGTCTTTGCCAGTCGAGATCGAAAAAAGTATCACCCCGGCCGCCGTTTATTTTTGCGTGGGATCAGGCGGGCGACAGGGTGACCCAGTAACCGCGCAAATGACTGTTCGCCAGCACGGGATAAGTGTGCACCAGCATGCTCAAGGTGCGATCGGTATCACTGATCGGAAAGGCTCCGGAAATGCGCAAATCGGCGATGGCCGGATCACAGCGCAGGAAGCCTCGGCGGTAGCGCGTCAGTTCCGCGACGAAATCCGCCAGGCGCATCTTGTCGGCCATCAACATGCCTTGGGTCCATGAGCCGATGTAGCGATCGGTCGGCGCCAGGTCACCAAAGGTCTGTGAGGAGAAGTCGGTGCGCTGTCCGGCGTTGACGATCAGCGGCGGGGTCTGGCGGTTATCGGCCAATATCACCCTCACCGCGCCGTCGATGACCGCAAGATGGGTGCGAGGGCTGACTTCACGCACGGTAAACCGTGTGCCCAGCGCCTGCATGCTTCCCTGGCGGGTGCTGATCAGGAACGGCCGGGGCAGGGGGGCGGTGTCCACGGCGGTCTGCACCAGGATTTCGCCTTCGCGCAGGTGAATAAGCCGTTGGCGGTCGTCGAATACGACGTCGATGGCGGTAGCGGTGTTCAGGGTGATGCGCGAGCCATCGGCCAGGGTCAGTTCGCGGCGCTGGCCAACGTCGGTGCGGTAGTCCGCTGACCATTGCTGCGATTGCGCCAGCTTCCAGCTCCCCCAACCCGCGGGCGCCAGCGCCAGCAGGATCGCCAGCTTGCCCAGTGCTGCACGACGTTCAGGGCTGTCTGGCCGGTCCAGCGCCGACATCGCCAGGGCGGGCGGCAGGCCGCCGAACTTGCTCTGCAGCAATTGCGCACGGGACCAGGCGCGATCCCGCTCCGGGCTGCTGACCTTCCAGCGCTCCCATTCGGCGCGCTCGTGCTCGCTCAGTTCGCGTTCGCTCAAGCGCATCAGCCACTCGGCGGCTTCTTCGAGTACCTGCGGGTCCAGCGGCGGCTCCTTGCGCAGACCGAGCATTCACTCCACCAGCATCAGGCACTGTACGAAGGCCTGTTTCATGTAGCGCTTGACGGTGATCAGCGATACACCCAGCTGCTCGGCGATGTCGTCGTACTTGAGGCCGTTGATCTGCGACAGCAGGAAGGCGCGCTTGACCAGGGGCGCCAGGGTATCGAGCATGGCGTCGATTTCGTGCAGGGTTTCCAGCACCATGAAGTGCGCCTCGGGCGACGGTGCTTCGTGGGTGGGCACGTTCGCCAGTGCATCCAGGTAGGCGCGTTCCAGTGCCTTGCGCTGATACCAATTGACCAGGATGCCCTTGGCCACGCAGCTCAGGTACGCCCGTGGCTGGTCAATCACCGTGACCTGTGAGGCCAGGATCCGAGTGAAGGTGTCCTGGGCCAGATCCGCCGCATCCATGGCGTTACCCAGTTTTCTCTTCAGCGTGGCATACAGCCAGCCGTGATGCCCGCTGTACAGGGCCTCGATGGCGCGCAGGTGATTGAGGTGATTCGCGGAAGAGGTTTCGCTCATGGCGGCCGATTTGTTTGTAATTGAGAAGTATTCCCAATGCTAGTTGACAAACCAGCTTGAGCGCAAGCGCCATCGTGTCCCTTGATCAGGCGTGTGACAGGCGTATCAAGGCGTCAATCAGCGAATCGATTTCAGCTTCGGTGTTGTAAGCGTGAACCGATGCACGGCTGACCTCAAGCAAGCCCCTATGCTGCATGTCGAGCAGGGTCGAGCCTGCTGTCGAAGTGCTCACGTTGATGCGTTTGGGTTGCGCTGCGAGCCACTGCTGCACCTGTGGGGCGTTGTGGTGGCGATGACTGAAGGTGACGATACCGGACTTTACAGGGCCCAGGTCCTGCGAGGTGATACCCGCCACGTCGGTCAGTCGATGGCGTAAGTAACCCGCCAGGTGCTGGATGCGCTGCCATATCGGTTCGATACCCTGCGCCAACGCATACTCCGCTGCGGCCCCCAGGCCCAGCTTGGCCGCAACATTGCATTCCCAATTTTCAAAACGTCGCGCATCCGCACGAATTTCAAAGCTGTCTGCCGTGAGCAAGGACGCCGCATGCAGGTCCAGGAAAACCGGCTCCAGGCGTTGGCACAGGGATTGTTCTACGTACAGGAACCCCACGCCCCTCGGCCCGCGCAGGTATTTTCGACTGGTGGCGGCGAGCATATGGCAGCCGATCTTTTGCACATCGATCGGCACCTGGCCCACTCCCTGGCAAGCGTCCAGCAGGAACAACACACCCGCCGCCCGGGCGAGGGCACCGATCTGCTCGACGGGTTGCACAGGCCCGCCGTTGGTGGCGATCATTGGCAGCGATACCAGGGCGACGCGCTCGTCTTCCAGCATGGCCGCCAAGGCTGCAAGGCACACCTGGCCGTGTCCATCGTTGGGGATGATCCGGATCTCGATCCCGCGCTGCTGCCTCAATTGCAGGTATGGGATGTAGTTGCCGGCGTATTCGGTCATGGAGGTCAGCACGGCGTCGCCGGGCTTGAGCGCCAGTGAATAGAAGGCCATGTCCCAGGCTCGGGTGGCGTTTTCGACCACTGCGATTTCAGTGGGGTGCGCATTGATCAGGCGCCCGATGGCGGTGTAGACATTGTCCAGTTCAGGCGCGCATCGGGCGGCCGCTTCATACCCGCCGAGGCGGGCCTCCTGTTGCAGGTGCCCGGTCATGACCTGGACCACCGGCTCAGGCATCAGCGCCGCACCGGCATTATTGAAATGGATCAGATGCTCGACACCCGGTGTATCGGCACGCAGTTGTTCAATGTTCAAACCCTTACTCCTTGTTCAGTCGCTGCCTGCAACGCCATTGGAAGGCGCGGACACCGACCAGTACCGCAGCGCGACCATGGGAATCAGCGCCACTGCATAGGCCAGGCACACGAAAAGATAGGTGTATTGCAGGCCGTAGACCTGGCTCAGCAAGCCACCGATGGAGATGCCGGCAATCGAGGCGAACTGCGCAGTGCTTTGGGCAATACCCAGTACGTAGCCTTGTCGCGAGCTGTCGGCGGTTTTCGAGACCAGCGCCATCAGCACGGGGGTGGTCGCCCCCAGCAGCACCCCCCAAATGAAGTAGGCGACGATAAATACCACGGGGCTGCGCGTTACGCCCGCCACGGCGGTCAGGGCGATGCAGCCCATGACGACATATGTGATGCGTTGCAGGGTTTCTGCCTGGGAACGATGCTCGAAGTAGCGCGACCATGCCGTTGCCGACAGGATGAAGCCCAGCGCCAGCAACCCGTAGCACAAGCCGACGACGGAGTTGTTGACCTCGAACGTCGAGCTCACGTACAGCGAGAACGAGGTCTGCGGCAGCATGCGCGCGAGCAGCAGGATGCCCATGACGCACAGCAGCGACAGCAGGGGAGAGCTGCGCCATACGCTGTCGGTGCCGGCGACCGGCGTGCGGGTGGTTGCCGTCGGTTTTTTTGGTACGGGAGGCACATCCGGCAAGGTCACGGCGGCGATGACGGTACAGAGTGCACAGAGCACCGAGGCGACGATGTTGATCCAGAAAAACGTCGCGTAATCGAGGATCAAGCCGCCTACGACCGCACCGAGCAGTGAGCCGACATTGGTCGATATCTGCAGGATCGCGAATAACCGCGCCCGCCGCGACGGCGCTTCGATACTGACCCCGTAAGCCTGCGCCGGGGCTATATAGCCGGCAAAGGCGCCCTGCAGAAAACGCAGGACCAGGATGACCCAGATGTCACTGAAAAAGGCCAGCCCGAGCTGGGTCAGGGACAACCCCGCGAGTGCGCGGATCATCATCAGTTTGTGGCCGTAGCGATCGCCGATACGGCCCCAGAATGCACTGGTCAGCATGATGCCCAGCATCGGCCCGACGTACACGGCGATACTGGCGAAGCTGAATACCGACTCCGAGGACGCCAGCCCGCGCAGGTGCACGGGCCAGAACGGCCCGCTCATTTCCATCGCGCCCATGGAGACCAGCTGGATCGCGAACAGAAGATAAATGAGGATTCTTACACGCGAACCCTGGATGGCACCTGCTTGGGACATGAGACGGCCTCGGTGATTAAACGGCAGCTAGCGGGTTGGTCAGGGTGTGCTGCAAACGGTAGTTGGAATACTGCATCAAATGCATACGCAGTAACGAACGGGTAGGCCATGGATCCTCGACAAAGGCCTGGCGCTCGACCTCCCACACCTGCGGCGAGACCCGCTCGCGTACGGCAGCAAAGGCGTTTTCGGTTTCCTCGCGCAATATTGCCCACAAGCGTGTGTTGTCCATGCCGTACTCCTTGGTCAGCCACAGGGCCATTTCATGCAAGTGGGTGAGGAACGCGGCGTCCAGTACAAACATGCGCACCGGCTCGATATCGCCGCTAAATACCGTAGGCAGAATGCCAGGCTGCACATGCGGCTGTAACGTATAACCGCGTTCTTCCAGCAGGGGGGCGTAGGTTCTGCCATCGCCAAAATCGCGGATCAGCAGGCTGCGCGGCACGCCATCGGGTGAGAACAGCACCATGGTGTTCTGCTGGTGCGCTTCGAGCCCGATCCCGTACAGCAGATAGATTGCCACCACGGGGTGGGTGACGACCTTGGCATAGTGGCGAAACCACTGTTCTACGCTGGCGGCGTCGGCACGCACCCCGTCGCGTTCGATCAGGTCGGTAAACAGCGGCCGACCGCTGCCCGGTAAACGGGTGAACAACGAAGCCACCGTGATCGGCAGACGCTCATCGCTGCGTTCGAACGCTTGCCGGCTGGCACGAAACACCACGGACAGGTGTTTTCCCGGTACGTCGTCCTGGGTGATTGCGTGGCGATAGCGCACGCCGATTTCTTCCGGGAAAATTTCCAGTTGCTGGTCGAAACCGTTTTCGGCTTCCAGGATTTGCGTAATCACCGTGCTGATGCGCGGCCCCATATGGATCGACTTGGCTTGCAGGCTGCGCAACTCGCTGGTCATCCACAACGCGATGGGCAATTTGATCAGCGGTGCAGCGTGGTCCAGGACCGGCATCATCGTGCGGTATGACATGGTCGGCAGCGTCTGAATATCCGGCCCCTCAGTGATCAGCAGGCCTTCTTCGATTTCCGCAGCAAACGTCTTGAGCACATAGGCCTGCAAGTGCCAGGCATGAATCGGCAGAGGCAGCCATTGCGTTTCATCCAGGCCTTTGGCGTTGAGCGCCGCTTTCCATTGCTCCCAGTGTGCCGGGAAATTGCTGGCGAACCAGGCGGGGTAGTTGGTCACGTGAGGCATGCTTTCGCTTTTGGCCATGTCAGCACGCAAGGCGGCTATCCGCAGGGGCACCTGGGCGTTGAATTCCGGAGACAGTTGCTCGACCTCAGCGTCATTCAGCCCGGGGCGGGCTTTCCAGGTCGGGTAGTAGGGGTGGCCTTCCAGCGAGCCCCACTGATCCAGCAAGATCGCGGCGTCCTTGGTGCTCGCATGCCGACGCAGGTAATCGGTGAGGCTGCTGAGGCCCTGGCGTTGAGCGGCCTGCGCCAGGCGCGCGTTCCAGTGTTGGCGAAACTGACGGGCGTGGGCGTCGTTCAGCAGGCTGTTTTCCATATCCGACTTGAGACCGGCCACACCTTCGTCGCTGGGCTCGAAGTCGAAACTGTCGCGCAGTACATCCAGCAGGTCCTGATGGCGGGTGATCACCTGGCGCACGCCTTCGGCCGTCAGCAGCACCACGTCGCCGTCATTGACCAGCGTGTCGGCCGGGCCCAGCGCAATCTCGGAGAAAAACAGCTGCGCGCCTTTCTGCTTGAGCGGGTAGGTGGCCTGCTGGCCGTCGTGGGTAAACGCCAGCGCCGAACGATCCAGGATATTTTCCGCAAACAAGCAACGAATCAGCCGGCGCAGGGCGTTCTTGCGGGAGTAGGCGATCAAGGTGTTGAGGTCATCCATATCAGCTCTCTGCTCGTTGAATCATTCATTAAAAGGGTTATGCCGTGCGAGGCCATTGGCTCGGGAAGTAATCCAGCGCCGAGTCGCGCAGGCCTTGCATGTAGGCAACGCTCCAGTGCAGGACTTCTTCGATATAGGGCACTTTCAGTTCAAAACGCCTGGCCATTTCCACCAGCAGCACCAGGCCATAGGCGACGTCTTCGTTAAACGCACGGCTCTCACGCTCGATCACATATCCGGCGCGGTTATCACCGGCTGGCACCATGGGCGCGAGGATGTCGTTGTAGGCCTGGTTGGTGCGCAGAATGGACAACATGCTGCTCTGGTCGCGAATCTGATCGCCGTACGCCTCGACGATTTCCTGTTTCAAGGATTTGACGGACGACAGGTCGACGCCCATGCGCGCACTGATGACCGCGCACAGTTCCTGGCTCTCCTGATCCATGCGTTCCAGGAAGTAGGCGCCCAGTTCGGGGCACTCCGTCCACCAGCACAGGCGCTGGGGAAAGATCTTGCGGTGCCATTGCCCGTAGGGGCCGATCAACCCGTAGATCACCGAGCTGTGCATGATCGGGTTACCGGGCGTCAGGGTGATCTCCAGGTAGTGATCGAGCAGCGTGACGCAAGGGCCGTAGAGGCGTGTGAGGATGTCGTGCAACTGCTGGCGCGACGCCTGGGATTCTCGGGCATGGGTCGCGACATATAACTGGCTTTTGCCGCCGCCCATTTTTATCGACCGACCGGGGGTGAGGTCGAAGGCGGTATGAGGTACGTCCTTCATGCCCCAGATCACCAGGTTCGGGTGGTTTGCCAGTGTGGCCTCGGCCAGCCAGTCGAATCCGCAGAAGCCCGGAATCGCACCGATGTACACCGGTTTGCTCGTGCTCAAATGCGGCGCGATGGCCTGCAAGGTTTTGGCGCGGGCATGGGCTGGCACCGTGATGATGACGATGTCGGCGTCTTCGACGGCGGGCCTGGCCTCGGCGGTCACCCGATCCAGCCGGGCGTTCAATGTGGAGCCGTCCGGCAGCAGGGCCTGGAGCGGCACTTGCCGCGTGTGGTGGTCGACGACTTCCAGGTTGCTGGTCAGCAGCGAAACCTGGACGTCAGGCAGTTGCTTGAACAGGATGGCGTTGAGATGACCTGTTCGGCCACCGCCGCAAATGGCGACTTTCAGCGGTTTCATTCAGAGGCGCTCCTTGGTCGAAAGAGGGTCATGCGACGCTCAGTTGCAGCGGGGCGGAGCTGGACTCCTGCCAGTGGTTCTTGCCCAGCCAGGCATCCAGCTGCGACGCGACGCCGGGGTCGAGCAAGTCGCGTTCCTCCAGCCACTTATCATCGAAGACCGTGTGCAGGTATTTTTCGCCGCCATCGGCAATCGGCACCACTACATTGCCGCTCAGTACACCTTTGTGAATCAGCTCCAGGGCCTTGAAAATTGCGCCACCGGTCGAGCCGCCTACCAGCAGGGCGAGGTGGCGGGCGATATAGCGCGAGGTCTCGAAGGCTTGTGAGTCGGTGACCTGCACGCCCAGGTCGATGCAGCTGTAATCGAGCACCAGCCCCACTGTGTCCCCGGCAGGCGTGCCGGTACCGGACTGATAGTATGGATAGCCGGGATGCCCGAAAACGATGGAACCCGCGGGCTCCACCGCCACGGTCACAATGTCGGGGTTGTGCTGTTTAAGGCCTCGGGCAATCCCGGTCATCGACCCGCCGGTACCGACGCAACCGACATACGCGCCGATCACACCTTCGGCCTGAACGATGGTTTCCCGCACAAAGTCGCTGTAGCCGCCGGCGTTGGCCGCGTTGTCGGACTGGTTCATGAACACGGCCCCCGGGATCTGCTCGGCGAGTTCGGCCGCCAGGCGCTGGCGCTCTACCACCGCGACTTCATCTTCACGATAAGTTCCCGCGACAAACCGAATATCGGCGCCCAGTGCCTTCATCACCGCGATCTTGTCCTGCGCCGCGTGATGGTCGACCACGGCGATAAATTGCAGGCCGAATTCGACGGCGGCCATGGCCAGGCCGATGCCGGTATTGCCCGACGACGACTCAACCACCACGCCTCCTGGTTTCAAGCGTCCGGACTTGAGCGCGGCGAGTACCATGTTGCGCGCCATGCGGTCTTTGATACTGCCGCCGGGATTGTTTTTCTCTATCTTTAATAACAGCCGGGCATCAGTGCCCGGAATATAAATACCCAACATAGGCGTATTGCCGATCAGCTCGGAAACTTTAGTCAGTATCATATGAAGTACTTCCTTTAGTCGTCAGGTGAAAACGCGTAGTTACCGTACGTGCAACAGGTCGCCACCATTCGCCGGGGCAGGGGGTGACGATGGAACTCGTTCTCCAATAAGTCCATTTGATAGCCGGCGGTGTTGGCATAAATTAATAAGTCGCCGGCCTTGGGGGAAGTCGTAAAGTTGATCAGGCGGTGGGTGATGACGTCATCATCCAGGCAACTATGTCCGGCAATATAGGCTTGCATCGGTGTGGCGGATGTTGGCGCTGCGCTGATTAAAATCGGGTCGACCAGATATTCCGACGCGAACCATGTTTCGCAGGCACTGAAGCTGCTGCCTTCAACAAATAACACCGTTTTGTTATTGGCCAGTTTTTTGCTGCGTGTAATGCGAAATACCGAAATTGCGGCTTGGTCCACCAGACTTCGGCCCGGCTCCAATGCCAGGGTGATGCTGTTGGCCTTCAAGTACTGGGCAATGTTTTGCCGCGGCGAGAAGGCACTTTCCAGAAACAACGTCAACCATTGGCTCGCCGTCAAGTTGCTGCCGTAAGGGTAATAAGACTTGGGCACTGACTGGTTGTAATAGTGATTGGGTGTATTGTCGTTTTTTAGAAAGCGCTCGTAGGCGTGTGGCTCGACATAGCGGATGGGCAAACCTCCGCCGATATCGATCATGGTCGGCGCCAACCCCATCGTCCGAGCAACATCGACGAAATCGGTCACTTCACGAAAGGCCTGTGCTCGAGATTCGAACCCATAGCCACCGAGGTGGAAATGGAAACCCTCGAAGTCAAAAAATGCCCTGAGTCCGGTCAGTAAGTGCAAGCACACCAGCAGGTCTGCGGCCCCCATTCCGAAGCGGCTGGTCCCACAGGCTTTAGGCCTGTAACGCAGTAAAACCCTGGCTTTTATGGCCTCGCTGCTGGCTTCGACCAGTGTTTTCAAATGGTCGAACTCTTCCAGCGAATCCACGCAGATCAGTGCACCGGCATGGACCAGCGCCCGATGAAAATCCTCGGTTTTCGCCGGGCCGGTGGCACACAACTGAGCGGCCGGCACACCGGCGCGCAGTGCTGCTTGCATCTCGTAAATACTGGAAACGTCGACGCCGATACCGGACGCCTTCGCTGCGCCGAGTAAACATTGTGACTTGTTGGCTTTGGCGCCATAGAAGATCGCATGTCGGACTTCATGCTGTTCCAGCACGGATTGCAATGCGCCGGTGTTCAGTGCAAAGGCGTGTGGCCATACAAGATTCAGGGGGGAGCCATGTTGCGCAACGAGTTCAAGCAGTTTGTCGGGTTGGTTATGTAACAGCTGTGCGATGCATGCGTCCAATAATGGATTAAGCATTTTCGAAAGATGAACTTCTGTACACGCTTCATTGAGGCGCGTTATTGCAATAGACATAACTATCCCCTGGCGCTTATAGCGTCGTCATTCATATTTAAATCTCTGGAAGAGATCGATGAATGTGGTCTTGTCGTTCGTCGTGTTTTTAACGCTTATGCGTTTGGCGGTGGATGCCACACGAATCCTGCAGGCGAAACTGTGGCTTTGATGGTAATAATCGGTTCATAAAACAATTGCATAAGAACCCCATTCCATAAGGTTTATACGAGTGTAGCGATCGGCCACTAACTGCCGTTTTTCTTAATCTGACTCACCGCTGAGTGATGGTTAAATGATGTCGCGAGGCCATACTTTCGGTGAGCGTTAAGACTTGCCTAGGGTCATGAAAAGTTTCTCTTGGCGGCGTGAACAATATTGCTACCGAGAACGATTATCAAGTAAGGTTTTCAAATATTTCTAATTGATCCCGGCCGAACAGCGTTGCGCGAACGTGTATTTGCACGCTCTTGCGGGCGTTCGTCCCAAGTTTGAAAGCGTTGTTAATTCATTGATCAATAAGGGGTTAAACGTTGATCGGCGAGGGCGCTGACAGAGGCGCAATTCAGCCGCACCGAGGCCCCTGAAAATTTTGCAAAAACCACGACTGATGCACGCCAAGGAGAACTGCTATGAACACTGATCGTCCGATCACGACTGCCCTGCTTCCCATCAGCTACCTGTTCGTTCCGGGGAACCGTCCGGAGCGCTTTGCCAAAGCGGCTGAGGCCGGAGCGGATGCAATCATCCTGGACCTTGAGGATGCGGTTCATCCCGATAGCAAAGCCGCTGCTCGAGCTGCCATCTGGGCGTGGCAGGAGAGTGCGCCAAGTGTGGCGTGCCAGCGGTTTATCCGGCTCAACAGCGTCGGCAGCGCGTTGTTCCGCCAGGACCTGACGTGGTTGGGCGACATGCGTTACCCCGAGCGTTGCACCGGGGTATTCCTGCCCAAGGCCGAGGCGCCGCAAGCGTTGGCGCGGGTGGTCGAGCAGTTGCTGGCGTGGCAACCCCAATTGCACATTGTCGCGATCATCGAGACGGCCAGAGGCTTGCAGCAGGTGGAGGCGATTGCTGCGGTTCCCGGCCTGGCACGCCTGGCCTTTGGCTCGCTGGATTTTTCCCTGGATATCAATTGCGGCCAGGTGCCTGAGGCGTTTGTGTACGCACGCAACCGCATCGTGCTGGCCTCTCGCACTGCGGGTTTGCCGGCACCGATCGACGGAGTCACGCCGGCGATCAACGACCTGGCGGTGGTCGCCCAGGACTCGCTCTACGCTCGCTCCCTCGGGTTCGGGGCCAAGCTGTGCATCCATCCCGCGCAGCTGGCGACGGTGCAGCGCGCATTTCTACCCGATGCGCAGCAATTGGCCTGGGCCGGTCGGGTGATGAGTGCCGTGGCCGGGGGCAGCCATGCGGTGCAAGTTGACGGCGAAATGGTCGACCTGCCGCTGATCGAACAGGCGCAACGCCTGTTGGACATGGCCCGCCGACACGCAGCGGTCGCCAAGACCGGAGCTTGCTGAGCATGCTGCCAGGACAGGAAGGGGCTATTGAGCAGACCTATCAGATTGCGCTGCGACCGGTGTGCGAAGTGCTGCAATCGGAACAGGTGGACCCGGCGAATGTGCAGTGGCTATGCGACTCGATTATCCGCGCAGGGCATTGGCTGGAACCGATCATTGTCGAGCGCTCGCAAGGCATCGTGATGGACGGTAACCATCGCCTGAATGCAGCGTTGCAGTTGGGTCTGTGTCGGGTGCCGTGCATCCAGCTCGACTACGCGGACCCACGGGTGTGCGTACGGCACTGGCACACGGGGCACGCGTTCGAGGTCGCGCGGATTTTCAACACCATCGCTCGCGGCGAGATCTTTCCGTACAAGACCACACGGCATGTGTTTGATCCGGCGCTACCGGTCATCGCGATCCCGCTGGACCGCCTGTACGAATGAGTCGTGTAAAAAAATCAAGTGAGTGGGTGATACTTTTTCGCACGTCGACTGGCATTAGGAGTGATTCCCATTTTCTCTCGTTGAAAGGATCCTCTCGTCATGCCTGTTGCCAGTCGGCCTTGCGGTGAACGCGCGTTAACCCTCGCTATTCGAACCGCCCTGTTGAATTTCGTCATGGTCGCAGCGGGCGCCAACGCCTGGGCTGAGACACCAACGCCTGCCGCCACGGATGACAGCACGCCCAGCCTGACCCTCGACACCACCACGATCGACGGCCGCTACAACGGCCCGACGGCGTTGCCCGAGGTGCTTGCCGGTGGGCAGGTGGCGCGCGGCGCGCGGCTGGGCATGATGGGCAACAAAGACGTGATGGACACGCCGTTCAGCGTCACCAGCTACACCGCCAAAACCCTCGCCGACCTGCAAACCGTCACCGTTGCCGATGCCTTGGAACGCGACCCGTCGGTGCGCTCGACCGGCCAGACCGGCGGTATCGTCGATTCGTTTTTCATTCGCGGTTTTGCCATCGGCGAAGGCAACCTGGGTGAGCTGGCCTACGACGGCGTGTATGGCGTGGCCCCCAATTACCGGGCGTTTACCGAGTACGCCGAGCGTGTCGAAGTGCTCAAGGGGCCGGGTGCCTTGATGTATGGCATCTCGCCCAACAGTGGCGTGGGTGGGGTCATCAACATTGTTCCCAAACGGCCGCTGGAGGAAGACCTGACCCGGTTTACCGGCAGCTACGCGTCAGACTCCCAGGCGGGCGGGCACCTGGATATCAGTCGGCGTTTTGGTGAGGAAAACCAGTTCGGCGTGCGCTTTAACGGCAGCCTGCAGGGCGGCGACACGGCGGTGAACGACCAGCATCGCGACGTAGGGATCGGTGCGATTGCCCTGGATTATCGTGGCGAGCGGCTGCGCCTGAACCTGGACTACATCAGCCAGAAAGAAAGCTTCGACGGTGCCTCACGCCCGTTCACCATCGCGCCGGGCGTTGACGTGCCATCCGCCCCCAATGGCCGCACCAGCCTGCCGCAAAAGTGGGGTTGGTCGGATACCAAGGAACAGTCCGCGTTGCTCGGCGGTGAATATGATCTGAGCGACAATCTCACCGTGTTCGCCCATGCAGGGGGCGGCAGGTCGGATGTGAAACGCATGTCCGACCAGGTGCCGCGCATCCTCAATGACGCGGGTGACACCAGCAACGTCCCGGGCTATTACAAGTTCAACGTCGACCGTTCTACCGCCGATGTGGGGATGCGCGGGCTCTTCGCCACCGGGCCGGTAACCCATACCACCACGCTGATGGCGACCCGTTACCAGGATGAGCTGTCGCGGGGCATCAACAACGGCACCACAATCCTCTCCAATATCTACCACCCGGTGGACACGCCCAAGCAATACATCAACACGCCCAAGGTGCTGCGAATCTCCGAGTCGGAGCTGTCCGGCGTGGCGTTGACCGACACCTTGGGGATGCTGGATGACCGTCTCCAACTGAGCCTGGGCGTACGCCGGCAGTTTATCGAGTCGCGTAACTACAATGCCGCCGGCTCCGTCAGCTCGCGTTACAGCGCCAACGCCACCACGCCGTTGCTGGGGGTGGTGGTCAAGCCCTGGGAGGACGTCTCCCTCTACTACAACTACGTCGAAGGGCTGAGCAAAGGCGATGCGGCACCGGGCACGGCGAGCAACGCCGGGGAAACCTTTGCGCCGTATGAGTCCAAGCAGCACGAACTGGGGGTGAAGTATGAACACGGCACCTTCATGACCACACTGGCGCTGTTCCAGATCGAGAAACCTGCCGGCGAACTGGGCGCCAATGGCGTGTATTCGGTGCAGGCCGAACAGCGCAACCGTGGCCTGGAACTCAGCGTGTTCGGCGAAGTGGCCACCGGCACCCGTTTGATGGGGGGCGTGACCTTCCTCGATGGCGAGCTGACCCAGTCGGCGACAGCCGCTAACCAGGGCAACAAGCCGGTCGGCGTGCCCGATATCCAGGCCAACCTGTGGGCGGAATACGACACCCCCTGGCTGGAAGGTTTCACCCTCACGGGTGGTGCGATCTACACCGACAGCCAATACGTCAACCAGGCCAACACCCAGGAACTCGACGCCTGGACCCGCATTGACGCCGGTGCGCGTTACGCCACCAAGATAGAAGGGCGGCCGACGACATTCCGCGCCACGGTGCAGAACGTGTTCGACCGTGAGTACTGGTCCGGCGTGGCCTCCTATGGTGCGTTTTCCCCGGGGTATCCGCGTACCTTGCAACTATCGGCGACCGTCGATTTTTGACGGGCGCCGGTATGGAGCAATCATGCACCAGCAATAACCTTCAGCCTTGCTGGTCGCCTGATCGTCATCCCGTTAGGCCAACGCGTCGCGCTCGGCGAAGATGCTTGCCATTTGCGCCGCGTTCTCGGTTCCCCAGGTGCACAGCGGGATGATCGCATCAGCCAGACTACGGCCGAGCGGGGTCAGCGTGTAGTCCACGCGCGGGGGGACTTCCTTGTAGTCGTTGCGTGCAAGCACCTGATCGGCTTCCAGATCCTTCAGCTGCTGGATCAGCACCTTATCGCTGACGCCAGGGATCAAACGCTTGAGTTCGCCATAGCGTTTCGGCCCGCCGCGCAGGAAAAACAGGACCAGCGGTTTCCACTTGCCCGAGATGATGCGTAGCGTGGCGTTGAGCCCGCAACCGGTGTCGCAGATTTCAGATGTCGTCTTCATTTTTTGATACTTACCAAAAGGTGCATACTTGTCCTTAGGTTATCAGCGCTGCATCCTTGTCTCAAGCAAGCAATTTCCTGCTTGGGTACAACGCCAACCAAGGATGCACGTCATGACCAGATTGAATGGAAAGACCGCCGTGATCACCGGCGGCGCTACCGGTATCGGCCTCGCCGCAGCGAAGCGCTTCATCGAGGAAGGCGCTTTCGTCTTCATCTTCGGCCGCCGCCAGGAAGCGCTCGACGCGGCCATCGCCGAGCTTGGGCCCAATGCCCGTGCGGTGAAGGGCTCGGTCTCTGATCAGTCCGACCTGGACCGGCTCTACGCGGCGGTGAAGGCCGAGCGCGGAACCCTCGACATCGTCTTCGCCAATGCCGGCGCGGGAAGCCCGCTTGCGCTCGGAAAGATCACCGTCGAGCACATTGACGAAACCTTCGAGACCAACGTGAAGGGCTTGATCTTCACGGTCCAGAAGGCGCTGCCGCTGATGGGGCAGGGCGGTTCGATCATCCTGACCGGCTCGAGCGCCGGCACCACGGGCGCCCCGGCATTCAGCGTCTACAGCGCAAGCAAGGCGGCCGTGCGCAACCTCGCGCGGACTTGGGCACAGGACCTGAAGGGCAGCGGTATCCGGGTCAACGTGTTGTCGCCCGGGCCGACGGCGACCGAACTCGCGAAGGCGGCGCTAGGCGAGGAGGGCATGAAGGTCTTCGCCTCGATGAATCCGCTCCAGCGCATGGCCGATCCGGCGGAGATCGGAGCGGCAGCCGCGTTTCTCGCCTCCCAGGACAGCAGCTTCATGACCGCCAGTGAGGTCGCCGTCGACGGCGGTCTGGCACAAATCTGATTCGCTACGCCCGAGCGGTCACTCCATTCCCTCTTCGGAGCCCGCACGGCGTGGCAAACCAAAGGAGATTTTTATGAGCTACGCAATTATCGGCTTCGGCAAACTGGGCCAGGCGCTTGCCAAGGCGTTTGCCCGCAAAGGCATCGAAGTATCCGTTGCAACCACGCGCGATCCGCAACGTTTTGCAGCCGATGCGGCCGCGATTGGCCCCGGGATTATTGCAAAAACACTGGCGCAAGCCCTCGAGGCGGACATTGTCTTTTTGGCTGTCCGTTATGAGTCGCACCGGGAAGTCGCGAAGGCGCTGCAGAACTGGGAAGGCAAGACCGTCATCGATGTGACCAATGCCTACGGCGTGCCCCCTGAGGAACTCGGCGGACAGCCATCCTCCAGGGTTGTCGCGCAGGCCTTTACGGGTGCAAGACTGGTCAAAGGCTTCAACCATTTGGTCGCTGCCGTTTTAGACCAGGACCCGGCCGTACAGGGTGGCAGGAGAGTGGTGTTCCTGGCGAGCGACGATGACGGCGCCGCAGCGGAGATTGGTGCGCTCGCGGAAAATCTCGGTTTCTCGCCGATCAAACTGGGCGGGCTTTCGGAAGGTGGAATGCTTGTGCAGGCGCGCGGAAATAGCTGGGGTCAGCTGATCTTCAAGGACTTGGTCAAGTTCGATTGATGGCGCTTATACGTTTGGACAAGTGCCAACTGCGCCCTCACAAGGCGCGTTTGTCGCCTGATTTATCTCCCGCTCTCAGGAAAGATGCACCCGCCGTTGCGGACCAGTGCTTTCACTTCCTCGCTCACCTGCATCGGGTTTTGAGTTAATCGAGCAACAAACTCCTCGCGGCGCCGCACGTATGACTTCGAATCATGCTTTGCGCTCCAGAGCACGATGTTGATCACTATTGGAATGAGGTCCAGGCCCTTCTCGGTCAACGTGTAAAAGTCCTTGCGCCTGTCGTCGGGGCTGGGCGCCTTCGAGAGAACGCCTTGCTCCTCCAGAAAGGCAAGTCGGGAAGCAAGCACATTGGTCGCAATTCCTTCTTCCGATTTCAGGAAATCCCCATACGTCTTCTTCCCGACAAAAACGATGTCGCGAATGATCAGGAGCGACCACCGGTCGCCGAAAATCTCCACGCCGTAGTTCACCGCGCAATGGGACCGAAAGTCTTCTTTAAGAGTCGTTTTCATGGCTGGATATTAGCATCACTTGCATGTCGCAAGTAAAATTCGCCTGATCACTTGCTTTTTGCAAGTGAAAAGACCAGCATGGATCCTACGTTGAGTGAGTTCACCGGATCGCACCAGCGCGTCTCGTATCACTCTGCTCAGAAGGGCCAATAACATGCTCGTTTTTGTCACTGGCGGCACCGGCCACGTCGGTTCGTACGTCATCCCCGACCTCATCGCAGCCGGCCATGAGGTCGTCGCTCTGGCAAGGTCAGACGCGTCCGCAGCAACGGCGTCCGCGCTCGGCGCCAGGGTGCGTCGTGGAGATCTTGCCGACCTCGAAGGGCTCAAGGCGGCGGCGGTCGAGTCCGACGGCGTCATCCACCTCGGATACAGGGCCGAACTGCTTCCGTCCGGCGGAATCGCCGCCTTAGTCGAATCTGAGCTCGCGACCGTCCTCGCGTTCGGCGAAGCGCTGGCGGGCACGGATAAGCCACTCGTCGTTGCAGGCAGTATCGGCACGCCCATGAACGCGGGCAGGGCGGCGTCTATCGGCGCACCGGTCAGCCTGGGCCGCCCGGCGACCGAGGATGATCCCGCTCTGCCTAACGGCCCGAACGATTCAGGCACTCTGTTGGCACGCAATGTCGTGGAAACCGCCGTCGTGGGCCTCGCCGAGCGGGGTGTCAGGTCGTCGGTCGTGCGGATTCCCACTCTCTTGCACAGTGCAACCGGTCGGCTGCAGCTGATCATGCTCGCGAAAACAAAGGGGTTTGTCGGCTATCCGGGAGACGGCAGGAACCGGTGGCCCGCCGTGCACGTCCGCGATCTTGCCTCCCTGTTTCGCCTGGCACTCGAGAAGGGAGCCGCAGGCAAAACCTGGCACGCGATCGGCGACGAGGGCATCCCGTTCCGCAAGATCGCCGAGGCCATAGCCGCTCGCCTGGAAATACCCGCCGTGAGCATCCCCGCGGACGAGTTGATGCTGCCGGGCTACTTTGGGTTCCTGGCGGCAGTAGCCGCTCTGGACCTGCCTGCGTCGAGTGCCATCACCCGCCAGGCTCTTGGCTGGAATCCCGTTCAGCCCGGTCTGATCGAAGGCCTCGACAACGGCCATTATTTCCCGCCGACGGACTTGAGCTGACGGCGGGGCGCTGGATCGTTAATGCACCTGGCACAGTCCGCCAGCACCTTTTCCGCACCCCATCACCCAAGAGGAACACGCATATGCATGTTTTTGTTACCGGCGGCACCGGCCATTCCGGTCCGTACATCATCTCTGAGCTTATCGCCGCCGGCCATGAGGTCACTGCCCTGGCTCGGTCTGACACGGCCGCGGCGCAGGCTGCTGCGCTCGGCGCCAAGGTACGTCGTGGCAATCTCGAGGATCTCGACGGGCTAAAGGAAGCGGCCGCAGCCTCGGACGGCGTCATTCACCTCGCGCATCGGCAGGACCTGATTCCAACCGGAGGGATCAACGCTGTTGCGGCCGCGGAGCTTGAGATCATGCTCGCCTATGGCGAAGCACTGTCCGGGAGCGCAAAGCCGTTGGTCGTGTCTGGAAGCGTTGGCTCGCCAGGGTGGGAAGGCTTGGGCCGGCCGGCCACCGAGGAGGATCCGCCCCTTCCAGGCGGCGATCCGTACAAGAATACCCTGCGAGTTCGGAACATCGTGGAAACCACGGTGATCGGTCTTGCGGAAAAGGGCATACGGTCTTCTATCGTGCGGATCCCCGAGATCATGCACAGCTCCACCGATAACACCGGCTTCCTACCGTTGTTGATCGGGCTGGCCAAGGAAAAGGGGGTTGTCGGCTACCCCGGAGAAGGTACCAACCGTTGGGGGGCCGTGCATGCCCGTGACCTCGCCGCCGTGTTTCGCCTGGCGCTGGAAAAAGGTGCGGCGGGCAGAAGCTGGCATGCAATCGCCGACGTGGCTATCCCGTACCGCCAGATCGCCGAAGCCATTGCCAGCCGGTTGAATCTGCCGGCGGTGTCTATTCCCGCGGACGTGCTGATGCTGCCCGGCTACTTCGGGTTCCTTGCAAATCTGGTCACGCTGGACACTCCGACATCGAACGCCATCACGCGCCGGTTGCTTGGCTGGGAACCGACCCAGCCCGGACTCTTCGCCGATCTTGATGGCGGTCACTACTTCCCGGCCGACTGATGAAGTGACGGCGTAACCCGTCCAGAAACGACGGAAAACCACCCGATTTCAAACGGAGACTGCACATGAGCACTATCAGCATCATCGGTTCGGGAGGCATGGCCGCGGCTGTCGGCGGCCGTATCGCCAAGGCCGGACACACCGTCGAGGTGGTCAGCCGCGATCCCGCCAAGGCACAGGTGCTTGCCGACACGCTCGCATCCGGAGCGATCACAGGGACTTACGGCGCCACCCCGGCGGGCGAGATCGTCATTCTCGCCGTACCGTACACCCATGCGCTGGCGGTACTGGCCGACTTTGGGAAAGCGCTAGACGGTAAGGTGATCATCGATATCACCAACCCGGTCGCTCCCGATCTCTCGGGCCTCGTTACCCCTCACGGCAGTTCCGGCGCGCAGGAAATCGCCAAGGTCGCCCCGGTCAGCGCGCATGTCGTCAAGGCGTTCAATACCCTCTTCGGTCATGTACTTGCTAAGGATAAACGCCTCGACGCGTTCATCGCGGCGGACGATGCGCACGCCAAGGCGAGCGTCTCGACCCTCCTTGAGAGTCTCGGGCTGCGTCCGTTGGATGTCGGCGGCCTACCGATGGCCCAGACGCTCGAGTGGCTCGGTTTGATGATGATCGGCCTGGCTAAAAACGGCGCCGGCACCTGGGACATCGCCATGAATGTCGATATCGGCTGAATCACCGACACCACGTCCTCACCTGCAGCACCCTATCGCTCTTGAACAGTGTGGTTATGCCGGATGCAGACGTTACCAACCGCCGCCTCGGAGATCAGCAGTGACCTTCGAGGCGGCGCCACGGTGTCCTGCGATCATTGCCCTTTGAGCGCGATTGCCACTGCTGCTGAAAGTGAAGTCGTGGCCCTGCCGATCAGCGTCGAAAGCTGATGGCTATCATCGAAAAGTGCGCCTTGGGATGCGTTGACATCGTAGCCCGCCAGGGCCTGTGCGAGTGGCTCCGGGAGGCCGAAATTGATTAACGCAGAGGCGTAGTCAGTTTCAGGCAAGTTCTTGTAGGGAATGTTCCTACCCGTTTGCCGAGAAACCTCGGCTGCGAGTTCCGATAACGTCCAGGCGCTGTCACCCGCCAACTCGTAGACCTTCCCCTCTTGATCGTCGCGGGTGAGCACGACGGCAGCGGCCTGGGCGAAATCTTCCCGTGTCGCCGCAGAAATCTTTCCGTCACCTGCGCTGCCGATAAATTCACCGGCCGATAACGCGCCAGCGATAAAGCCGGTGTAGTTCTCGGTATACCAACCATGACGCAATATCGTGAATGCCAACCCCGATGCTGTGAGCTCGGCTTCCGTTTGCCGATGCTCCTCGGCGAGGCTCAATGAAGAGGTATCCGCGTGCAGTACACTGGTATAAACGACGCGACCCACACCGGCCTGCCTTGCTGCGTTGATGACATTTCGATGCTGTGAGAGTCGCTTACCTATTTCGCTTGAGGAAATGAGTAGAAGCGTGTCGACTCCGCTGAGCGCCGCGACCAGGGTTTGCGGATTGTCATAGTCGGCAACACGTGCCTCCACGCCTAGATCACTCGCCTTGTCAGGGCTGCGCACCAGCGCGACCAGGTTGGACGCGGGTACTTTTTGCTTGAGTTGCTGGACAACGAGGCGGCCAAGTTGGCCGGTGGCTCCGGTGACGGCGATCATGAGGGGTTCCTTTTACAAAAAGTGATAGAGCAGGCAGAGTAGGGCCTTAACTAACTTTTCGTAAGTACGTACCTAAAGGTAAGTAAGCATGCCGGATTCCGAGCCCTCTGGAGCAACCCGTCCCGCAACAGTGGCCAACCGACTGCGCAGCGGTGAATTATTCGACCCGGATTGTCCCTCGAGGGTCGTGCTCCAGCACGTCAGCAGCCGCTGGGGAGTATTAGTATTGGTGGCCTTGCTCGCGGGTACGCATCGCTTCAGCGATCTGCGTCGCAAGATTGGAGGCGTCAGCGAAAAGATGCTTGCGCAGACCCTCCAGTTTTTGGAACTCGATGGTTTCGTCCTGCGCAAATCCTATCCGGTCGTGCCACCCCACGTTGAGTACAGCCTCACCCCTATGGGAACTGAAGTAGCCCGCCATGTCGAAGGCCTGGTTGACTGGATCGAAGGCAATCTGCCAAGGATTTTGGATGAACAACGCTCTCGCCAGATTTCATAACGGGCTTGCGACCTCTGATTGATCACTCAGGCGGGACCTTAGGCAAGAGTCCCTCCAATCCGATAGTCAGGCGGTCAGTTCCCGATTCATGGCAACAATGTCCTCGTGTGTGAAATGGCCACCGGGCGTCATGAACGTGACCATCAGGGCATCCCGGTTTTGAGGCGCCCTCAACTTATCTGCCGCGCACAAGGCCGATTTCAACGCTGGCAACTTGAGTTCGGTGCAATAGGCAGGTGTACCTGGTTGCTGACGCCACGAGTCTTCCAGGCCACCAGCGGCAAGCGCGGTGAAGCCGGTATCCTCTACTAGATCTTGCGCGATCCTCTGAGCATTGATGTCACCGCCAGCGACAGGTAAGGCTATGCGTGAGGAGGACCCGACGGGTTGGCCGTGATCGGCAAGCGTTGCTGCGAGGACCGCGTTCCATGCCTTAACAACCGGGTGGCCAATCTGCTCGCTTACCCAAACGCTTTCGGGCTTGCCGTCGTCCACTTCTTTGATCGCCCCGTCTCGTTCGGGATAGTAATTGGAGGTGTCGATGATGACGACCCTCTCGGGAATACGGCTCAATGTTTGCCGCAGATCCGGGTACTTTGCAAAGGGGATCGAGAGGATCACGGCTTCCACATCGGACACTGCATCTTCTTTGGTCACCGCGTGTACACCGATTTTGTTCGCAAGGTTCTCAAGGGTATGGGGACTCTTCGAGTTTGCCAGTTTGACTTCATGGCCGCACGCAGCGAGCTTTCGAGCAAGAGTTGCGCCAATGTTGCCTGCGCCGATAATTCCGATTTTCATTTCAATCGCATCCTCACCTACGAACAATAATCAAGCTATTAAGCGGTGCCGATCAATTCTTGAGCGCTGCGAATGAGCGCTTCAAATTGATTTTCCATGGCACCTCTCTCGAGATCCATCATGGCGACGGCGAACTTATCTGTTTAAAACTGAGCACGCTGAGCGAGCACCCATTGAGTGTCCAGGTAAGCAGCAGAGGCTACTCATACGGTTGACGTCATTCTGCCGGTGGTTTGTAGCCCGCAAGCATTTTCAAGACCTCATCATGTGATCCGCTCGCTTCAGCAAACCGTAAGGGCTTGGCGCGTTCGACGACAAGTTCCCGTGGGGTCGGAGAGATTTCGAGCAGTTCGAAGACTTCATCCAAAAACTCCTCCAGGGGCATGGCGTGTTCGTCGTTTTCCTGCCCCAGTAAAGTGGTACGCACCCCCGGCGGCGCAAGCTCTATAACCTCAACCGGCGAGCTCTCTAGCTGCACTCGAAGACTTTGAGTGAACGAGTGAACTGCAGCTTTGGTTGCGCTGTAGGTAGGTGTTGCAGGCAGCGGGACAAATGCCAAGGCCGAACTGACATTCACAATCGTTGCACTGGGCTGCTTGATCAACTGGGGAGTGAACGCGTAAACCATACGAATCGTGCCAAGTAAGTTCGTGGTCACGATATCTTCGGCCGTGCTCAGGCTTTGCGGATCAGTCAGATCCTCCCAGTGCATGATCCCGGCGTTGTTTATAAGGACGTTCAGATTCGGATGGCTGGTCGCAAGCGCTGTGCAGCTGCGCTGGATGGATTGTGGATCGCAGACGTCCAGCACGACGGATTCAATCCCCGGATGCTCCGACACGATCTTGTCGAGCAGAGCCTTGCGACGTCCTGCAATGATGACGGTGTTGCCCGCCTTGTGAAGCCTGAGCGCCAGACCGAGGCCGATGCCTGAGGTGCCGCCAGTAACCAGAATCGTGTTGCCAGTGCTGTTCATAGTAAACTCCAGAAACCACGCTTAAACGGACAGGTGTCCGCTTGATCAAAATTACCGGACAATTGTCCGATTAGCAATGCAATGAAGGAAAACTTTGCCCATGACCGACGAATTGGTGATGCGTTCTGACGCCAAGAAAAACCGCGAACGGATACTGGAAGTCGCTGTGCTCGAGCTGACCAGCGATCCTGCGGTTGCGTTGAGCACGATCGCGAAGAAGGCCGGGGTGGGGCAGGGCACGTTCTATCGCCACTTCGCCACCCGAGAGAAACTGGTATTCGAGGTCTATCAATTCGAGATGCAACAGGTGGCATCGTTGGCGGAACAGCTTCTCGCGACAAAACCGCCCAAGGAGGCCCTGCGGGAATGGATGGACAGCCTCGCTGAATACGCAATGACAAAGGCAGGACTCGCTGCTGCGATTCAACAAGCTGCGTCTGTTTACGAGTTCCCAGGGAAATCGGGATACGCTCCAGTCCAGGCCGCCGCCGAGTTGCTTTTGAGGGCGAATGAAAAGGCCGGAACTATTCGTAGCGGGATTACCAACGACGATTTCTTTCTAGCCATTGCTGGCATATGGCAAATGGATGCCCAGAGTGAATGGCGCTCGCGTCTCGCCAGATTGATGAACCTGGTGATGGATGGTCTGTGCGCTGGCAGCCCCGAGAGCCTGAAGAAAAACGTGTAGCCTTTAGGGCAGGCCTATTACCAGCAACCTTGTGGTCACTCTGCCCGCCTGTTTCAGGGGCAATTTGAATCGTACCCTGACTTCAAGTAGGTCTTGGCCCACTCACGATAGTTATCCGAGAGCGTGTATTTTGAAAGCAGCTCAGGAAGGGAAAGCTCGCTTGCGTGTGTGCCGCTTTGTTCGCGCAGCGCCTCGTAGGTCGCTTTGATTGCGGACAAATAAGGGGCATGCCCATTGACCACGACCCGCACATTGGCGGCACTCAGTTTCTCGACATCGCTCAGGGCCGGATTGCCGTAGTTGATCAGCATGATTGGCACGCTGAGGTGTGCCGTGAGTGCTTCCAGGTGCTGGAAATCCTTAACGCCAACCAGGCAAATCGCATCTGCTCCGGCCTTCTGATAGGCCGCAGTGCGAGCGATGGAGTCTTCCAACGTGGTAGCGGCCACATTCGTTCTGGCAATGATGCTGAGCGCATCATCTGAACGGGCAAATCGTGCAGCGTAGATCTTGGCTGCGGCTTCTTGCCTTTCGATAAGCACGTTCGACTGCTCGTCGTACTTGGCCGGTAGGTGGGTGTCTTCCAGCGTCAGGGCGGCAACACCGGCTTTCTGAAGCTCGGTCACTGTTCGCATGACATTAAGTGCGTTACCGAACCCATGATCAGCATCGCCGATGATTGGGATTTGACTGGCCCGCCCGACTCTAGAAACCTGTTCGACGTACTCATCAAGCGTGAGCAGTGCAATGTCAGGTGCCCCGAGCACTTGAAGCGAGGCGACGGAACCACCTTGGATGGCAACCTCAAAGCCAAGGTCGGATGCCATGCGAACCGAGATAGGATCGAATACGGACGCGGCAAATTTACAGGCGGTTCCGTGAAGTAAGTCACCAAACGTCTTGCGCAATTCATGATGAGATCGCTCGATCATTTTTTCGGCTCCATCCACTTCAATTCGCGGTCTTCGTTGGGATCGTCCCGCGTTGAACGAGACCTGGAAATCACGACCGGTCATGGCCATGGTTGACGCGCAAATGACCGGTAAGCTGTGCTGATTACTTTTGCGGCAACAGTGCTTTGCGCACTGCTTTTTGGTGTTTCATTGCGGCAATTTCATGCTCGCAGGCTTCGACGTCAAAGGAGTTGTCCCATTTGGCAATGGCGATGGTGCCGATACCGTTGCCGATCAGGTTGGTCACGGCACGCGCTTCGTTGAGGAAGCGGTCGATGCCCAACAACAGGACAAGGCCTACCAGCGGAATGGAGTGGATGGTCGTGAGCGTTGCCGCAAGGGTTATGAACCCGGCACCCGCGACGCCAGCGGAGCCTTTTGAGGTCAGCAGGAAGACACCCAGCAGAATCATCTGATCCATAAACGTCAGGGGCGTATTGGTTGCCTGTGCGATAAAAATCGCCGCCATGGTGAGGTAAATGCAGGTGCCATCTGCATTGAACGCATATCCAGTGGGTAGCACCATGCCCACCACTGACTTCTTGCAGCCCAGCTTTTCAAGTTTCACCATCATTCGCGGAAGCACGGCCTCGGTTGAGCAGGTGCCAAGTGTGATGAGAATTTCATCTTTGAAATAACGCAGAAATTGCATAAGCGGCATGCCCGACCATCTAGCGACCGTCCCCAGTACGACCACGATGAAAATCAAGGTGGTGATGTACAGCGCGACCAGCAACTGGCCGAGTGACAGCAAGGTACCAATTCCGTACTTGCCTATCGTGAACGCCATCCCGGCGCCGGCGCCAATCGGCGCCAGGCGCATAACCATTGCTACGATCTTGAACAGCCCTTGCAGAAACAAGTCGATGGTATTGATCAGCGGTTTGCTGGTTTCACCCATTTGAACGAGGGCGATGCCCATCAATACCGAAATCAAGATGACCTGAAGCATGACGCCATTCGAGAATGCGCCAATGAAGGTGCTCGGGATGATGTTGAGAAAGAAATCGATAGTCCCGCCCTGCTCACTGGCGGCTTGGCTGTACTTGGCGATAGCGCTGGCATCAAGCGTGGTAGCGTTGATATTCATCCCGGCGCCTGGCTTTACGACATTGACCACAATAAGGCCGATGACCAGCGCAATGGTTGAAAGGATTTCAAAGTAGAGCAGCGCCTTCACGCCGATCCGCCCAACCTCCTTGATGCTGCCCATCTTGGCGATACCCACCACGACAGTACCGAAAATAATCGGCGCCAACAGCATTTTGATGAGTTTGATAAAACCATCCGCAAAAGGTTGAAGCTTGGCTCCGAATTGCGGTTCAAAGTGACCGATTGCAGCGCCGATGACGATACCGATCAGCACCTGCACATACAGCTGGCTGTACCAGCGGGACTTGGACATTTCCACGGAAGCACCTCATTTTATTTTTGTGATGGGCATGTGGTTTGGCGTCAGTGGATGACGCCTGAGTCTGCGGCCCCTTTAAAAGAAACCGCAGGCCGAGGTTGATCAGCCTTCGCCTAGCTCGCGCATGACTGCGTACAAGGCGGACTTGGCTTCGAAACCAACACCTGGAATATCCGGCAGGCCGACATAACTATTTTCCACCTTGATTCCGTCGGCGAAGCCGCCGAAAGGCTGGAACACGTCGGGGTAGGATTCGTTGCCGCCCAGGTGCAGGCCGGCTGCGATGTTCAGGGACATCTGGTGGCCACCATGGGGAACCACGCGGCGGGAAGACCAACCCATGTCTTCCATCACTTTCAGGGTGCGCATGTACTCCACCAGCCCGTAGGACAGGGCGCAGTCGAACTGGAGGAAGTCGCGATCAGGGCGCATTCCACCGTGACGCAGAAGGTTACGGGCATCCTGGTGGGAGAACAGGTTTTCCCCGGTGGCCATGGGCAGCTCATAGTGATTGGCGAGCTCAGCCTGAAGTGCGTAGTCCAGCGGGTCGCCGATCTCCTCGTACCAGAAGAGGTTGTACTGCTTGATGGCTTCCGCGTAAGCAATACCGGTCTGTAGATCGAAACGACCGTTGGCATCGACCGCCAGTCGACGACCGTCACCCACCACTTCAAGCACCGCTTCGATGCGACGAATATCCTCATCCAGCGGTACTGCCCCAATCTTCATTTTGACGACGTCGTAGCCACGATCCAGATAGCTCTGCATTTCTGCTTTGAGCTTGGTCTGGTCTTTACCTGGGTAGTAATACCCACCGGCTGCGTAGACCCAGACCTTGTCATCTGCCACGCCGTTACGGTAGCGGTCAGCCAGCAGGCGATACAGAGGTTTGCCCTCAATCTTGGCGACGGCATCCCATACAGCCATGTCGATGGTGCCAACCGCGACCGAGCGCTCGCCGTGGCCGCCTGGCTTTTCGTTGGTCATCAGGGTTTTCCAGATGGCGAACGGATCCAGGTTGTTGTTTTCATGGTCGACGAGCGTGTCAGGATCAGCTTCCGTGATACGCGCCAGGAAACGATCCCGCATCAGAGCGCCTTGGCCATAGCGGCCATTGGAGTTGAAACCGTAGCCGATGACGGGTTTGCCATCGCGAATCACATCGGTGATGACCGCGACGACCGAGCAGGTCATCTTGGAAAAATCGATATAGGCATTGGCAATCGGGGAGGCAATGGAAACTGTTTTTTCACGGATGTCTACGATACGCATGACGGGCTCCTCTTGTTGTTTGTGGCCCCACGTTATGCTTTGCGATGTCACCCGCCCAATGCTATTAATGCCGGACCCTATGCACAGGAGGCATGGCCCCTTGGAACTCGTTTGGCTTGAAGATCTTTCAGCGCTTGCGGAGTACGGCAGCTTTGTCCGTGCCGCTGAGGCACGCCATGTTACTCAGCCAGCCTTCAGTCGAAGAGTACGCTCACTGGAGAATTGGATGGGCGTCGAGTTGTTTGTGCGCACACCACAAGGCGCAACCCTTACCGAGGCCGGAAGGCAAATTTTGCCCAGTGCTCAGGAAGCGGCCCGACACTTGTACAGGATGCGCAACGAGGCTCAAGAGGTAGCAGGAATCGCCGCCAAGTCGTTGCAATTCGCGGCAACTCATTCGCTGTCGTTTACGTTTTTTCCCAAGTGGTTTCGAAGCTCAGAAAACGGTGCCCCCATTGAGGCAGTGAAACTGCACTCGGACAGCATGGCCGTTTGTGAGCAGATGCTGATACATGGTCAGGTTCAATTCCTGCTCTGCCACCGCCATCCCGACGTTCCGCCTTTACTGGCGCCTGATCAGTTCACCGGCAAGAAGGTGGGGGAGGACGTCCTCGTTCCGCTTGCGAGTGCTTCCACTCACTTCGGCACCTCGCCCGCGGCATTGCCATACCTCGCATACACCCATGAGTCTGGATTGGGACGTATCGTCGCCCACAGGTTGCGTGGCAAGGAAGATTACCTTCACCTCAAGCCGCTTTTCAGCAGCCACCTTGCAGCGGTACTCATGTCCATGGCCCTGGAAAGCAAAGGTGTGGCGTGGCTGCCCAAGAGCCTTACCGAGCAGGAAGTTCTTGATGGGCGCTTAGTCAGAGCGCTCGACGAAAGCTGGGACATACCTCTGGAAATTCATCTGACCCGCCCGAAAGCAATCCTCAGTCAATCTGCTGAAGAGTTTTGGAGCCGGGCGGGTAGTGACCCGCAAGCTCCCACATGACGAGCGCCCAGTTACACGCAATGCCCAAGCGGGTCTTTATCTTCACGTCGGATGACTGAGCGACGGAGGTTTTCTGGTTCCCGCGGCAGAGTTTAACCAGAGCAGCATTGCGGCGAGAGAGGCGGCGACTATCAGCGTAAGCCACATGATGACCAGCAGGGTGAAGGTGACACTGTTGTTTAACTCACGAAAAATGCCGAAGGCAAAAGCCGTGTACCAAGACACCCCCGAAACTGCACCGGATGCGAGAAACAAGGCCGCTCTTTTGCGGGACACGCCAAAGAGCAGGGGGCGACTCAGGTCGCGTAGGGCTTCTGGCAGCACAAGCGCGTGGATGATTATTCCATTGATGGTCAGGACGATCACCACAATGACTTTCGCCCAGAGTTTGGGGTTTTCAAACTTTTCCGGCGACTCCATCGCGTAAAGGGCAAGGAAACCAAGGCCTGAAAGCCACAGGAGGCAGAGTCCAATAGTGACTGCGTCGCTGATGAAGTGAAAGGTGCGTCCGATTTCAACCGGGAGGCTGCCCCGGCGCATCCAACGCAAGATCCAGAGGTCCAGCATCGTCGCCCCACCGAGACCGAAGCACATGCCGAGCAGGTGTATACCTATAAGGAGTGTCAGCACCTTTAGCTGTGGGAGTGGAGCCGGCAATGGAACGCTCAGCGCGAGTGTGTCGGCGAGTAAGTAGCCACTGCCGGACAGCGCAAGCAGGCCGCCTAAAATCATGAAAGACGTGCGTATCTTCATTTATTACGGCCTTGGGCGAGTGTTTTTAGTTGGACGCGTGCGCAGTTTGTTTACCGGAACAGGCAGATCAAGCGGCTGCTATCAGCAGCGTTGCTGCAACCAGGAAGATAGGTTTCGGGTTAAATGAGGCCAGCGACGATAGCGCCACATCAGCAGGTTGCACCGGCGTAGACCCTGCTCAGGAAGGGACCGGTGCTTGGGCATCGATCAGGCTCCGGCTCTTCAGTTCCTCCCAAAAGGCTGCCGGGATACCGACCTTCATCGCCTGCACATTGGAAACGATCTGCCCCGGCGTGCGGGCACCCGGAATGATCGCTGACACTTGCGGATGTGCTGCCGCGAACTGCAGGGCGGCAGTATGAATGTCGATGCCATGTCGTTTGGCAACCGCCATGATTCGCGCGCGCTTTTCCACCGCTCCGGCAGGCAGATCCAAACTGAAGTTGTATCGGCTGCGTCCTCCCAGGAATCCATCGTTCAGTGGTGTTCCAACCACAACGCTGGTGCCCTTCCTGCTCAACGCCGGAAAGGTGTTGCGCAACGCATCGCCGTGCTCGAGCAGGGAATACTGGCAGGCAAGCAACACGATATCGGGAGTCGGGTCATCACCGGCCATCGCCTGGACCACAGCATTCGGCGTATTGACGCCGAAGCCCCAAGCCTTGATGAGCCCCTCGTCACGCATCTTTTCAAGTTCGACCATCGCCCCTGTGCGCGCAATGCGATACGCCGCTTCCCAACCGCCTTCCAGTTCGCTGTTATCGGGCGAGATGTCATGGATAAACACGATATCGATACGCGGCAGCCCCAGCCGCTGCAGGCTGTCTTCCACGGAACGCCGTGCGCCTGCCGCGGTGTAGTCATACCGGTAGTTGAAGGGCGCGGGTGACTTCCAGATGGCATGGTCCGCGCGCGGGCCACCCGCGGCAGTCAAAACCCGTCCTACCTTGGTGGAGACCACATAGTCGTTCGGATTTTTGCCGTGCAGAAAGCGGCCTACCCGATATTCACTCAAACCAAACCCGTAGAACGGCGACGTGTCGTAAAGCCTTACACCCGCGTCCCAGGCGGCCTGTAGAACCAGGCCCGCCTGCTCGTCGCTGAGCGGCGCAAAGATATTGCCAATCTGTGTCCCGCCCATGCCAAAGCGTTGAGGCGTCATGTATCGCAGGGTAGGCGAAGGTGAATTAAGGGGCAGGCCTGTGCGCACTGGCCGGCCTTCCGTACGCATCACGCTCCCGCGCTCTGTCAGTAAAGAGGGCGCTGGGGCTGCCGGACTGGCGACACTCGTGGCTGGCAGCAAAGTGGCTGCAACAGTACCCACTGCCGAGTAAGTAAGAAAATCTCGTCTGTCCATCCAACGTTCCTTTCGCGACCGAGGTTTCACGGGATCATCGAAGCCGGTATTCGTACTGGAAGTTAGAACAACGAGGGTTGGCCGGGTGACCCTAATACGCCATATTTTTTGCACAATCCTGCCGATGCGCTTGTGTTGGTCACGCACTCTCAGCAGACTCGAACATTCCGTAAACAGGGGCGCATGTGATGACGAGCGGTTCCTTCTCGCAGTTCGGTTCCGGCCACCTGCATTCTCTGACGTTGCGCGATCCTATACAGCCCAACGAGCGTCTCCAGGCACTGAGACGGCTGATCGAAAAAGTCACCCGGCAGATTGGCTTGAACGAGGTCTGCAAAACATCCATTCCAGGCCTGGCCTTTTATCGAATGGCTGAGCTGGGTACGCCCACTTACTGCATTTATGAGCCTTGCGTGGCCATCATTCTGCAGGGGGCGAAGGAGATCACGTTCGGCGAGGAGGCCTGTGAGTTCGGGCAGGGGGCGTTCTTCGTCACGTCGGTCGACATCCCCACACTGGCCCGCGTTACCGCCGCCAGCGAGGCAACCCCCTATTTATCCGTGGTGTTGAAGCTCAACCTTTCCATGCTCAACGAGGTGATCCAGACCTTGGCCCCCCCCACGCAGGAAATGGCTACTCAAGCGCGGGGCTTCGTATCCGGTGCGGCGTCGAGTGAGATGCTCGATGCATTCGCTCGACTCGCTACGCTGATCGAACGGCCGCTTGAAGCAGGCTTGATGTCGGATCTGATCAAGCGGGAAATATGCGTTCGGCTGTTGTTAAGTGGTGCAGGGCAGTGGTTGCGCAGCGTCACCCGCGACGGTTACCGAGACAAGGGCATCGTGAGAGCCATTGAATGGCTGAAACATCACTACGACAAACCGCTGCACGTGGCCGATCTCGCCGAACGATCAGGAATGGCCAGCTCTACGCTGCATCACAGTTTTCGCAAGCTGACAGGCACCAGCCCTGTCCAGTATCAAAAGGCGTTACGGCTGCAAGCCGCACGCAGCCTGATGTTGACCGATCGTGTTGACGTGAACACCGCCGCGTTGCGCGTCGGCTATGAAAGTGTCGCTCAATTCAGCCGTGAATATGCCCGGCGTTTCGGAGCCCCACCCTCGAGAGACATCAAGCACGTACGGGAGCAGGGCGGACTGCTCGACTAGCGACGCTTCAAAGGGGAATGTGGGTGGTCGACAAGACCTGACGCAAGCCCATGAACGATCGAATCTGGCGAACCCCAGGCAGGTAAAGCAACTGTTCCGCGTGGAGCCGGTTGAAGCTGTTGCTGTCCTTGGTTCGTATCAACATGAAGTAGTCGAACTCCCCCGTCACCACATGGCACTCCATACAGCCGGACACTTTTTGTGCGGCTGCCTCGAATGCGGCGAAGGATTCCGGTGTGGAGCGGTCCAGCACCACGCCGATCAACACCACCATCCCCGCATCCAGCACGACATTGTCGAGCAGCGCGACTATGCCTTTGATCAGGCCGACTTGCTTGAGCCGCTCGACGCGCCTGAGGCACGCCGGTGCACTCAATTTCACCTTCTCTGCCAGCGCCACATTGGAGATGGAGGCATCTCGCTGCAGGGCCTTGAGAATGGCGCGGTCGGTTCGATCCAGCGGTTGCGGCACCGGGGCTGATACGCTTGGCTTCTTGCGAGTGTTTATTGCGTTCATGACTGTTTATTCGCAATTAAAGTATGTTTGCTATTTATAGCGAGAAATTATAGTTCTTTAAGTGCTAGAAGTTTGCAACACATCTTTTTGGAAATCTTCTTAATATTGAACTCATCGAAGCCCGTCTGAAAGAACCTGGAAGGCAACCTTTGCCTTTCGGTCTGGCGCTTTGATGTCCAGTAATCAAGGAGCCGCGTCATGAACCTGAATCGTTTTAAACGTTATCCGTTGACCTTCGGTCCTTCTCCCATCACGCCCTTGAAGCGCCTCAGTGAACACTTGGGTGGCAAGGTCGAGCTGTATGCCAAGCGTGAAGACTGCAACAGTGGCCTGGCCTTCGGCGGGAACAAAACGCGCAAGCTCGAATATTTGATTCCCGAAGCGCTCGAGCAAGGCTGCGATACCTTGGTTTCCATCGGCGGCATCCAGTCGAACCAGACCCGCCAGGTGGCCGCCGTTGCCGCTCACCTGGGCATGAAGTGCGTGCTGGTGCAGGAAAACTGGGTGAACTACTCCGATGCGGTATATGACCGCGTTGGCAATATCGAAATGTCTCGCATCATGGGCGCCGAGGTACGACTGGACGCCGCCGGGTTCGATATCGGCATTCGGCCCAGCTGGGAGAAGGCCATGGACGATGTGGTGGCGCGGGGTGGCAAGCCGTTCCCGATACCGGCGGGTTGTTCCGAACACCCCTACGGCGGCCTTGGGTTCGTCGGCTTTGCCGAGGAAGTGCGAGCGCAGGAAAAACAACTGGGGTTCACGTTCGACTACATCGTGGTCTGCTCTGTGACCGGCAGTACCCAGGCCGGCATGGTCGTCGGTTTCGCCGCGGACGGCCGTTCGAAGAACGTTATCGGCATTGATGCCTCGGCCAAGCCGGAGCAGACCAAGGCGCAGATCCTGCGTATCGCCCGGCACACCGCAGAGTTGGTGGAACTGGGCCGTGAGATCACCGAAGACGATGTGGTGCTCGATACACGTTTTGCCTACCCGGAATACGGTTTGCCCAACGAAGGCACGCTGGAAGCCATTCGTTTGTGCGGGAGCCTGGAAGGTGTGCTGACCGATCCGGTGTACGAGGGCAAATCCATGCACGGGATGATTGAAATGGTCCGCCGTGGTGAGTTCCCCGAAGGCTCCAAAGTGCTGTATGCGCACTTGGGTGGGGCGCCTGCGCTGAATGCCTACAGCTTCCTGTTTCGCAACGGCTGATTAACACCAAAAAACCAGGGAGCTCACGAGCGATGGGTGAGTCGGCATCAATATTGAATGTCACGACCCCATCGTCGAATCGCCACCCGGAGCACGTTGCTCCTATTCAACCGCCGGGAGTACCGCCATGCATGCGATAACGCAATCCGCAGTCTGGATCAAGGAGCCTTCGGCAGATGCCGGAGTGGTGATCGTTACCAGCGCCGCGTTGCCCCCGTACATGATCGACAAGCTGCATGTGGCGATAGATGAGTGGGACCAGGTGGCTTATCTAGCCATCAAACAATCCGAGGCGTTGAGGCTCGATTGGTTGCAGGTCGGGTCCAGCCCGGAGCCGTCCGACGGGGCCTACGCGTGCCATGCCAGTCAACTGTTGCGCGGCGTCTCCCACGGCAGCTTTTTACTGGATGTCGAAACTGGCACGGATTCCGGCATGACGTGGCTGGGGTCCGTCTTTGGTCATCCGCTGCGCGTGGTCGAGCTTGGAAAAGCAGCCTCCACCACTGCACAGATGGATCAACAGGTGGAGGCGGTGTTAGCGGCGACCCGAAGCCTGGCGAAAAGCGTGTTGCAGGCACGCGGCGTCATTTAACCAATGACCTGGTCCATTCGCCTGTTGGAACCATAAAGGCATCGCTTATGAGCCAAACTGTCGATTGTCGTCCCAACGCAATGAGGTGGATGCGCGAGCCATCAAGTTGCACGCGCATCGTGGTCATCGTGTGCGGACTTGATAGCGCTCATATTGACTTGATTCATCAAGGGTTCAGCTGTTTTGACAATGTTGCGCTGCTCCATGTCGATGCGGTGGATACCGTGCCTGGCAAGCACGTTGATGTGCAAGTGGCCAGGAGTGACTGTTCTTTTGTCGTGCTCGGTGAACTGGATGAACGTGTATTGCATAGCCTTTCCATGGGTAAGCGATGCCTCTACTCCATAGCGCCAGACGTGTCGGCCGAATGTTCGGTGATTGCAGCAGTAGAGCAGGTCAAAAACTTCGCCCGAGTGAGCCATTCCCGTCACCTTGAAACGATACCCGACAGCGCCAGGCGCTGCCTGTGAACCTGTCGGAGACCTCACGTAGAAAACCATGACCTCAAACGCTGTCGCCGACCGCCAGAATGGTCGCCACCAGGGCCAGGGCGCGAGGCACCAGGGTGTCCAGCTCCAGGTATTCACGATCGGTGTGGACCTTGCCGCCCACCGGGCCGAGCCCGCACAGGGTTGGAGCGCCCAGGCTGGCGGTGAAGCCGGAGTCGGCGCAACCGCCGGTGAATTCGCCTTCGACGCTGAAACCCAATGCCAGTGCTTTTTGTTGGTAGAGGCGCAGCAGTCGTTCGCTGTGGCGTGCTTCCATCGGTAGAAAGGTCGTCGCTTCCTTGAGGACGGCGTGGGTGCCGATCAGTTCTTCTTCGGCGACGATGGCCTGGATTGCGCTGAAGATCCGATCCCAGTGCTTGAGTTCGATGAAGCGCACGTCCAGCCGCGCGCAGGCGCTGGGCGCGACGGTGTTGCTCGACGTACCACCGGATATCAGCCCAACGTTAGTGGTGATGCCGGCCGGGTAATCGGTCAAGGCATGCAGCTTGACGATCTTGCGTGCCAGGGCCTCGATGGCGCTGGCCCCGTCGGCATGGTTGACCCCGGCATGCGCCGCGCGGCCGCTGACTTCGATGATCAGCGTGGCCCCGCCTTTGCGTGCGCTGACCACGTTGCCGCTGGCCCGGCCGGGTTCGGTATTGAGCACGGCGCGGGCGGCACGGGCGGCGTTTTCGATATGGGGCCTGGCGCTGCCGGAGCCGATTTCTTCGTCGCCGGTGTACAGGACCTGCACCGGATAGGGCAACCGGCCGGCGCGCTTGAGTGCTTTGAGCGCGAAGCAATTGAGCACCAGGCCGCCTTTCATGTCGGCGACGCCGGGGCCATAGGCGAGGTTGGCGTCACGGCTGTAGCCGCGAGTCGTGGTGGTGCCCCTGGGGAAGACCGTGTCGCGATGGCCCAGCAACAGCACCGGTTTTCCAGGATCGCCTGGCACTTCGGCGAGCAGCACGTCACCAAAACCCTCGACCGGTATGCGCTTGAGCAGGATGCCGTCGGCCTCCAGTTCAGCCGCGAGCAGGGCGCCCACGGCGTCGACACCCGCCTTGTCATAGCTGTTGGAGTCGGTGTCGACGATGCGCCGCAGCAACGCTTCCATGGCTTGGCGCTGGTCGGCAAGCCAGTCCAGGGCCTGTTGTGGCGTGGCGCTCATTGCGCCTGCTCCCGTAACTGATGTTCCCGGGTCAGGCGTGCCGCGTCGTTGCCCAGGTCCCAGAACAGCCCGGCCATGATTTGCAGGCTTTCCTTGACCACCGGCGCCAGCAAGTGCTCGTTCGGCGCATGTTGTGAACAGGCCGGGTACGAGTGCGGCACCCACAATGTCGGCAGGCCGAGCACGTCCGCGAACACGTCGTTGGGCAGCGAACCACCGAGGTTTGGCAGCAGCGCAGGTTTTTTGCCGGTGGTCTGTGCCAGGGAGCCGAGCGCCCAATCGACCCAAGGGCTCTGCGGGTCCAGCCGAGTGGCATGCATCACATCGATGCGGCTTTGCTTGACCTCGACATTGCTGAAGCCATGCGCATCCAGGTGGGTACGTACCGCCGGGATAAAGGTCGTGTAGTCGCTGTCGACCACGAAGCGGATATGGCAGTGGGCGTTAGCCTTGCCGGGAATCGCATGCACCGGGGCGTCTGGGTTGCCGGTCTTGAAGGCGATGACGTCGAGGGTGTTCCAGCCGAACACCTTTTCGCTCAGCGAAAGCGCCGGGTTACCCCAGTTGGCGTCGATGTCCGGATCGCCCGGTCCGCCACCCACGGCAATATCGGCCAGCGCCTGCCGAACCGGCTCCGGCAGTGTCTCGGGCATCAGGCCCGCCACTTTCACCCGACCGTGTTCATCGACCATGCTCGCGATGGCATTGGCCAGGATGATGCCGGGATTGGCCAGCAACCCGCCCCAGTTGCCGGAGTGGTGGGCGCCTTCACGTAAATTGACCACCAGCTCGAAGTTGAAGACCCCGCGCGAGCCGAGAAAAATCGTCGGGCGTGATGCCGCCAGGCGCGGGCCGTCCGAGGCGATGAAGATATCCGCCGCAAGCTCTTTACTGTGGGCGGCACAGAATGCGTTCAAGCCCGGCGAGCCTTCTTCTTCGCCCATTTCCAGCAGCAGCTTGACGTTGAAACCCAGCTGGCCATCGCGCGCCTTGAGCGTTTGTTCCAGGGCGGTCAGGTTGATCAGGTGCTGGCCTTTGTTATCCGCCGTGCCGCGGCCGTACCAGCGATCGCCTTCGGCAATGACGTGCCACGGCGACAGGCCTTCGCGCCATTGCGCCTCATAGCCGCGCACCACATCACCGTGGCCGTAGCTGAGCACGGTCGGCAGGTCCGGGTGTTCAATGCGCGTGGCGATCATGAAGGGGCCGCGCTCGGCCACCGGGTTGTCATAGATCTTGACGCTGAAACCCATTGCCTCGACATGTGGGGTGATGAACTCATTGAGGTAGCGATACAGCTCGGGCTGGCTGTCCGCTGCCTGGCTTTCGGTGTGCAGGGCGACGCTGCGTTGGAGCAGATTGAAGAATTCGCCGTTGTCGAATTGCGCTGTGGTGTTGCTGATAGCCAGTGAACGACTCATGAGTGGACAAGCTCCAGTGTTTGGGCAGAAGTGTCGTGAAGGTGGCAACGCACGTTGCCGCCGATAAGCGGACCATTGGCCGGGTAGGCCGTTTTGCAGGGGGCGAAGCAGCTCGGGCAGCGCGGGTGGAAGGCGCAGCCGGACGGCGGTGACATGGGGTTGGGGAAGGTGCCGTGCAGCCCGATCTCGGGAATGCCCAGGCGCGGATCGGGCGTGAGCACCGAATCCAGCAAGGCGCGGGTATATGGGTGACCGGGTTGAGCGAACAACGATTCGCGCGTGCGTTCTTCGACGATGCGCCCCAGGTACATCACGGCGACCCGGTCGGCGAGGTGTTCGATGACCGCCAGGTTATGGCTGATCAGCAGATAGGTCAGGCCGAATTCACGCTTGAGGTCCTGCAGCAGGTTGAGAATCTGCGCCTGCACCGACACGTCCAGCGCTGAGGTGGGCTCGTCGCAGATCAACACGTCAGGGCGCATGATCAGCGCCCGGGCAATCGCCACCCGCTGGCGTTGCCCGCCGGACAGCTGGCTCGGGTAGCTGTCGATCACCCGCTTGGGCAGGCCGACCACATCAAGCATCGCTTCGGTCTTCCTGCGTCGTTCTGCGGTGCTGCCGATGTCATGCACGATCAGCGGCAGGGTAACGATTTCGCGCAGGGTCTTGCGTGGATTCAGCGAGGAATACGGGTCCTGGAAAATCGGCTGGATATGCCGGGACATTTCCTTGCGATCAGTCGCCGCCAGGTGTTTGCCATTGACCAACACGTCGCCGCTGGTGGGCGGCAATAGACCGAGCAACATCTTGGCCAGGGTACTTTTGCCGCAACCGGACTCGCCCACCAGACCGAGGGTCTCGCCACGCATCAGGCGCAGGGAAACGCCATCCACGGCCTTCAGGGTGGCGGCGGGTTTGAAAAAGCCCTGGTTGATCCGAAACTCACGGCGGATGTCACACAGCTCCAAAGCGATGTTTTTTTTCATGACCTTGCACGCTCCTGAAGGCGAATCGGTGCCGGTGCCGGGGCAGCGAACAGGCAGCGCGCCATGTGCCCGTCCTGTTCGACTTCGGGGATGTGTTGCGCGCAGGCCGGGATCGCCTGACCGCAACGATTGCGGAACGCACACCCTTGCTGTTCGCCGACCAGGCTCGGCACCAGGCCTGGAATCGAACCCAGCGCCTCACCCGGTTTGGTCCGGCCAGGGATTGGAATACTCGCCAGCAGACCCCGGGTGTACGGATGCTGCGGATTCTCGAACAGTTGCAGGGCAGGGGCGGTTTCGACGATTTCCCCGGCATACATCACGGCGACCCGGTCGGCGATCCGTGCCACCAGCCCAAGGTCGTGGGTGATGAAGATCACCGCCAGGCCGAGTTCTTTCTGGATGTCGCGGATCAAGCGCAGGATCTGCGCTTGAATGGTCACGTCCAGGGCCGTGGTGGGCTCATCAGCGATGATCAGGTCCGGTTCGCACATCAACGCCATGGCGATGATCACTCGCTGGCGCAGCCCGCCGGAAAGTTGATGCGGATACTGGCGCAAGCGCTCGGTGGCATTGCTGATCCCGACCTTCTCCAGCATCTGCGCGGCGCGCGCCAGGGCCTCCTTGCGTGAGACCTTGCGATGCTGGGTCAGTACCTCGCTGAGTTGATCGCCAATGCTGTAGGCCGGGTTCAGCGAGGTCATCGGCTCCTGGAAGATCATCGCCAGGCGGTTGCCGCGCAGGTCGCACATGCGCCGCTCGCTCTGGCCGAGCATGTCGATGCCGTCCAGCGTCAGCCGGGACGCGGTGCGTTTGGCCTTGCGTGGCAATAGGTCCATCAACGCCAGCGAGGTCAGGGATTTGCCGCAGCCGGATTCCCCGACGATGCACAGCATTTCACCGCGCTCGACTTCAAAACTCAGGCCGCGTACGGCATGCAGCATGTCATCCGGCGTCGGGCTGTTGCCCATGGGGATGTCCACGCGCAGGTTTTCTACATGGAGTAGTGCCATGTTCGGTTCCCTCTATCAGTTACGGCGGTCTATCAGTTACGGCCGTCGGGCAGGATCAGATCGCGCAGGCCATCGCCGACGAGGTTGATGCCCAGCACCAGAATCATCAGGGCGACGCCGGGAATGGCGATGACCCACGGGGAAAAGAACATGTAGGGCTTGCCTTCCGCGATCATCAGGCCCCAGGACGGCGTCGGTGGCTGCACGCCAACCCCGAGGAACGAGAGGGCCGACTCCAGCAGGATCGCGTGGGCCATTTCCAGCGTCGCGACGACGATCAGTGCGCCTACCAGATTGGGCAGGATTTCACTGACCAGAATGCGCAGGGTCGAGCAGCCGAGCGCCTGGGCCGACGCCACATATTCAGCATCGCGAATCTGTTGCACCGAGGCCCTGACCACCACCGCGAAGCGATCCCATAACAGGCAGCCGAGCAGCACGATCACCACTTTCAGTGAGCCGCCCATCAGCGAGGCCGAGGCCAGCGCGACCATCACCACCGGCATCGCCAGCCGGGTGGTGATCAGGTAGCTGATAAACCCATCGACCTTGCCGCCGTAGTAGCCCGCCAACAGCCCCATGAGCGTGCCGATAAAGCCGGAAATCAGCGCCGCTGCAATGCCGATGAACAGCGAAATACGTGCGCCGTAGAGCAGCCTCGACAGGTAGTCACGGCCCAGCTTGTCGGTGCCGAGCACGTATTCCCAGGTGCCGTTGGCCATCCATACCGGTGGTTTCATGCGCAGCATCACGTCTTGCGCATAAGGGTCGTAAGGTGCCAGCCACGGCGCGAACAGTGCACCCGCGAAGATGATCAGCAACAACACCGCGCCGATGGCGAAACCCCGATGCCGCAAGCTCTTGCCAAGCACTCGGCTCAGGCTGCTCGGTGGTGGCAGGTAGTCATTGATCGCAAGAGTAGTGGGGGTGCTCATGTAGGCCTCCTAGCGCACGCGAATACGCGGGTCGAGCAGTGCGTTGAGCACATCGGCCAGCAACGTGAGGATGATGTAGATCACTGCAATCAACAGGACCACGGCCTGTACCACCGGAAAGTCATCACGGGCGATGGCGTCCCAGGCAAGTTGCCCGATGCCCTGCAGGGAGAACACGGTTTCGATCACCACCGAGCCGCCGAGCATGAAGCCGAATTCCACCGCCGCCAGCGCGACGACCGGAATCAGCGCGTTGCGCAGTGCATGCTTGAACAGCACGCGGGCAGGGCGCAGGCCCTTGGCGCGAGCGGTGCGGATGTAATCGGAACTGAGCACATCAAGCATGCCGGCGCGGGTCAGGCGCATGATTGCCGGCGTCGCGTAGTAGCCCAGGGCAATGGCCGGCATGACGAAGTGCAGCAGGGTCGCGTTGCCGGACACCGGCAGCCACTTGAGCGTCACCGCGAACACCACGATCAGCATCAGCGCAAACCAGAAACTTGGCATTGCCTGACCCAGCACCGCGATGCTCAAGGCCAGCCGGTCAACCCAGGTGTCGCGTTTGACTGCGGCCAGCACGCCCAGTGGAATGGCCACCAGCAAGGCGATCCCCAGCGCCATGGCACCTAGCCCCAGGGTAATCGGCAAGCGGCTGGCGACGAGGTTGTAGACCGATTCCTGAAAGAAAAACGAGTTGCCCAGGTCCAGCCGCAGCAAATCGCCCAGCCAGTTGAAGTACTGGGTCGGCAGCGGTTTGTTCAAGCCGTACTGCACGCGAATCTGTTCGATCTGTTCGCTGGTGGCTTCCGGTCCGCCAATGGCAGTGGCGAGGTCGCCGGACAGGTGCAAAAGAGAAAAGCTGATCACCGACACGGTAATGGCAACGCAAACAGCGATGCCCAGGCGGCGCAGAAGGAATCCAAGCATGGCAAGTTTCCTCATATCCAATGGATGACAAGTGTGAGGACGTGTCCGTGGCGCACGAGAGTCCGTGCGCCCGGTTACGTATTACTTCCACGTGGACTCGACGAAACGCGGCAGCTCATCCGGGTACGGTGTGAACGCGAGTTCCGATGTGTAGGCGTAGTTCATCGAGTAGTTGAACAGCGGCGCCCAGTAGGCCTGCTCGCTGATGCGCTGCAAGGCCTTGCGGTAGTTGTCCTTGCGCACTTGCGGGTCGAGGGCATTGTCGGCGGTCTGCAACCAGCCCTGGACTTGTGGGTCCTTGATATTGTCGTCCGGATTGCCCTTGAACCAGGTACCGGCCGACGCCGAGGTGTCGAGGATCGAGAACGAGCCCCAGGCCTGAAACGACATGGGCACCTTGCCGCCACGTTGCTGATCGCGCAGGGCGGCGTACTTCAAGTAGCGCAGCTTGGCGTTGATGCCCACCGCGCGCAGGTTGCCGATGATGGCTTCGACGTAATCACGGTCGCGATAAGCGAAGATTTCTGTCTCGAAGCCATTTGGGTAACCGGCTTCGGCGAGCAGCGCCTTGGCCTTGGCGGGGTCATAGTCGTAGACCGTGGCTGCGGAGGTATCGCAACCGAACTGGCCGGGATAACAGGCAACCTGCAAGGGCTTGGCTTCGCCCCCCACCAATTGCGTGGCCAGCGCATTGCGGTTGATCGCATGGTTGATGGCCTGGCGCACCTTGAGGTTCTTCATCGGTGAGTTTTCAGTGGAGGTGCCCCGTGCATCAAGAATCAGGAAACCGATGCGCATGGTTTCGCCACTGGTGACGGTCAGGTTTGGCATACCTTTGAGGTCGACCGCCTGATCCGAGGTCACACGCCAGGTCCAGTCGACACCGTCGGTCATCAACTCGGCCAGGCGGGTTTCTGCATCCGGGATCACGCGGAACTTGAGGTGGCTGATGTGGGGCTTGCCTTGTGGGCTGTCCGGGAAGTAGTCCTTGTTGATCTCCATGGTCACGCCTTCGCCGGCCACCACCGACACGGCTTTATACGGCCCGGTGCCAATGGGCTTGCGACTGAATTCGGCCAGGCCGACCTTCTCGAAGTACTGCTTGGGAAATATCGGAACGGCGTTGGACAGGTATTCCAATGCCGGCGGGAAAGGCTTCTTCAAATACAGGCGGACGCTGTAGTCACCGGTTTTTTCGGCGCCCTTGATCCAGTCTACGTTTTGCACGGTAACGACTTTCGCTTCGGGCGACACCACGTAGTTGAGGGTGAACACCACGTCGTCGGCGGTGAAGGCGTCGCCGTTGTGAAATTTGACGCCCTTGCGCAGCTCAAAGTCGAGGGTGGTGTCGTCGACCTGCGTCCAGCTGGTGGCCAGCATGGGTTTGTATTCGCCGCTTTTGGGATCGCGGTAGATCAGGTTGTCCCAGATCAGCCGGCCGAGAATCACGCCTTCGCGTAAATCGTTGTGATAGGGGCTGATGTTTTCAGGCTCGCTGTCGGAAGCGTAAACCAGGGTGTCGTTGGCTTTGCCGGCATGTGCCGGAAAGCTGCTGATAAGGCCCATCAGCGCGATACTGCAGGCGAAACCTTTGATGCCCATGCCGTCGTCTCCGTTGGCGAGAGTGGTTGAATCAAAGGGCAGCGAATCGCAAATGCGTAGAAGGAGGAGGAAAAGGTCGGGCGCTGTTTTTTTTGGTCTGGACACGAATGTAGGGAAGGGCTATCAATGCCGCAAGCACAATATTTCGATACTTCCTTTGCCGAAAAGGCAATCCTTGGGGGCTCCGATGCAGCTGTATGGCGTGCAGTCCACGGCACTGCGCTATTTTCTTGAAGTCGCCCGATGCGGATCGATCAGCGAGGCCTCAATGCGGCTGAATGTGGCGGCATCAGCGGTGAGCCGGCAAATTTCCAAGCTTGAGTTGGCCCTGGATGCCAGCCTGTTTGAGCGTCGTGCCCGCGGCATGGTGCTCAGCGAGGCGGGGGCGCGACTGGCGGCTTATGCGCGCAAGTCGCAGCTTGAGGCCGAGCAGGTGGTGCTGGAAATTACCGAGTTGCATGGCTTGCAACGCGGCCATGTGCATGTTGCTTGTTCGGAAGGATTTGCCCTGGAATACATGCCCAGGAGCATCAGCGCGTTCAGGCGTGAGTATCAGGGCATTCATTTTACGCTGGAGGTCTGTGCGCCCGCTGAAGCGACCGAGAAGGTTCGCTCCGGTGAAGCCGATCTGGCAATGACGTTCAGCCTGACGCCGCAAAAGGAAATCAAGGTCGAACATGTTCTGAGCGGGGCGATTTTTGCCGTGGTCTCCAATGCCCATCCCTTGGCCGGGCGTGAGTCTGTCAACCTCGCCGAGTTGCAACCCTGGCCCATTGCGTTACCCAAGGCCGACACTACGATACGGCAACTCTTCGACATCTGTTGCGGCGTCCAGGGGTTGTTGTTCGACCCGGTATTGACCACCAATTACGTTGCCGCGCTCTACAGTTTCGTCCGTGAAGAGGGAGGCATCAGCCTGGCCAGCGAAATGACCTTGCACCAACAGGTGGCGGACAAGCAGTTGCAATGCTTGCCGATCCTTGATGAAGGCATGCAGGCGCGGCGCATCGAACTGCAAAGCATGGCTGGGCGCAATCTACCGGCGGCGGTTTCGGCGTTCCGGGATTTTCTGATCGTTGAGCTGGCGAAGGCGAAGCGGCTTTGAAAAGATGAGGTTACTCCCATCTTCCACCTTGGAAGATCAGCGAGTTTTTCTGTGCTGACTGATGCTTAACGCATAGAGAACACGCTCAAGGATGAACTCCCTGGCTTCCGGATGTTTGAATGCTCTCATGAACAGCAACCTATGGTTTGAGATTTAAAAGGTGTGCGTCTGCTATCGAGTTCTAATGCTCGGTAATGCCTATTTCTTGAAGGCCTCAAGGTTTTCACGGAGCCAGGCGGACAGCGAACGCGGTGGAGTACCCGTGAGGTCTTCAACCGTAAAGGTTCGTTCTGTCAGTATGGAATCATGGAAGATGCGATCGAGCCCCACGAGAATCTCGGCTACAAACGGGGAGAGTCCATCGGCAACTAGCGCTGAATGCTGTGCGGCTGGAGACCGATGGGTATAGGCGACTGTGTGGCCTAACAGACTGGATAATTCCTCGGCAACTTGCGGCATTGTCCAGTTTCGCGGCCCTGTCAGGTGATACGCACGTTGTGAGCCTTCTGCTACTTCCTCCAGTAATGCTATGCGCGCCGAGTCCGCTACATCTCGAGTGTCTATAAGATTTACACGTCCATTGCCTGCGGCGCCGGCCCAAGTGCCCGTTGCAACAGCGTTGCCAGCACGCTTGAGCACGTCCATGAACGTGGTAGGTCTCAATACGGTAGAGGCGATAGGTTGTTGACCCAGGTGGGCTTCTATCAATGAATGCCAGGCAAATGGATTGATAGGGGTCGATGGCCCCATAACCGAAAGCTTTACGATGTGCTGCACGCCCATTTCTACGGCAGCGTCAATAAGGGCAATCTCGTTGGCGACTTGTTGGGGTGAAGTACCGTGAGCAATGAACAGTTTCTCGACACCGGTAAGCGCTTTTCTGAGCGTTGCCGGCTGATCAAAATCCAACTCGGCAGCGACCACCCCTTGGGCAAAAGTGGTGGCTGATTTTTGCCGTGTGAGCGCCAGTAGGGTGACTGGGTCTTGCGCTAACTGACTGATCAATCGCCTGCCTACGCGGCCCGTCGCGCCGGCAACGGCGATGCTCAGTGGTTGCGTCCGATTGGTCGATTGATTGAGCATGATGAAATCTTCCTATATGGTGGAACGATCAGTCCAAGTATCCTGGTCTGATCGTTCCATGTTGTCAACGGAGGATTTATGAGCGGTAAACCGCAATATGACGAAAGTGCAGTCCTGAAGGCGGCGACGGCTGTTTTCTGGCGGCATGGGTACGCAAACGCATCGGTCAGCGATCTGACTGAAGCAACGGGGTTGTCTCGATCAAGCCTGTACCAGCGGTTCCATGATAAGGATGGGCTCTTCAACGAGTCGCTTCAGCTATATACCGACCGTGTATTAACGCGAATGAGATCGACCCGGGCACAGACCTCCAGGGCGAGCATAGAAGCGCTGCTACGAGAGTTTCTTCCGAAGGAATTTAGCGTGGAGCGTCCGCCTGGTTGCCTGATATCTCGCAGTAACGCTGAGCAAGAAGACCTCACTGCCACAGGAAAGAAAACCGCGAATTTTGCGGCTTGCCAGCAGCGACAGATTTTTGTGGATATTTTGACTCATGGCCGGTTGGAGGGTGAGATAGGGCAGCATGTCGATTTGGATCTACTGGCTTGGTATTACTTCGGAATACTGCAGGCTGTGGTAAATCTGCCTTCAGTCGGGGCGACTAACCAGGTACTTGGCGGCTTCATTGATGTCGCGATGTCGGCATGGCCTGAGAGCCAAGATAGTTCGGGTACTGAAACGATATGAGTGAGCAACCCCGATGGTAGGGGTATCTTTTCCGCAGTAGCGCCTGGGCATCTGATAAGGCTGCCCCGTGCTCAACAGCGGTGAGTAGCGGTACGTGATCATACCGCTACGTCATCTAAGCCATAGGTGCCGATTTATAAAGCGTAACCGAATGTCCTGGCATGGTTGGTTGGTGTTTGACGGTTACTCTGCCCATCGCCGCATGGCCGGCAGCAGGCATGTCACACCGCCCGGCGAAAGCCGACGATCGCTTTGGTTTCGAGAAAATCGCCGAACGCAACTTCTCCCCATTCACGACCGTTACCCGACTGCTTGTATCCCCCGAACGGGGCCGCCAAATCCATGTCGGCATAATTGAGCGTGACTTGTCCGGCCCGAAGTTTACGCGCCACTGCCTCGGCGGCTGCATGTTCGCCTTGAACATAAGCGGCAAGGCCGAAGACCGTGTCATTGGCGATCGCTACGGCGTCGGCTTCATCGGCATAACCGATGATGACAAGCACCGGGCCGAAGATCTCCTCGCGGGCGATAGTCATGTCATTCGTCACGTTGGAGAAGACGGTCGGCTGCACATAGAAACCGGTGTCGAGCCCTTCGGGTCGGCCGAGACCACCTGTTATCAGCGTTGCACCTTCTTCGATGCCGACCTGGATCAGGTTCTGGATCTTGCGCCACTGTGCCTCGGAGGCGACCGGGCCCATTTTCGCGTTACTTGCCGGGTGTCCGACAACCCACTGCGCTGCCGCCGTGCGCGCGAGATCGGCGACCTCATCCATTCGTGTAAATGGAACAAGCATCCGTGACGGCGCATTACATGATTGACCGCTGTTGAGCATCATTTGAGCCACGCCCGCCGCCACAGCTGACGGAAAATCGGCACTCGGCAAAAGAATGTTCGGCGACTTTCCACCCAGTTCCTGGTGTACGCGTTTCACCGTCAGTGCAGCATTGCGCGCTACCTGGATGCCGGCGGGGGTGGATCCAGTAAACGAGACGAGATCGACTTCAGGATGGCCCGTCAGTGCGTCGCCAACACCTTTGCCGTCTCCATGTACCAGATTAAAAACACCGGCTGGTACACCGGCATCATGCATGATTTCGGTAAAGATCGTCGCCGAGAAGGGCGACACTTCAGAAGGCTTCACCACCATCGTGCAGCCTGTCGCCAACGCTGCGGCCACCTTGCAGGTCAACTGGTTGAGCGGCCAATTCCATGGCGTGATCAACGCACAAACGCCAATCGGCTCGCGTACGATCTCAGTGGTGCCCATCTCGTGTTCGAAACTGTATTTGGCTAACGCGGCGCGAGCGATTTGAATGTGGGCCAGGCCGGCCGTGACTTGCAATTGCTCGGCAAGCCATAGCGGTGCGCCCATTTCGTCGGACACTGCTGTCGCAAGATCCTGTGCGCGCAACTGGTAGGCCGCGATGATTCGATCAAAGAGTGCAAGACGCTCCTCAACCGATATTTGCGAGAACGTCTGGAAGGCGGCTCTTGCCGCTGCGACCGCTTTATCGACATCGAGGGGACCGCCGAGCGCAACCTGGCCGGCAACCGTTTCGTCAGCCGGATTAATGACATCCATTACGATATTGCCAGCGGGTTCCACCCACGAACCATCGATGTAAAACTGAAGATTTTCGCGCATTTTAGTCCTCGTCATAGTGGGCTTTCCAAAACAGGTCAGGCCGTTGGGATCAGCGCTGCCGCGTCGATATCGAAGGCGCTTGGCCAATCGTCGAGAGTCGCAGAGAGGCGTTGATCAAAGGTCGCAATAAGGCATCGAAATGAGGCCATCTTGGGCGACCCTTACAAGGTATACGCGATAAACCTGGAGTCAATTAGGCACTTAAAGTAGCGTTGGTAGGTTCAGGGATACCGCGGGCAAACCTGCGAATGCATTCACTCCGCCGGGCTTACCTGCGCGGCCTCGTCAAACTTCAACCGGGCCGTTTCAACCTCAGGCAATTTGTCGAGCGTCCATTTATGCAATTCGCGAAATGGCTGCTGCAGTGTTCGACCCAGTTGGGTGATCTCATACTGGACTGCCACGGGCGAAAACGAGATGACCTGGCGCGAGACAAGACCATTTCGTTCCAGTCGCCGCAGGCACTGTGTCAGGGCTTTCTGAGTGACGCCCTCGAGGCGACGCTTGATGGCGTTAAAGCGATGCGGCCCGTCATCAAGTACCGCCAGAACCATCATCGACCACTTGTCTGCGATTTGGTCGAACAGCGCCCGGCTTGGGCACTCCGACGAAAAACATTGCGGCTTTAATTCCAGCATCGAAGTTTCCTCATGTATACCTAGGCGATTCTAGGTGCCTAATTGACATTTAGTTTACAAAATATACTTATATGGTTTCCAAAAGCAAATGGAGTCCATCCAATGTCAAACCCAGATACCAGCGTTTTATTTCGTCCTCTTTCCATCCGCTCGCTTGAACTGAAAAACCGGATTGTCATGTCGCCGATGACCAGGCAATTTTCCCCAGAGGGCATCCCTGGTGAAGGTAGCGCTGCCTACTACCGGCGGCGGGCTGAGGGTCGAGTCGGATTGATTTTGTCAGAAGGCACCGTCATTAATCGTCCTGCTTCCCGTAACGGTCCCGGTATTCCTTTTTTTCACGGTGAAGCAGCGCTGGCCGGATGGAAGAACGTGATCGATTCTGTTCACGCTGCCGGGGGCCGTATGGGGCCGCAACTCTGGCACACCGGCGCAGTGCGTGACGTCAGCGGCTGGGAGCCTGATGCGCCGGTTGAAAGCCCGTCTGGCCTCGATTCGCCAAACGTCCCTCGCGGTGTGGCGATGAGCGAAGAGGATATTGCAGACGCAGTTGCCGCGTTCGCCCAGGCGGCGGCGGATGCCAGGCGCCTGGGTTTCGACACCGTTGAGATCCATGGGGCGCATGGTTATTTGATCGATCAGTTCTTCTGGGCCGGCACCAATCAGCGCACCGATCGTTATGGCGGACCGACGATCAAAGAGCGCTCCCGTTTTGCCGCTGAGATCGTGTCTGCTGTGCGTCATGCGGTCGGGCCCGAATTCCCCATCATCATGCGCGTCAGTCAATGGAAGCAGCAGGACTTCGGGGTGCGCCTCGCCGAGACTCCTGCACTGATGGAAGACTGGCTGCTGCCGCTGGTTGAAGCGGGTGTGGATGTTCTGCATTGCTCGCAGCGACGCTTCTGGGACCCTGAGTTCCCCGAAATTGATGGTGAGAACGGGCTGAACTGCGCGGGCTGGGCGAAGAAAGTCACTGGCGCCACGACCATCAGCGTCGGTTCGGTCGGGCTGGATAATGATGTTACTCACGCATTCGCCGGCAAGGGATCGACCCCTGCGAGCCTGGATCGGCTTGTCGAGCGAATGGAGCGCGAAGAGTTTGATCTGATCGCAGTAGGGCGTGTTCTGCTGAGTGACAAGGATTGGGTCGCCAAAGTGGAAAAAGGCGATTACGCAGATCTGAAGGGCTTCAATCCGGCCTCTTTAGCCGAATTGGTTTAAGCCTTAGACCGGATTCCGGGCATCTACGTGCGAGTCGTAGAGGCCCGGAGTCCGGGTGATACGGCGTCGCCACGGATGATGCCGAGCGATCTGTCAAGCGGTGGCGACCGGTCATGGGAAGGGGGTGTTCAAGTATACCTGGTAGGGATTCAGTGCCTGATTGAAACCAGGTATACAGCCTATATCATTGGTTTCTTTAACCATCGCCTCCACTGGAAGTTTGGAAGCGAGAAACAGGATTGATCATGACACCTATAAGCCAATCAGTGACGCCCATGAAAAACAACGTCACGCGGTTTACCTGCAACGGGTGTGGAACTTGCTGTAAAGAACGTCTTATCCCTCTGACGCTTCAAGAGGCCGAGGAGTGGTTAAATCGTGGCGGTAACGTCGCAGTCATACTCGAAGCTTTCGACACGTCAGTCTTCCCGTTGCCAGGGCACTACAACCACAGCGTGCAACGCGCGGTAGATGTAGCCAGTGGAGAGGCACGGATTCAGGTAATAGCCATTTTTGCGGGTAACGCACTGACCCAGTGTCCAAGTCTTGGCGAGGATAACCGCTGCACGATCTATGAAGATCGACCGCTGGTGTGTCGAATCTATCCGATGGAAATCAATCCATTTCTGACCCTGCGCCCCGAAGAAAAGGTCTGCCCGCCGGAAGTCTGGGAGTCGGGAGAGGTGCTATGGTCTGACCGTGTAGTTGATCCTGTCCTGGAGGATCAGATTCAACGCTCCCGGCAGGCTGACCGCGACGATGCCAAGGCAAAAGTTTCAGTCTGCGCGGCGCTGGGGATGAGTGTTGCCGCTTGGAAAGGCAACGCGCTGGCTGTTTACTTAACCGACCGTGTGCAATTGCAGCAGGCCATCAGTCTCGTTCGCGCGGGAGGCGATGTACCGGCCAATGTGTCCTGGAAAGTCCGCGTCGATGACGCTGACCTTTACACTCGTCTGCAGGGGGCAGGTGTTGAACTGGATCTTCGCGCACAGACTGAATACATCTTTCACTCGCTTTAATCGGAGCGCTCAGTGCTTTGCCCGCTCCAGGGCGTGGGGATACCTGGGTCGTCGCTGACTCGCTTATTGCAGCGGCCCCACCACTTGCCGATAGCGTTCTTCCCCCTGCGGCGTCTGGCGGGTCAGGTTGATTTCCAGGCCGATGGGATCGGCCTTACGGTTGCCGGCCAGCTGACGCCAGCCCTGGCCCGCTTCCCAGATGCGCACTTGCAGGTCGCTGACACCGGATAAGACGGCCACTGCTTTTTTGGGCGCAGGTAACGGGTATCGATCACTGGCCGCTGATGTGGCGCGGTACAGCGTGTCACCCTCCAGCCACCAGCGCACCCGTTGCAGACCGTTTTCGGGAAGGGCTGCGTTACGAATCACGTTCAGTTGAAAATCATGCTGGTCGGAGCTGCGAACGCTGATTGCGGCGAGCCCGTCGGGCTGTTCGTCATCGTTCAAGGCTGGCGTTCTCAGTTCAACGCTGGCGCGCAGGGCCAGGTCGCGGTCCAACTGGTTGAGTGTGCGCAATAACGCTTCGGTTTGCTCGGTGCTGGCCTGCAGATGGCTGTCGGCACGGCTCACGCTGTCGAGGCCGCGCCAGGCAATCAGGCTGACAATGGCCATCAGCATGATTGCTACCATGACTTCAATGAGGGTAAAACCGTGCTGGTCTGTTTTCATGGTTGGTTCGCCACGCGTATTTGTCCTGTCGCGGTGCGTTGAATGTCGAGGCGGTGCTGGCCATCCGAAAGCTGCAGTTGCAAGGGCGAGGCAAACCATTCGGCATTCAGTACCACCGGTTGCCTGGGGGTTACACGAACGCTCATCGAGGGTGTTTCCCAGGCACGGGGACGCAGTTGCGGATCGCTCATGAAGTGATCCCAACCCTGGCCAGGCGCGTTGCGCCGACTGAAGCGAAACCCTTTATTGTCGGCCTGCCACGTGATGGGGCGGCCATCGGCCCGGGCTTCGGCCTGGGCGATCTGCAGCATCTGGACCACGCGGTTGGCGTCCTTGCGCAGCAATTGCAACGGGTCGGGTTTGATGCTCAGGCTGATCGCCGCCGAGGCGATGCCGATGATCACCAGCACCACCATTAATTCGATCAGGGTGAAGCCTTGCTGATTGGCCTTGGTCATGACACAACGCTCCTTCGTCGTGGGTCTCTCCTGTAGACTGCCCGGCAGGACAACAAGGAGGTTTTGTCTTGGTCGCTATTCTTCGTTTGACCGCGCCGCGAGTGGTGCAGGCAGTGGCATTGGCCACGGCGCTCGCGGGTGTGCTGGTCTGGTCTTCCGTGTTGCTGACATCGGCCGAGTCCCAGGTGCCGCCGGTCGAGCCGCCGGTTTTGGCCGCGCGCCCGGATACACCGGCGTTGCAGTGGTTTTCCAACCAGCCGGCAGTGGTGGACATCAAGGTCTCTGGCCTGATGGCCGGCGCGCGCGGGGCGGTGGCGATCCTGAGCCTGAACGAGGGGCCGCCGCGCAGTTTTCGGGTGGGCGAGTCATTGGCCCAAGGGGTGCGCCTGGCGGCGATCGAGGGCGATGCAGTAGTGATTGAGCGGGGCACGCAGCACACCCGCATTAAGGTCAGCACGCTGCCGGACTCGGTGGTGCTACCGCGCTTGACCCGACCCTGAACGCTCATTGGGGCGTTGTCTTCGGCGGGTTGAGCAGCGTTTCCACCCGCGCCAACGGTGGCGCCTCGCGCTTGCGCTCCGACACCAGCAGGGTGACGCGCATCAGGCGTCCATCGGCGCTCGGTGCGATGCTCTGCTCGCAACGCAACTGCAAACGCCCCTGATCACAGTCAAACGCTTTGTGCCCTCTGGGCAGGCGTCCTTCCAGGCGCAGTTCGGCGAGCCTGCCCTGGGCCGACAGCAGCGCCATCGAGCGGTCGCGCAGCAACCCATTGCTCTGGGTCATCAAGCCTGCAACGCGGACCGCCGCCGCCATCGCCACGGCAATGATCGCCAAGGCCACGAGCACCTCGATCAATGTAAAACCCTGCTCCTTGCGCGACAGCTCCATGGGTCACTCTTGGCGTAAAAAATACGCCGTAGAGTAGCACTCAGACAGCCGCGGGCAGTGGCCAATTATTTTTGCTATCCAGATAGTTAGTTTTGTTACACTGCGCGCCGAATTAGGATCGAGCCAAGGATGGTGGATATGGATTTCGCGCGTATCAAATATGGGCCTCGCGCCCGCCACGCTCAGCAAGGGTTCACGCTGATCGAGATCATGGTGGTGGTGGTCATCCTCGGCATTCTGGCGGCGATTGTCGTGCCTAAAGTGCTGGACCGTCCGGACCAGGCCAGGGCGATTGCGGCCAAGCAGGACGTCGCCGGCCTGATGCAGGCGCTCAAGCTTTATCGCCTCGACCACGGCACCTATCCCAACATGAACCAGGGCCTCAAGGTACTGGTCGAGCGCCCGGCAGATGCAAAAAATACCAACTGGCGTTCTTATCTGGAGCGCCTGCCCAACGACCCCTGGGGCCGTCCTTACCATTACTTGAATCCCGGCGCGAACGGCGAAGTCGACATCTTCTCCCTCGGTGCCGACGGACAGCCTGATGGCGACGGTGTGAATGCCGATATCGGATCCTGGCAGCTCTAAGCGCGGCCATGAAATCACACTCGCCCACAGGGGCGAAACAGCGCGGCATGGCGATTATCAGCGCGATGCTGATCGCGGCAGTGGTCGCCGTGCTCGCCGCCGGCATGCTCACCCGCCAGAGCGTTTTTACCCGTTCGCTTGAGGCCGAGCAGGCGCGAGTGCAGGGCAGTGCATCACTGCTGGGCGGCCTGGAAGTCAGCCGACGATTGCTCCGGGACGCCCGCGAGCAGGATGTGCTGACGCGGCTTGACCAGCCATGGGCCCGGCCGATCAACACCGCTCAGGACGGCGAATTCGAAGGCCGCCTTGAGGACCTGCAAGGCAAGTTCAACCTGCGCAATTTAATCGCCCAAGAGTCTGTTGATCTCGGGCAGATGCGCAGCTTTGAGCGGTTGTGCGAGATGATCGGTGTCGAGGCCCGCCTGGCGCAGCGCATCAGCCAACGCGTGATTGCGGCCTACCCACATAGGCCGGTTGCCTCAACAGTGGGGCAGCCGCCCCCGCCATTACCCGCCACCCAGCCGATGCTGCGCAGTCTTGATCAATTACGCGGTATCGAAGGCCTCAATGAGCGGGTCCTGGCGCGGCTCGAGCGTTACGTCAGCATTCTTCCGGTCAACACCTGGGTCAACGGCAATACGGCCAGCGCCGAGGTGCTGGCCGCGGTGGTGCCGGGTTTGTCCTGGGCGCAGGCCAAGGCGTTGGTCGCCGAGCGCGATCGCGGCCAGTGGTTTATCAATCGCGGCGACTTCGTTAACCGTGCGCGATTGCCCAACTTGAACGTGGATCACCTCAACGTCGGGATCACCAGTGAGTGGTTCCTGCTCCAGGGGCAGGCCCGTCGCAACCAGCGCCGTGTTCACCTGGCTGCGCTGCTACATCGTCCGGAAGACGCAATGCCCAGGGTGATCTGGTCGAGGCTGGGCGTATGACGCGCCTGCGCCTTGCCTTGCCGCCGCTGGAGTCCTTGACGTCGGACACCGAGCTTGAGTTCGCGCAACTGGACCGCAAGGGGCACGTCAGCCATACCGGCATCAGCACCCTTGGCCAGCTGGGACAACAGGCCAAGTCTCAGGCCGTCGAGTGTTTCCTTCACCCCATGGACACGGTACTTACGCGCATTGAACTTCCGCCTCTGTCAGCGTCCCGTATCGATGCGGCCGTTACCTGCGCTGCGCAGGCCTTGATCCTGGGGCCCTGCGAGCAGATGCATGTGGCGCACAGCGCTCGAGATGCCGATGGACAGGTGCACCTGAGCTGGCTGCCCAAGGCTTTACTGGATCGCCTCGGTCAGTTGCTTGGCCTGCACGGATTGAAGCTGAGCGGCCTGTATCCAGCGCCTTACCGCTTAGCCGTGCCAGCGGCCGGGCAGGTCAATGGGTGTGTGGTTGAGGGCCAGTTGCTGCTGCGTTTCAGCCTCTCCCATGGGGCGATGGAACCGTTGGTTGAGGACCGTCTGGAAGCGCTCGCCGCCACCGGCGAAAGTGTGCTGTGGCCCGTGGGCCATCAGCGCTGGAACGGCGCTGCCCCTGGCTGGGGATTGCACGCCGGGGTCGGCCGGCGCACTTCACCGGCGGCCGGTTGGGGGCGGGCGTTGGGCTGTTGTGCGTTGGCCGTGGGTGTCTGGGTGGCCGGGCTCAACCTTTACGCCGCCCGCGAGGTTGCGCAAGGGCAGCAGCTCAAGCAGCAGATGAGCCAGCGCGTGAAGCACGCATTTCCCGAGCTGCCGGTGATTCTCAACCCTCTGCAACAGGCCCGCCAGCAGTTGGCGATCCGGCAAGGGGGCGGGCCCGCGCAGCTCAATCACGACTTTGCTTACCTGGTGCAGCAAGCCGCCATGGCGCTGCCGTTCATGGCTGGCAGCGTCCAGCAGCTGACCTTCAGCGAGCGCCAGTTGCAGCTGCAGATGACCGCCGAAGCCACTCCCGCTGCCGACGGCGCTGTACAGGCTGCGCTGAGCCAGGCGGGACTTTCCGCCCACCGCAACGAGCGCATCTGGACGCTGAGTGCGATGGCCGAACCCGCGTCGGGAGAGGGTGATTCCAGCGTGGAAAACGACGATGAATAATCCGAGGTTGATGGCATTCAGAGGACGCTGGAAAGCGCTGGCCCCGCGGGAAAAAACCATGCTCAGCGGTGCGGCGGTGTTTCTTGCCAGCCTGTTGGTCTGGCTGTCGCTGATCCAGCCAGCGCTCAAGAGCATTGACTATTGGCAAGTCGAAACCCCGAAGCTGCGCGCCCAGAGCCAGGCACTGGCGCTGTTGCTTCGCGAGGTCACCACGCCTGTCGGGCTGGACCTTGAACACTCCTTGCGGCAATCCCTCGACGCTGCCGGACTGGCGGGGCACTACCGGTTACAGGCCCAGGATGCGTCCTGGCAACTGACACTGGACGCGGCCCCCGCCGATGCGGTGCTCGGCTGGTTATTGAGTGACCCGAGGCAATTTTCGCTGGACGTGGTGGAGGCCCGTTTGCAACGCGCCAGCGAAGCCTCGGCCGACAACACGGCAGGCACTCTCACAGGAACCGTCCGTATGGATCGGATGCACGGCGCTAAGGAAGCATCATGAAGTGGTCAGGTTCCCATTATGTACGCACGGCTGCGCCGTTTCTGTTGCTCGCACTGAGTGCGTGCAGCGCGCAGCCCACTGCGGATTTACCCCAGGACAGTGAGCTCGGGCTGCCCCTGGCCACCACCCAGCGCAGCGGCGATGCCCTGGTAGACCGGCAGCGTGCGCAAGTGCAGATCGAACGGCAGTCGCGGCCCTTGCACAAGGTTACCAACCCCGCACGTGGCGGCGGTGCCGGTCACAGCGGCGTGGCGCCGAACAAACCCTTGGGCGATCAACCGGTCACGCTGAATTTCGTCGAGGCCGACATTCAAGCCGTGGTGCGGGCGTTGTCCCGTGCGACGGGGCAACAGTTCCTGGTCGACCCGCGTGTCAAGGGCTCCCTCACGCTGGTTTCCGAAGGGCAGGTGCCGGCGCATCAGGCCTACGATATGCTGCTGGCGGCATTGCGCATGCAGGGCTTCAGCGTGGTGGATGTGGGCGGTATCGCGCACGTGGTGCCTGAGGCCGATGCCAAGCTGCTCGGCGGGCCGATCTACAGTGCCGACAAGCCGGGCGGCAGCGGCATGCTCACCCGCACCTTCCGCCTGCAATACGAAAATGCGGTGAACCTGATCCCGGTGCTGCGCCCGATCGTTTCGCCGAACAACCCGATCAACGCCTACCCGGGCAACAACACCATCGTTGTCACCGACTACGCCGAGAACCTGGCGCGGGTGGCGCAGCTTATCGACGGTATCGATACCCCGAGCGCCATCGATACCGACGTGGTGCAGGTTCAAAACGGGATCGCCGTGGATATCGCCGAAATGGTCTCGCAACTGCTGGAGCAGCCGGGCAGCGATCCGACGCAGAAAATCACGGTGGTGGGCGACCCGCGCTCCAACGCGATCGTGATTCGTGCCGGCAGCCCGGAGCGGACCGAGTTGGCGCGTAACTTGATCTACAAGCTGGATAACGCCCAAGCCAACCCAAGCAATTTGCACGTGGTGTACCTGCGCAACGCCCAGGCCGCGAAACTGGCGCAGTCGTTACGCGGTTTGCTGACCGGTGAAAGCGACAGCGGTGGCGGTGACAATGCGCGGTCGGCCCTCAGCACAATGGGTGCCAATATCTCCGGCAGCCAGACCGGGCAGGGCAGTGGCCAAGGCAGTACCGCCAGCGCCAATGAGTCGGCGCAGACGACCAGCAGCTCGAGCAGCCAGCCCGGCGGGCAAACGAATGAGCAAAACGTTGCCTTCACCGCCGGTGGCGTGACCCTCCAGGCCGACTCGACCACCAACACCTTGCTGATTTCTGCCCCGGAGCCGCTGTACCGCAACCTGCGTGAAGTCATCGACATGCTCGACCAGCGCCGCGCCCAAGTGGTGATTGAAAGCCTTATCGTTGAAGTCGGCGAGGACGATGCCAATGAGTTCGGCGTGCAGTGGCAGAGCGGCGACCTGGCCGGCAAAGGCGTGATCGGCGGGACTAACCTGGGTGGTGCGGGGTTCAACCTGAATGGCAAGACCAGCGTTGACGTGCTGCCCGGCGGACTCAGCCTCGGCTTCATCAACGGTACCGTGGATGTGCCCGGCATTGGCAAGGTCATGGACCTCAAGGTGTTGGCCCGCGCGCTTAAAAGCAAAGGCGGCAGCAACGTCCTGTCGACGCCGAACCTGCTGACCCTGGATAACGAGGCGGCCAGTATTTTTGTGGGCCAGACTATTCCGTTTGTCAGTGGCAGCTACGTGACCGGTGGCGGCGGTACCAGCAATAATCCGTTCCAGACGGTCACCCGTGAAGAGGTCGGCTTGAAGCTGAATGTACGCCCACAAATCTCTGAGGGTGGCACGGTCAAACTCGATATCTACCAGGAAGTCAGCAGCATCGATGAGCGCGCGTCCAGCAGCGCCGCGTCGGCCGGCATCGTTACCAACAAGCGCGCGATCGACACCAGTATTTTGCTCGACGACGGGCAGATCATGGTCCTCGGCGGCCTGCTCCAGGACGGTTACAGCCAGAGCAATGAAGCCGTGCCGTGGCTGTCGAGCATTCCGGGGCTGGGTGTGCTGTTTCGCAATGAGCGCCGGGCGGTCACCAAGACCAACCTGATGGTGTTCCTGCGCCCGTATATCATCCGCGACAGTGGTGCCGGGCGCGCGATCACCCTGAACCGCTATGACTACATGCGCCGTGCCCAGGGCCATTCCCAGCCGGAACACAGCTGGGCGATGCCGGATGTGCAGGCGCCGCAATTGCCGTCGGTGGAGAAGGCGATTCCGGGCGGGCAGCAGCAGGGGCCGAGGGCGTTGATTCGCGCCGTACCGGTAGGCGCACGGCCATGAATCCAAATGAAGATCCAAATGTGGGAGGGGGCTTGCCCCCGATTGCGGTGGGTCAGTTTGTACATCTGTGGCTGACACATCCTCATCGGGGGCAAGCCCCCTCCCACATTTGGACCGCGCTCGGTCAGGAAGATGTCTTGTGAGCCTTCTCCCTTATGCCTGGGCCAAATCCCAACGCATCCTCCTGCGTCCCGGCGCCGACGGCATGCTGCTCACCGTCTGCCCCTCAACCCCCGGCTGGTCCATCAGCGAAGTACGGCGCCAGTTCGGCCAGGCCCACCTCGAGCAGGTACGCGACGACGAACTCGACGGCCTCCTCGCCAGTGCCTACGCCGATACGGGCAGCGCCGCCGCCGTGGTGGGCGCGGCAGAGAACGAGGTCGACCTCGACCGCCTGATGCAGGACATGCCCGAGATCACCGACCTGCTCGACACCCAGGACGGCGCGCCGGTGATCCGCATGATCAACGCCTTGCTCACCCAGGCGGCGCGGGACGAGGCCAGTGATATCCATATCGAGCCCTATGAAACCCACTCCGTGGTGCGCTACCGCGTCGACGGCACGTTGCGGGATGTGGTGTCGCCGCGCAAGGCGCTGCATGGCGCACTGGTGTCGCGGATCAAGATCATGGCCCAGCTCGACATCGCCGAAAAACGCCTGCCCCAGGACGGTCGTATCGCCTTGCGCGTGGCGGGTCGGCCGATTGATATTCGTGTGTCGACCGTGCCCACCGGGCATGGCGAGCGCGTGGTGATGCGCTTGCTCGACAAGCAGGCCGGGCGTTTGCAACTGGAGACCCTGGGCATGGAGCCGCAGCTGCTGGCGCGCCTCGACACGTTGATCCGCCAGCCCCATGGCATTGTGCTGGTCACCGGGCCTACCGGCAGCGGCAAGACCACCAGCCTGTACGCGGCGCTGGCGCGGCTGGATGCGAGTACCAGCAATATCCTCACCGTGGAAGACCCGGTGGAATACGACCTGCCGGGCATCAGCCAGATCCAGGTCAACGCCAAGATCGACATGACCTTCGGCCTGGCCCTGCGAGCGATCCTGCGCCAGGACCCGGACGTCATCATGATCGGTGAAATCCGCGACCTGGAGACCGCGCAAATCGCGGTGCAGGCCTCGCTCACGGGGCATTTGGTACTCGCTACGTTGCACACCAACGACGCGGTCTCCGCCGTCAACCGCCTGCTGGACATGGGCGTCGAGCCGTTTTTGCTGGCGTCTTCAATGCTTGGGGTTCTGGCGCAACGCCTCGTGCGTCGTCTCTGCCCGCAATGCAAGGAAGAAGACCCGGCCAGCCCGGGCACCTGGCGTCCACTGGGGTGTTTGGCGTGTAACCACACCGGCTATAGCGGTCGCACCGGCATTCATGAACTGTTCTGCATTGACGACGCGATTCGCGCGCTGATTCACCAGGGCGCCGGTGAGCAGGCGCTCAGGGCCGCAGCCCGCAGCGCCGGTATGTGCAGCATGCGTGAGGATGGCGAACGCTGGGTCAACAGCGGCGTGACGGCACCCCAAGAAGTGCTCCGCGTGACACGGGACGCCTGATGAATCGCTACCGTTTTGAAGCCGCCGACGCCATGGGCAAGATCGAGAGTGGACACCTGGAAGCCGACAGTCAGCGCGAGGCGTTCGGGATTCTGCGCCGGCGTGGCTTGACAGCCTTGTCGGTGCACCTTGAGCAAAATACGGCCTCGGGGGCTGGCGCGGGCCTGTTCAGCGCCAAGCTGTCGGACAACGACCTGGCCTGGGCCACGCGGCAACTGGCCAGCCTGCTCAGCGCCAGCCTGCCGCTGGAGGCCGCGTTGAGTGCCACGGTGGAGCAGGCCGAGCGTAAACACATCGTCCAGGCCCTGAGTGCGGTGCGTGCCGATGTACGCAGCGGCATGCGCCTGGCGGATGCCTTGGCTGCACGGCCACGGGACTTTCCGGAGATCTACCGCGCGCTGATTGCGGCGGGGGAGGAGTCCGGCGACCTCGCCCAGGTGATGGAGCGGTTGGCCGACTACATCGAAGAACGCAATAACCTGCGCAGTAAAATCCTCACCGCGTTTATCTATCCTGGGGTGGTAGGGCTGGTCTCGATCGCCATCGTGATCTTCCTGCTCAGCTACGTGGTGCCCCAGGTGGTCAGTGCGTTTTCCCAGGCGCGCCAGGACTTGCCCGGGCTGACATTGGCGATGCTCAATGCCAGTGATTTCATTCGCGGTTGGGGTTGGCTGTGCCTCAGTGCTTTGATCGCGGGTTTCTGGGGCTGGCGTGTGTACCTGCGCAACCCGCTGGCGCGTCTGGGTTGGCATCGTCGCGTGTTGCGCCTGCCGCTGATCGGGCGTTTTGTACTCGGGCTCAATACCGCACGGTTTGCCTCGACCCTGGCGATTCTCGGCGGTGCCGGCGTGCCGCTGCTACGAGCCCTGGAAGCGGCGCGGCAAACCCTGTCCAACGAGCGCCTGAGCCAGTGCGTCAACGATGCCACGGCCAAGGTGCGCGAAGGCGTCAGCCTGGCCACGGCGCTGGCGGCGGAGAAAGTATTTCCGCCCCTGCTGATCCACCTGATCGCCAGCGGCGAAAAGACTGGCTCGCTGCCGCCGATGCTCGATCGCGCCGCGCAGACACTGTCCCGCGATATCGAGCGCCGGGCGATGGGCATGACCGCACTGCTGGAGCCACTGATGATCGTGGTGATGGGCGCGGTGGTGCTGGTGATCGTGATGGCGGTGCTGTTGCCGATCATCGAGATCAACCAACTGGTGCAGTAGCAAAAAAGCCCTCGTCACCGAGGGCTTTTCATTTCACAGGTGACAGTGTTGCTTAGAGCTTACCGGCGCCGGCCTTGGCCTTGACGTCGGCGGCGACCTTATCGGCAGCCAGCGGAGTGTAGCTGTACGGCGGGGTCCAGCCGATGCTCGAACTCCACGAGCAGCTCAATGCGCTGCCGTTGAGGGTCGAGCCGGTGTCGCGGTAGACGCTGCCACCGTAGTCGCCGGCGATCTTGTCGCAACCGCTGATACCGGCGATTTCGAAGGCGTTACGCTCGGAGAAGATCTTCGAGTTCTTGCCCACACCGTGAGCGTACGAGAACGGGTACACCTTATGGCTGGTGCTGCCCACATGGTAGTTGTTGTACAGATGCACCTGGCCGAAACGCACGCGCGGCGCACGGGCAGAGATATTCTCAAACAGGCTGTTGTGGATGGTGACCTTGAGCTTGCCGTCGTCGGTGGTGCGGCTGTCGCTGGAACCGATCAGGTTGTTCTTCTCGTGCGACTTGAATGCCGAGTACGAGATGGTCACGTAGTTGGCGCCGTTTTTAACATCCAGCGCGCCGTCGTGATGCTGCTTCGGACGGCCGTTGGCGCTGCCGTTCTGGTCATCGGTACGGCGGCCATCGGTAAAGGTCACGTGATCGACCCACACGTTATTGGCGCCCTCGATGGTCAGGCCATCGTATTCCGAGTTCCAGTTGCCGGCGCTGCCGTCCGTGGGGTCCCACTTCGGCTCGGGATCCCAAGGGTTTTCGATGGTGATGTTGCGGATGATGACGTCGTTTTCCTTGGCATAGAAGAAACCCTCACGGATCTCGGCATTGCTGGTGGTACCGACGATGGTGGTTTTGCCAGGAATATCCAGGCGACCGCGTACCTTCATATCAGCAGTCGTCGTATAAGCCTTGCCTTCGCTGATATCGATGATGCCGGTGATCTTGATGATGCGACCATTGGTGCCCACCGACGCGCTCAGTGCGGTTTTCAGCTCCGCCGCGTTTTTTGCCGTGTAGATATTATTCGCCGCAGCTCGCGAGCCACCCTTGGTGCCGCCGTTCTGAGTGGCCCAACCGGTGGTGGCCGAATCCAGCCAGATGTCCGCGGCATGCGCAGGAACGCTGGAAAACAGCAGGGCACCGATAACGGCACTGGCCAGTTTTGAGGCAGTGAAGGTTGAGGGGGTTGTCATGAGTAATCAGATCCTTGATTAACTTGAGTGTTTAAACGCGCACAGGCATGCGCGTTTCTCGAGCGGACGTCCTTGCCACTGGTGCAGCGAATCGAACGTCCGCTGCATGAGAAATCCTATCATATGGAATTGCGTTGTCGTACAACTGATTTCTAGGTTAATGAGTAAAAAGTTTTATTGACTAAAATAAAATATCGGATAATTATTCCTGTGCATCTGCTCCCATGCAGAGTCATTTTCAGGGTTATCCCGATGAGTGTTAAAACCCCGTCTGTACTGGCGACTCTTTACGTCGAGGCCAATGAGTCGTGCTTTGCAACCCCCGTGGCACCTGCGCTGATGCAGGGCTTCCCGGCCGAGCCGAAACACCGGGTAACGTGGCACAACTGGATGCGCGCGCCCTTCAGCCAGTGGGGGTTCCGTCATCTGGCGCGGCTGCGTCCCACGATTGACGTGGCGGCGGGTTCAAGGCCTGCCGGTCAGCTCAAGGAAGCGCCCACAGCGCTGGACCAACTGTGTTTCGACAGCGAATGCGGGCTCAGCATCAGCGTGATCGAACACCTTGTGGCCAGCCAGACCGACGCTTTTTTAGTGATGCAGGGCGACACGGTGTTGTTCGAGCGCTACTTCAACGGCCAGCGCGCGGATGACCGGCACATCATGTTCTCGGTGACCAAGTCGCTGATCGGCACCCTTGGCGAACAACTGGTTTCCAACGGCATGCTCAAGCCCGAGCTGTCTGCCGCGTACTACGTGCCTGAACTGGTGGGCAGTGCGTTTGGCGATGCCACCGTGCGCCAGTTGTTCGATATGGCGGTGGGCATCGACTACAACGAGGTGTATGACGATCCCGCCTCCGAGAGTTCGCAGTACGGTTATGCCTGCGGTTTCCAGCCGGCACCGGCGCAATACGCCCAGTTTGAATCGCTGTACCAGTACCTGCCGTCACTGAAAAAGCGTGGCGCACACGGCGGCTTTTTCCATTACGTGACCGCCACCACCGAAGTCCTGGCATGGGTCATGGAACGGGCCTCGGGCCAGGCGTGCAGTCAGATGCTGGAACAGATCTGGGGGCGCTTGGGGTGCGAACGCGACGGTTATTTCATGGCCGATCCCTGGGGCCGTAACGTTGCCGGGGCGGGCTTCAGTGCCACCTTGAGAGACATGGCGCGCTTCGGTCGCCTGCTGGCCAACGACGGTCGCCAGGACGGGGTCGAGCTGCTGTCGCCCGAGACCGTAGCCCGTATCGCCGCCGGTTCTGATCCGGCGATCTACGCGCAAAATGCCGAGTTCTCCAGCTGGACGCCGGGTGCGTCCTATCGCAGCCAGTGGTACGTGTTCAACGACCACAGCCAAGCCCTGATGGCCGGAGGGATCCACGGCCAATACCTGTTCATCGACAAACCGTCCGGCGTGGTGATCGTCAAGCAATCGTCACTCACCGATGCGGTCAGCCCGTTCGATACCGACAGCGTGCGCATGCTGCGCGCAATCGCCGCCCACCTGAGTCGCTGATCCACGCCAAACAATAAGAGTCTTGCGTTCTATTCACCTGGCTTGCCCAGGTGTTGGCGGCGCCCTGCGTCGCCATTGACTGCCCTGTAACAACAATAATTCCACAGGAGCTTCTTATGGTTTTCACCAAGCGTTTCTCTCGAGCGCTGTTAGCGCTCGGCTTACCCTTGACCACCCACGTCGCGCTGGCGGGCTACACCTTTGAGGACGGCGATCTCAAGGGTGAAGTCAATCTCACCGTGGGCGGGGCGACGCTGTTTACCCGTGGCGTCAACTTCGGCAGCGGCCAGGTCGATGCACGCAACGGTAAAAACGGCGGCGCCCGCATCAACTGGCAAGAGGTCTACGTAAAGCCGGGGGTCAAGCTCGAGTATGCGTTGCAACCGGATTTCAGCCTGCTGGCCGGCGGTTCCCTGGTGGCGGCGAGCACCTTCGGCGATGGCGATGCGGGAGGCTTCACCCGCAGCTCCGACGGCAAGGTCGCAGCCGAAGAACTCTACGGCGGTTTTCGCGCCGGCGAGTGGAAGTTCACCGCCGGCCGCCAGAACTACATGATCGGTACGGGGTTCATCGTCATGGACGGTAACCTCGACCAGTACAAGGATGGCGCCTACTGGCTCGGCCCGCGAACCGCGTTCAAGGATTCGGCGATCCTCGCCTGGGATCATGGCGCGCTGAAGTCCCAGGCCTTCACCTTGCGCACCGATGATGACTTGGGCGACTTCCGCATGACCGGCGTCAACCTCGATTACAACCTCGATGACCAGGTGACGCTCGGTGCCATGGCCATGAAGGTCAATGCCCTCGGCCCCAGGGGCAGCACGCTGCCACGCCGTCGGGACGGGATGCAGGTGTACAACGTCAGGGCGCTCAACGCCAAGGTGCCCGGCGTACAGGCGCTGACGCTGAATGCCGAGTACGCGCTGGAGCGCGGCAGCGGCGAGGGTGTCGACTACGATGCCAACGCCTGGTATGCCCAGGCCGACTATGCCTTCGCTACCTTGCCGCTGACGCCGGTCCTCGGCTACCGCTACGCGAGCTTTTCCGGCGACGACAACCTCACCGACAACCGCCAGAAAGCCTGGGATTCACTGAGCAAAGGCTTTGTCGACTGGAGCACATGGCTGGTCGGGGATGTGGTCGGCAACTACCTGCTGTTCAACAGCAACGAAAACGTCCAGCAGTTTTCCCTCAAGACCCACCTCAACGACACCCTGACCCTCGGCGCGATTCACTACCAGTTCTGGCTGGACGAGAAAAACTACATGGGCGCGCCGGTCAGCGATCGGCGCTTTGCTGACGAAAGTGTGGTTTTCCTCGACTGGACACCCACGCCGTCGTTCTATACGTCGCTGTCCTACAACTGGGTCAAGCCGCTGGCCGCCGCCAAACAGGTGTTCGGTAACGACCAGATGTTCAGTGCGCTGGAACTGTATTTCACCTACCGCTATTAAGTGCTGCGAGCCATCGCGGCCGCGCTGGAGTGTTTTGATCATGAACAGATTTTTGCGTAACACCGTGCTGGGCACTATCGCCTCGTTGCTCATCAGTGGTTTTTGCCTGGCTGAAGAACGCACCGTACGGATCTACAACTGGATCGAATACCTGCCACCCGAAGTGCTCAAGAGTTTCCAGGAAGAAACCGGCATTCGCCCGATTTACGATGTGTTCGACAGCGCCGAAACCATGGAGTCCAAGCTGCTGACGGGCAACTCCGGGTATGACGTGGTGTTCCCCGGCACCGCCAACCTGGGGCACTTGATCACGGCCGGAGCCGTGCAGCCGCTGGACCGCCAGCAGTTGCCGAACTGGCAGCACCTGGACCCGCAGTTCATGCAATCCCTTGAAGCCGTGGGTGACACCGGCAACCGCTACGCCGTGCCTTACCTATGGGGCACCACATTGATCGGCTACAACGTCGACAAGGTGCGCAAGGCCCTGGGGCCCGACGTGCAGATGAACAGCTGGGACATCATCTTCAAGGAAGAAAACCTCGCCAAGCTCGCCAGTTGTGGCGTGGGTTTCCTCGACGCCGGCAACGAGATCCTGCCGATTGCCTTGCACTACAAGGGCCTCGACCCCAATAGCCAGAAGCGTGAGGACTATGTGCAAGCCCAGGCCGTGATGATGAAGATTCGCCCTTACGTCACTTACTTCAACTCGTCGCGCTACGGCATGGACCTGGCCAACGGTGATATCTGTGTGGGCGTGGGCTGGTCCGGCGGTGTCGCATTGGCCACGCGACTGGCGGATGCCGCCGGCAAGGGCGTCAAGGTCGAGATGGCACTGCCCAAGGAAGGCGCGCCGATGTGGGCGGACGTGATGATGATCCCGGCCAAGGCACCCGATCTGGCGGAGGCCCATGCGTTCATCAATTACATCCTGCGCCCGGACGTGATTGCGCGCATCAGCAACAAGATCGGCTACCCCAACCCGAACAAGGACGCCACTGCGCTGGTGGACGCCAGCATCCGCAACGACCCCAACATGTATGTGCCGGAGGAAGCGCGCAAGACCCTGTTCGCCCTGGAACCGATTCCGGCCGCCGTGGAGCGCATCCGTACCCGCACCTGGACGGCCATCAAGAGCAACCGCTGATCAGTGTGGCCTGACCCTGCAACGGGTCAGGCCTGCATGCCGTAGAACAGCAGCTCGGTGATACGCCTGACCTGGGTCGAGTGCGCGTCGAGATCCGGCTGTTCCTGGTTCACCAGCCTGAACAGTTGCAGGTGCGAATAGTCGTTCAACAGGAACGCGGCCAATTCCACATCGAGTTGCGGGCGCAGCTTGCCGGCCCGTTGCAGTTCCCGCAGCAGTTCGCTGATTTCCGCCCTGAGCGCATCGTTCATGGCGCGATAACCGGCCGGCAGTTCATTGTTGCCGCCGAACAGGATCAGCGGCAGCAGTTCACGCCACAGGCTGGGGTGCATGACTTCCAGGGCATAGCCGGTGAGCAGGCTTTCCAGGTGGCACAGCGCTTCGACCGGATCGTCCATTGTGTGGATCTCGCGGCGGGTGTCGCTGATTGCGCGCTGATCGGCGTGATGCAGGATTTCCAGGATGATTTCCTGCTTGTTGCCGAAGTACTTGAACACCGTCGGCGGCGACACCCCGGCCTGGCTGGCGATCTGCTCGATGGTGGTGTTCTGGAAACCCTGGCGCTCAAACAGCTCGATCGCGGCCTGGCTGATAGCTTGCCGGCGTTCGGCTTTCTGACGTTCACGCAGTCCGCTCACAGGAGATCCTTGTCACGAGTAAAAAGAGGGGCGCTTATCGCCCCGGTATCCCTGCAAAATACTTAATTGGGTAAAGCTTTTAAAGCACTAATTGCCCATCAAGGGCTTTGCCGCTGATGCTTCTTCAACCGGTAGGCAAATTGAGCGCGGCTGAGCCCCACAAGCCTGGCGGCGGCGGCCAGGTTGCCGGCGTTGCGTTGCAGGGCTTCGTTGAGCAGGCGCGACTCAAGGCCTTCGATGGAAAACCCCGGTTCCAGTTGGCCAAGGGTGTCGAACAGTGCCAGGCACGGCGGCGGTGCGCTGTTGGACAGGCTGCCGTGGTCGTCGAGGCCGTAGGGATCGGCCGGCATCGGTTCGTTGCGAAACAGGTGCACCAGGTCAATGGGTTGGCCTTCGTCGCTGGCGATCAGGCCGCGTTCGATCAGGTTTTGCAGCTCGCGCACATTGCCCGCGAAGTCATAGCGCAGCAACACCTTCAGGGCGCGCATGGTCAGGCCCGCCGGTGTTCGCGCGTATTCCTGGCAGAAGCGCGTGAGGAACGCATTGATCAACAGCGGGATGTCGTCCCGGCGTTCGCGCAGCGGGGGCAGGGCGATGGGGTAGACATTCAGGCGGTAGAACAGGTCTTCACGAAAGCTGCCGTCAGCCACGGCTTTACGCAGGTCGATATTGGTGGCGGCCACCACGCGCACATCCACCTTGATACCGCGCACTCCGCCGACCCGTTCGATTTCCCGTTCCTGCAAGGCCCTCAGCAACTTGCTTTGCCCGGCCAGGCTGAGGCTGGTGATTTCATCCAGAAACAGCGTGCCGCCCTGGGCCCGTTCGAAACGTCCAGGCCGCGAGTGGGTCGCGCCGGTATAGGCGCCGCGTTCGACACCGAACAGCTCGGCCTCGATCAGGTTGTCCGGAATGGCAGCGCAATTGAGCGCCACGAACGGGCTGTCCTGGCGGCGGCTGAGCTGGTGCAACTGGCGCGCAAACATCTCCTTGCCGACCCCGGACTCGCCGCTGATCAGCACGGTCGCGGGCGTCAATGCGACCCGTTGCAAAGCTTGCATCGCGGCGTTGAAGGCTGCGCTGGCGCCCACCAACGGTTGCGGCTGAGTGACTCCGCCATTGCTGCGCAGCGGGCTGGCGGGCGTGGGGGCGACAGGGCCGGCGACGGCCTGGGACACATTCAGGTAACGCAGGTCCTGCTCGACGTCACCCCATTGCTCCGCGGTCTTGCCGATCACCCGGCAACAGCGGTGGCCCATGCCCCGGCATTCCACCTCGCGGAAAATCACCATTTGCCCGAACAGGCCACTGACAAAACCGATGGCATAGCCGGTTTCAGTCCAGCACACCGGGTCCTGGCCGATGCCGTAGGCACCCACGTGTTCATCGGCCTCGCAGGAGTGGTGCCAGAGGAACTCGCCTTCATAGAACCCCGAGTCGGCATCGAACTTGAAGTGCAGCGGTTCGACCTTGGTCATGCCTTCCAGGGTGTGCAGGTGGGTCCCGGCGCGAAACACGGCGGCGGCATCGGCCTGTGGCCAGCGCTCGCGGATCAACCGCGCGTCCCGCGCGCCGGAGACATAACCGGTGCGGGTGAACAGGCCACGCGCCTGCTCCAGCCCCAGGCGTTCGATGACCTCCGCGCGCAGGGCACCGAACGACGAACCGTGCAGCAACACCATGCGTTGATCGTTGAGCCAGATACGCCCGTCTTCGGGCGAGAAGAACAGGCAATCGGTCAGTTCCGCCGGGGTGGGCGAACTGCTCTCACTGAGTTGACGGCTGTCGCCGCGCGGATGGTAGGGCGCGCTGGCCACCCGGTCGTCGGGCAGCGCGCTGTGGGGATTAGTCATTGTTATGCCCCTGCAAAGCGAGTGATCGATATGAGTAACTACTCAGATAGTTATTAAACATAACCTTATCAATTGAACAAGTGGCGGTGCCGCGGTTTTTGCAGCCGATGGGGCAGTGAGGCATGGGCGCCGCGTGGCAGGCCTCGTCCCAGAGCCCTCGGTCCTTTATGTCTGCGTCGTTGGGTGCAAGCGGCACAGCCTTTGCTCAAGGCTTGATGCGGCGCTTGCACCCTGTGCAGGCGATGACAATTACAAGAACCGGGAGTTGCCATGTCAGTACCTGAAACCACCCACTTGCTACAGCGGGCCATTGCGTCCGAATGCCTGTTCAACGGCGACTGGATACCTGCCTCGGGGTCCGTGATCGCGGTGATCGAACCCGCCACCGGCGAACCCCTGATGCGCTGCGCCATGGCCAACCCGGCCGACATCGCCGTGGCCTGCCGCAGCGCGGCCCTGGCGCAGCCGGCCTGGGCAGCACTCGGCCCACGGGAGCGCGCCGAGGTGTTTCGCAAGGCGGCGGACCTGGCCCAGCAGTCCTTTGCCGAACTGGCGCTGTACGTCGCGCGGGAAACCGGCGGCGCGTTGTTCAAGGGCGAGCACGAAGTGCGCGAGGCGATTGTGCTGCTGCATCAGGCGGCGGGGCTGTTGTCCCAACCTCACGGGCTGGTGCTGCCCAGTGCGGCAGGTCGCCTGTCCTATGCCCGGCGTCAGCCCCATGGCGTGGTCGGGGTGATTTCACCGTTCAATTTTCCGCTGGTGCTCTCACTGCGCTCGGTGGCCCCGGCCCTGGCGGCGGGCAATGCGGTGGTGCTCAAGCCCGACCCGCAGACCCCGGTCAGCGGTGGTTTTCTGATCGCCCGGCTGTTCGAAGAGGCGGGCTTGCCCAAGGGCCTGCTGCAGGTATTGCCCGGTGCCGCGCCGGCGGGTGAGGCGCTGTGCCGCGATCCGAATGTGCAGATGATTGCGTTCACCGGGTCGACGGCGGCAGGGCGCAAAGTCGCCGAAGTGGCCGGACGCCACCTGAAAAAAGTCGCGCTGGAACTGGGCGGCAAGAACCCGCTGATCATTCTCGAAGACGCCGACCTCGACCTGGCCGCGAGCAATGCCGCCTGGGGCGCCTGGCTGCACCAGGGGCAAATCTGCATGGCCACCGGCTTGATTCTCGCCCATGAATCCATCGCCGAACGCCTCACGCGCAAGTTGGTGGACAAGGCCCGGGTGTTGACGGTGGGCAATGCCGCCCGCGGTGAAGCCGCGCTCGGCCCATTGATCAACCAACGGCAATTGCAGCGCGTGCACGAGATCGTCAGCGACAGCCTGCAAGCGGGCGCACGGTTGGAGGCGGGGGGCGAATACGACCAGTTGTTCTACCAGCCCACCGTGCTCAGCGGTGTGCGGCCTGGGATGCGTGCGTTTGAGGATGAAATCTTCGGCCCGGTGGCCACGGTGGTCAGTTTTGCCACGGACGAGGAGGCCATCGAACTGGCCAACCGCACCGAGTACGGCCTCTCGGCCGCGATCATCTCGCCTTCGGTCGGGCGTGCCATGGCTATCGGCGAGCGGCTTGACTGCGGCCTGCTGCACATCAATGACCAGACCGTCGCCGACGAATGCATCAACCCCTTTGGTGGGCGCGGCGCTTCCGGTAATGGCGGCAGCGTAGGCGGGCCGGCCGACTGGGACGAGTACAGCCAGTGGCAATGGGTCACGGTGAAGAACACTGCGCCTGCCTATCCGTTTTGATCCACCTATGCCTATACAAAAACAAGAGGGCTTGAACATGAACCTGCACAACAAAACCCTGGTCGTCACCGGCGTCGCCTCCGGCATTGGCGCCGAGCTGGCGCGGCTCGCGCGCTTCCAGGGCGCCACGGTGATCGGCGTTGATCGCCATGCACCGCAACTGACCCTGGATGGCTTCTTCCAGGCTGACCTGGGCGACCCGGCCAGCATCGATGCCCTGGTGGCACGCCTGCCGGCGCGGGTCGACGGGCTGTGCAACATCGCCGGCGTGCCCGGTACCGCGCCCGTGCAAGCGGTGGCCACGGTCAACTACCTGGGGTTGCGGCACCTGACTCAAGCACTGCTGCCACGTATGGCGGCGGGCGGCAGCATCGTCAATGTCGCCTCGGTGCTCGGTGCGCAATGGCCGCAACGCCTGGAGCTGCACAAGGCCCTGGCTGCCACCCAAGGCTTCGAGGCTGGGCAGCAATGGCTGGCGGCCAATCCGGTGGAGCAGGCCAGCTGTTATCAGTACTTCAAGGAAGCGCTGATCGTGTGGAGCTTCCAGCAATCCCAGGCCTGGTTTCGTGATCACGCGGTGCGTATCAACTGCGTGGCGCCGGGGCCGGTGTTTACCCCGATTCTCGACGATTTTGTCAGCATGCTCGGGCCTGAGCGGGTGGCTGCGGACAGCCAGCGCATGACCCGTCCGGCCCTGGCCGATGAGGTGGCGGCGGTGATCGCCTTCCTTTGCTCCGACGCCGCGCGCTGGGTCAACGGGGTCAATCTGCCGGTGGACGGTGGGTTGGCGGCGACCTACGTGTAGGGGTTGCTCCAGCGGTAAACCCCGGTGCGGATCCACCGTGCCGGGGGTCTTGAACAACAACAAAAATACAGGACATACAAGATGCTCAAGCCTATCTTGCGGGCGGCTGCGGCCGGGACCTTTATCGCACTGTCATCGACTGCACATGCTTACGACTTGCCCGGCCTCAACCTGGGCAGCACCAGTTTCTACGACGGCTCACCGGCACCCGCCGGCCCTGGCTGGTACCTGGAGGAATACCTGACGTATTCCCGGGCCAGCCGCTTCAATGATGCCAACGGCCACAAGCTGGCACTGCCCAACCAGGACGTGGAAGTGGTGGCGCCTACCACACAGATCATCTACCTCGGCCAACCCTTGGCGAATGGCGCGATGCCCGGATTCACCCTGATCAACACCTCCCTGGCCCATGTGGATGTCGACGACGGGTTGAACAATGCGGCCTTGAGTTCTCGCGCCGGCTTTGGTGATGTGATTGTGGGGCCCTTCCTGCAACTGCCGACTCTGAGCCGCGCCGATGGCAGCCCGCTGTTGACCCAACGTATCGAAGCCGATATCTCGGTGCCGGTGGGCGCCTATGACCGCAAGCGCTCGATCAACCCAGGCAGCAACTTCTGGTCATTCAACCCGTATTACGCGGCGACGTACTGGTTCAGCCCGACGTGGTCGACGAGCGGGCGGTTCATGTACCTGTGGAATGGCAAGAACGATGATCCGCAGGCAGGCTTCGGGGATGTTTCCGATACCCAGGCCGGGCAGGCGTTGCATGCCAACCTGACCCTGCAATATGCCGTGAGCCAGCAACTGAGCGTGGGGGTTAACGGCTACTGGTTGAAGCAGATCACCGACACCCAGGTCGATGGGCACGCCGTGAGCGGGCGTCGGGAGAAGGTCTGGGCCATTGGCCCAGGCCTGGTCTACGGGTTCAGCAAGGAAGACGTGCTATCGGTAAATGCCTATTTCGAGCAGCAGGCGGAGAACCGCACGCAGGGCAACAAACTGGTGCTCAATTGGCTGCATAAGTTCTAGTGGGCGCCGTACGCACCATCACGCTGATGATGGTCAGTGCGGCAATCACCACCCCGGGGGAGGTCGCCAGCAGTACCCCGGCGGTGCCGGCGCCGGCGGCGAGCAGTTGCCCGGCCGCCAGCGGCCCGGCCACCGAACCCAGGCGGCCGACGGCCACCGCAGCACCGACACCGGTGGCGCGCACCGAGGTCGGGTAGGAGGGCGGTGCCGATGCATACAGCACCAACTGCGCGGCCATCACGAACAGGCCGGCGGCAAAACCGGCAATGGCCATGGGCACGATGCCTACCGACAACCCGACTCCGGCCAATGCCGCCAGCAATCCGGCATACACACCCAGGACCACTTTGACGGCATTGCAGCGATCCAGCAGCACGCCGCCGAGCAGCGAGCCGAGGGCGCCGCCGATATTGAAGAGCATCTGCACCATGCCCGCCTGGGGCTTGCTGAAACCTTGCTCCAGCAACAGCGACGGCAGCCAGTTAAGCAGCATGTACATCACGGTCAGGGTGAAGAAATAGCTGAGCCACAACGCCAACGTGGCGCGGGCGCGACCTTCGCCGAACAGCGCCTGGCCGGTAGAAGGGCGGGCGCCGTGCGTAGTGTCGCGCTGTTGGCGAAAGGCGCTGGACTCCGGCAGCAGCAGGATCATCAACGGCACGGCGAGCAACGGCGCCAGGCCACCGACGATAAAGGTGGTCTGCCAGTGCTCACTGGAAAACATCGCCACCACCGCGGCCAATGCGCCACCCAGCGGCACCCCGCAGTACATCACGCTGATGGCCGTGCCCCGGTTGCGTTCGCTCACCGCTTCGGCGCACAGCGCGATCAGGTTGGGCAACGCGGCGCCCAGGCCCAGGCCGGTGAGAAAGCGCACCAGCAACAGGCTGGCGTAGCTGTCGACAAACGCGGTGCTCAGGGAAAACAGCCCGAACAGCAGCACGGCACCCACCAGGATTTTCTTGCGCCCGATGCGGTCGGCGACCCAGCCGCCGAAGAACGCCCCCGGCAGCAGGCCGATGATGCCGACGCTGAACACCCAGCCGAGCATCTTCGGATCCAGGGCGAACGTTTGACGTAACCCGGCGGCGGCAGTGCCGGCGGCCTGCAGATCGAACCCTTCGATCAGCGCAACGATAAAGCACAACGCAATAGTCAGCGTCGAACGACGCGATGGACTGTCCATGGGCAAACCTCATTGTTGTTTTTGTTGTAGTGACGAGCGCGAGTGGCTGCTGGTGATTAAGATAACAAAGATAACTAAAAAATGAATCGTGGATTAATCCGCCCATAAAACATGAATAAATCCATGTAATTCATTGGCTTGCTATGTTGATCCATATGCAACTAAAAAATAGATAGCTTTATTAATGTTCGATTATCGCTCGGTTGCGGTTGACGGGCACCGCCGGCTGTTTCCATTCTTGGCTCGCGAAGCCGACGAGGCCGAGCGTGTGCCACCCCAAAAACAACAACAAAAAATGGACATCGAACATGCCAGAACTCCCTATGGAGCACGCCGTTGCAGCGGCGCCCGTCGCCTGTGTGTCGAACAATACCCCACGCCTGCTCATGGCATGCCTGGCCTTGAGCGTGCTGCCCACTTCGCTATGGGCCGCAGGCTTTATCGACGACAGCCACGGCACCTTGACCTTGCGCAATTACTACCTGGACCGCGACTACAAGGACGACGGGGCGAAGACCGCCGCGCGGGAGTGGGCCCAGGCGTTCATCCTCAACCTGGAATCGGGCTACACCCCGGGCCCGGTGGGCTTCGGCCTGGATGTGCGCGGGTTGATGGGGGTCAAGCTCGACTCGTCGCCGGACCGCAGCGGCACCGAGTTGCTGCCGGTGTCGGCCAGCGACAAGCGCGCCGCCGATGAGTACTCGCGCCTGGCCCCGACTGCCAAGCTGCGGTTTGCGCAAACCACGGTGAAGGCCGGCGATGTGTCGATCTTCCTGCCGTTCGCCTTTGCCAGCCCGTCGCGCCTGTTGCCGCAAACCTTTCGCGGCACCACCTTGAGCTCCAAGGACATCGATGGCCTGACCTTCAACACCGGCTACATCGACCGCATCAACAAGCGCGACTCCACCGACTACCAGGCCATGACCATCGCCTCGCCCAACCGGCGTTTCAACGCCACCGCCACCACGTCGCACCTGGCGTATGTGGGCGGTGACTATCAGGTCAACAAAGACCTCAGCCTGCGCCTCTATCACTCCCAGGTCGCCGACCTCTACCAGCAGGACACCCTGGCGCTGCTGCACAACCTGCCGCTGGGCGAGGGTGTGTTCACCAGCGACCTGCGCAGTTTTTTCAGCCGCGAGGACGGCAGTGCCAAGGCGGGCAAGGTGGATAACCGCAACCTCTCGGCGCTGTTCGGCTACCGCCTCGGCGGTCATCGCGTAAGCCTTGGCTATATGCACTCAAGCGGGGAGACGGCCACACCCTATATCTCCGGCACCGAGTTGATGGGCATGAGCGAACTGACCATGAGCTCGGACTTTCTCAACGCCAAGGAGCGCACCTGGCAGGCCATCTACGACTATGACTTCGCTGCGGCGGGTGTGCCGGGGTTGAAGACTCGGCTGCGCTATGTGCGCGGCGACAACATCGAACTGGCCGCTTTCAATGCCGAGGACCGCAAGGAGCGCGAGTTCCAGATGGAGTTGGGGTATGTGATCCAGGACGGCCCGCTGAAGAACGTCGGGTTCATGGCGCGCAAGTCGATCTACCGCAATGACTTCCCGAGCGGCGCGGCGTTTCGCGATGAAAACCAGACCCGTTTCCTGGTGCTCTACACCGTGGCGCTCTGGTAGGCCGCTCAGTCCTGGTAGACCTTCTTCAGCAGGCGCAGCAGCTCTTCGCGTTCCTGGGCGTCAAGGGCGGCCGTGGCGTCCAGGTCACTCTGGGCGGCGATCGCCTTGAGCTCCTTGAGCAGGGTTTCGCCGCTCTTGCTGAGGAAGATCCCATAGGAGCGCTTGTCCGGCTTGCAGCGCACCCGCACGGCGAGGGCGCGGCTTTCCAGCTTGTTCAGCAACGGCACTACCTGGGGCGGCTCGATGGCCAGTGCGCGGGCCAGGTCGGCCTGCATCAGCCCGGGGTTCTGCTCGATGATTGCCAGGGCCGAGAACTGTGCGGGGCGCAGGTCGTGGTCCGACAGCCGGCCGATCAGGTTCTGGAACAACTTGAGCTGGGCGCGGCGCATGGCGTAGCCGATCAGATCGTCCAGGGCTGAATCCAGCGGCGGCCGTACCTCGTCGTTGTCGGGCAGGGCCTGGCTGGCGGCGGCGATGGTGGAAGGCTTGGCCATTGGCAGTGCAATCCTCAGAAGGTGGAGGTTAAGAAGTCTATCTAGTTTGCCGGGGTTGGCGCGTCATGGCTATGCCGGCTTTTCACAACGCCTGGAAAACACAGGTTTCATCGCGTAAAAATATTGGTTATCCGAATTAATAGTTAATTGACATAACTATATTTGCGGTTTAATTTCGACTCATCTTCAAACCCAGAACAAGAGCGTACCGCCATGAGCAATTACGAAGGCCGTTGGACCACCGTCAAGGTTGAGATCGAAGAAGGCATCGCCTGGGTCATTCTCAATCGTCCGGAAAAACGCAACGCCATGAGCCCGACCCTGAACCGGGAAATGATCGACGTCCTCGAAACCCTCGAGCAGGACCCTGCCGCCGGCGTGCTGGTGCTGACCGGCGCCGGCGAAGCCTGGACCGCCGGCATGGACCTCAAGGAATACTTCCGCGAGGTGGACGCCGGCCCGGAAATCCTCCAGGAAAAAATCCGCCGCGAAGCCTCGCAATGGCAATGGAAACTGCTGCGCATGTACGCCAAGCCGACCATCGCCATGGTCAATGGCTGGTGCTTCGGCGGTGGTTTCAGCCCATTGGTGGCCTGCGACCTGGCGATCTGTGCGGACGAAGCCACCTTCGGCCTCTCGGAAATCAACTGGGGCATCCCGCCGGGCAACCTGGTGAGCAAGGCCATGGCCGACACCGTGGGCCATCGCCAATCGCTGTACTACATCATGACCGGCAAGACCTTTGGCGGGCAGAAAGCCGCCGAAATGGGCCTGGTCAACGAAAGCGTGCCGCTGGCTCAACTGCGCGAAGTGACCATCGAACTGGCGCGCAACCTGCTGGAGAAAAACCCGGTGGTGCTGCGTGCCGCCAAGCATGGCTTCAAGCGCTGCCGCGAATTGACCTGGGAGCAGAACGAGGATTACCTCTACGCCAAGCTCGATCAGTCGCGCCTGCTCGACACCGAAGGCGGTCGCGAGCAGGGCATGAAACAGTTCCTCGACGACAAGAGCATCAAGCCTGGCCTGCAGGCGTATAAACGCTGAAGGGCGCGGCCGCCTGGCCGCGCCGTTGTACCCTGCTTGAACGTATTCCCGATAAAGACAATAAAGAGGAATCACCATGCTGGACGTGCCCCTGTTGATCGGCGGCCAGTCGTGCCCCGCCCGTGACGGTCGAACCTTCGAACGTCGCAACCCGGTGACCGGTGAAGTGGTCTCGCGGGTGGCCGCCGCCACCCTGGAAGATGCCGACGCCGCCGTAGCGGCCGCCCACGCCGCGTTCCCCGCATGGGCGGCGCTGGCGCCCAACGAACGCCGTACCCGCTTGCTCAAGGCTGCCGAGCAATTGCAGGCGCGCAGCGCCGAATTCATTGCCGCCGCCGGCGAGACCGGCGCCATGGCCAACTGGTATGGCTTCAACGTGCGCCTGGCGGCCAATATGCTGCGCGAAGCGGCGTCGATGACCACCCAGATCACCGGTGAAGTGATCCCCTCCGATGTTCCCGGCAGTTTCGCCATGGCCTTGCGTCAGCCTTGCGGCGTGGTACTGGGCATCGCGCCGTGGAATGCCCCGGTGATCCTCGCCACCCGCGCCATCGCCATGCCGCTGGCCTGCGGCAATACCGTGGTGCTCAAGGCCTCGGAGTTGAGCCCGGCGGTGCACCGCCTGATTGGCCAGGTCTTGCAGGACGCCGGCCTGGGCGATGGCGTGGTCAATGTCATCAGCAATGCCCCGGCGGATGCCGCTGCGATTGTCGAGCGGCTGATCGCCAACCCGGCCGTGCGCCGGGTCAACTTCACCGGCTCCACCCACGTGGGGCGGATTGTCGGCGAGCTCTCGGCGCGTCACCTCAAGCCGGCCTTGCTGGAACTGGGCGGCAAGGCGCCGTTGCTGGTGCTCGACGACGCCGACCTCGACGCGGCGGTGGCAGCGGCGGCCTTTGGCGCCTATTTCAACCAGGGCCAGATTTGCATGTCCACCGAGCGCCTGATTGTCGATGCCAAGGTCGCCGATGCCTTCACCGCCAAGCTGGCGGCCAAGGTCGCGACCCTGCGAGCGGGCGATCCCGTGGCGGCGGATTCGGTCCTGGGTTCCCTGGTGGACGCCGGCGCCGGCACGCGCATCAAGGCCCTGATCGACGATGCCCTCGCCAAGGGCGCGCGGCTGGTGGTGGGTGGCCAACTGGACGGCAGCATCCTGCAGCCGACCCTGATCGATGGCGTTACCGAGCATATGCGCCTGTACCGCGAAGAGTCCTTCGGTCCGGTGGCGGTACTGCTGCGCGGTGACGGGGATGAAGCCTTGTTGCGCCTGGCCAACGACTCCGAGTTCGGCCTCTCGGCGGCGATCTTCAGCCGTGACACCGGGCGTGCACTGGCCCTGGCCCAGCGTGTCGAGTCGGGCATTTGCCATATCAACGGCCCGACCGTGCATGACGAGGCGCAGATGCCGTTTGGCGGGGTCAAGTCCAGCGGCTACGGCAGCTTCGGCGGCAAGGCCTCGATCGAGCACTTCACGCAATTGCGCTGGGTGACCTTGCAGAACGGGCCACGGCACTACCCGATCTGAGCAGACGTCGCGACATAACAATAACAAGGCGGCGTTGATCCGCCTTGCTGGAGGACACCCTTGTGAGTTCCGAATTCAGACCGCAACCCCAGCCCGCACCGCGATACCGCGAGGTCTCCATTGGCCACGCAGCGGTGGCGGTCACTGAAGAACACGGCGTGCTGCATATGCGCTCCCTGGAGCCCCTGGCCGAGTTGCCGACGCGCCTGCTCGATCGCCTGGTGCATTGGGCCCGGGTGCGGCCCGAGCAGACGTTTATCGCGGCACGCCAGGCCGGTGGTGATTGGCGCCGGGTCAGCTACCGCGAGATGCTCGACAGCGTGCGTGCGATTGCCCAGGGCCTGTTGCGTTACGGGCTCTCGGCGGATAAGCCGCTGGCCTTGCTGTCGGGCAACGACATCGAGCATTTGCAGGTCGCCCTCGGCGCGATGTACGCCGGTATTCCTTACTGCCCGGTATCGCCGGCGTATTCGTTGTTGTCCCAGGATTTCGCCAAGCTGCGGCATGTGTGCGACCTGCTGCAACCGGGGCTGGTGTTCGTCAGCGATGCGGCGGCTTACCAGCGCGCCATCGACGCCGTCCTGCCGGCCGAGACCCCGCTGATCAGCGTGCGCGGCCACGTGCCTGGACGCACTCAGGTCAGCTTCGCCAGCCTGCTGCAAACGCCGGGCGCCGCCGAGGCCGACGCGGCGTTCCAGGCCACCGGCCCCGACAGCATCGCCAAGTTCCTGTTCACTTCGGGCTCGACCAAGTTGCCCAAGGCGGTGATCACCACCCAGCGCATGCTCTGCGCCAACCAGCAAATGCTGTTGCAGACATTTCCGGTGTTCGGTGAGGAACCGCCGGTACTGGTGGACTGGCTGCCGTGGAACCATACGTTTGGCGGTAGCCATAACGTCGGCATCGTGCTCTACAACGGCGGCACCTTTTACCTCGACGATGGCAAGCCGACCGCCCAGGGCTTTGCCGAGACCCTGCGCAACCTCAATGACATCTCGCCCACGGCCTACCTGACGGTGCCCAAGGGCTGGGAAGAGCTGGTCAACGCCCTGGAACAGGACGCCGCGTTGCGCGAACGGTTTTTTGCGCGGATGAAACTGTTCTTCTTCGCCGCCGCCGGCCTGTCGCAAAGTATCTGGGATCGCCTCGACCGCGTGGCCGAACAGCACTGCGGTGAACGCATCCGCATGATGGCCGGGCTGGGCATGACCGAAGCCGCGCCGTCCTGCACCTTCACCACCGGGCCGTTGTCCATGGCCGGCTATATCGGCTTGCCTGCGCCCGGCTGCGAGGTGCGCCTGGTGCCGTTGGACGGCAAGTTCGAAGGGCGCTTCCGCGGGCCGCACATCATGCCGGGGTACTGGCGGGCGCCCGAGCAAACCGCCGAGGTGTTCGACGACCAGGGTTTCTACTGTTCAGGTGACGCGATCAAGCTCGCTGACCCGCACCAGCCGCAACTGGGGCTGATGTTCGACGGGCGGATTGCCGAGGATTTCAAGTTGTCTTCCGGGGTGTTTGTCAGTGTCGGCCCGTTGCGCAATCGCGCGGTGCTCGACGGCTCCCCCTATGTGCAGGACCTGGTGATTGCCGCGCCGGACCGTGAATGCCTGGGAGCGCTGGTGTTCCCCCGGCTCTACGAGTGCCGTCGGTTGGCCGGCTTGAGCGCCGACGCCAGCGACGCCGAGGTGCTGGCCAGCGCGCCGGTACGCCAGTGGTTCGGCGACTGGTTGCAGCGCCTCAACCGCGAGGCCACCGGCAATGCCAGTCGCCTGGAATGGATTGCTCTGCTCGACGAGCCAGCGTCTATCGATCGCGGGGAAATCACCGACAAGGGTTCGATCAACCAGCGCGCCGTGCTGCAATGGCGTGCGGCCAAGGTCGAGGCGCTGTATCGCGGTGAAGATCCTGCGATCCTGCGCGCCGGGCCCAAGCCTTGAACAGCGCCGGGCAGTACTCGGCGTTTGCCGATGCGGCGATTTTCGCGGCGGTGCGCACGCCGTGGGTCGACCTTGGCGGCGCACTGTCCCAGGTGTCGCCTATCGATTTGGGGATCAAGGTCGGCCGCGAAGTGCTGGCCCGGGCCGGCATCGACCCCCTGGCGGTGGACAGCGTGCTGGCCGGCTCCATGGCCCAGGCCAGTTTCGATGCGTACTTGCTGCCCCGGCATATCGGCCTGTACAGCGGGGTGGCGCAAGCGGTCCCGGCACTGGGGGTGCAGCGCATCTGCGCCACCGGTTTCGAGCTGCTGCGCCAGGCCGCTGAACAACTGCGCGACGAGGTGCAACTGGCGCTGTGCGTGGCCAGTGAATCCATGTCGCGCAACCCGATTGCGGCCTACACCCATCGGGATGGGTTTCGCCTCGGCGGCGAGGTGCAATTCAAGGATTTTCTCTGGGAGGCCCTGTACGACCCGGCCCCGGGAATGGACATGATCGCCACCGCCGACAACCTGGCGCGCCGTTATGGCCTGAGCCGCAAGGCCGTGGACCGCTACGCCTGCGACAGCCACCAGCGTGCCTTGCAGGCGCAACGTGAGGGCGCGTGGGCGGAAGAAATCGTCACGGTCGATAACCAGGTGTTCGAGCTTGAGGGGTATCAGCCCAGAGGCATCAGCCTTGCGCGCCGGGCCAGTGCCGTCAGCGCCGACAGCCACCCACGACCCACTGATCTTGAAGCCCTGACGCGCTTGCGCGCCGTGCATCCAGGCGGCGTGCAAACCGCCGGCAACAGTTGTGCGGTGGTCGATGGTGCGGCGGCGGCTTTGGTGGGACGTGCCTCGGCCTGCACGCGTCCGGCCCTGGCGCGGCTGCTGGCCAGCGCGGTGGTTGGCGTGGCCCCCGAGTTCATGGGCATCGGCCCGGCACCGGCGATTCGCCTGCTGCTGCAACGCAGCGGCTTGGACCTGGGCGACATCGGCCGCTTCGAGATCAACGAAGCCCAGGCCGCCCAGGTACTCGCCGTGGCCCATGAACTGGAGCTGGACAACAGCCGCCTCAACGTCGAGGGCGGCTCCCTTGCGCTGGGGCATCCGTTGGCCGCCACCGGCCTGCGCCTGGTGATGACCCTGGCCCGACAACTGCGCCAGCACAACCTGCGCTACGGGATTGCCGCGGCGTGTGTGGGTGGCGGGCAGGGCATGGCGTTGCTGATCGAGAACCCTGCCTACCCGGCTTGAAGCGCATGATTCTTTTTTGTCGATGAGGTGTTCCGATGTGGAGCTATGAGGCGCCCCTGGGCGATATGCAATTTGTCCTGGAACACTGGTTGCAGGCGCCCGACACCTGGCAGCGCCAACCGGCTTTCGCGGCCCTGGACCTGCCGCTGGCGCTACAGGTGCTGGAGGAGGCGGCACGCTTCAGCCAGGGCGTGCTGGCGCCGTTGAACGGCAGCGGTGATCGCCAGGGCTGCCGCTGGCAGGCGGGCCGGGTCAGCACCCCGGACGGCTTTGTCGAGGCCTATCGCGCTTATGTCGAAGGGGGCTGGCCGGCGCTGGCGTGTGCCGAGGAGCAGGGCGGGCAGGGCTTGCCGCAACTGCTCGATGCGGCGCTGCAAGAGATGCTTTACGCCAGCAACCACGCCTGGGCCATGTACACCGGGATCGCCCACGGCGCCTACCTGTGCCTCAAGACCCACGCCGCTCCATGGTTGCAGGCACGCTACCTGCCCGACATCGTCAGTGGCCGGGCCTTGCCCACCATGTGCCTCACCGAGTCCCAGGCCGGCAGCGATGTCGGCTTGCTGCGTTGTCGCGCGCAGCCCCAGGCGGATGGCAGTTATCGCCTCAGCGGCAGCAAGCTGTTTATCTCCGGCGGCGAGCACGACCTCACGGCGAATATCCTGCACCTGGTGCTGGCGCGCCTGCCCGATGCGCCGCCGGGCAGCCGTGGCATTTCACTGTTCCTGGTGCCCAAGCACCTGGACGATGGCCAGGCCAATGGCGTGCACTGCGACGGCATCGAGCACAAGATGGGCATCAAGGGCAGCGCCACCTGCTCCCTGGTGTTCGACGCCGCCCAGGGCTGGCTGGTCGGCGAGCCCAATCGCGGCCTGGCGGCGATGTTCGTGATGATGAATTCGGCGCGCCTGCATGTGGGCCTGCAAGGCCTGGGGCATGTCGAGGCGGCCTGGCAGAACGCCCGCCAGTACGCCGCCGAGCGCTTGCAGATGCGTGCGCCGTCAAGGCCGGAAGAGGTGGTGGCCCAGGCGGCTGACCCGATCCGTTATCACCCGGCCATGCGCCGCGTGTTGCTGGAGCTGCGTACCACCAGCGAGGGCATGCGTGCCATCGGCTATTGGGCGGCGCACCTGCTTGATCAGGCCGAGCATGACCAGGACTCGTCGGCGGCCCGCTTGGCGCCGTTGCTGACGCCCATCATCAAGGCGTTTTTCACCGAACAGGGCTTTCGCCAGGCCAGCCATGGGCTGCAGGTGTTCGGCGGTTACGGCTACGTCACCGAGTTCGCCATCGAACAAACCCTGCGCGACAGCCGTATCGCGATGATCTACGAGGGCAGTAACGAGATCCAGGCCAATGACCTGTTGCTGCGCAAGGTGCTGGGGGATGACGGCCGAGCCTTTGGCCTGCTGCTGGCCGAGTTGCGCGCCGAGGCCGGGCAGGGCGCGCAGTATGAGGAATGCGCAGGCTTTTCCGGCGCGTTGTCCAACCTCTGCGACGCGTTGGCCAGTGTGGTGCACGCCATCCGTGAACGCGCGCACGAAGACAGTGAATACCCCTATCGGGCGGCGCCGGATTTCCTCCAGCTCTGTGGCGTCGCGTTGCTGGCCTTTGCCTGGGCGCGGGCCGCGCGGGTCTCCAGGGCACTGCGCGAAGACGATCCGCTGCGTGCCGCCAAGCTGCAAAGCGCCGGGTTCTTTTTCGATTACCTGCCGTCGCGGCTGGCGCAGCACCTGGGCGCCATAGACGGGGCACGGGCAGCGCTGGCGTTCATCTGACGCGGCCAGGTGCTTGCGGTACTACTTGCGGTACCATGGCGGCTCACGTTTTCTGGAAGTTGCCTGGATGAGTAAACCCGGTCAATTGGTGCTGGTTGCACTGCGCAAGATGATTGCCAGCGGGGAGTTGGCGGCGGGCGAGCGGCTGATGGAGATTCCCACGGCGCAGCTGTTCGGCGTGTCGCGCATGCCGGTGCGCATGGCCTTTCGTACCCTTGAGCAGGAAGGACTGCTGGTGCCGTTTGGCGGGCGCGGCTATCAGGTGCGCTCGGTCAGCCCCAGCGACATTGCCGGCGCCGTCGAAGTGCGCGGCGTGCTTGAGGGCCTGGCAGCGCGTCAGACCGCCGAGCTTGGTTTATCCGATGCGGCACGTGCGGCGCTGGAGCGCTGCCTGGTGGAAGGCGATCAACTGTTCGAAAAGGGCTACGTGACCGAGGATGACCTTGAGGTCTATCACGACCTGAACATGCGCTTTCACCAGGTCATCGTCGAAGGCAGCCACAACCCGGCGATCGCCGACGCGCTGGCCCGCAATGATCACCTGCCGTTCGCCTCGGTGACGGCGCTGGCGGTGGATCGCGAGGACATGGCCCGCGAGTACCGACGCTTCAACTATGCCCACATGCAGCATCATTCGGTTTTCGATGCCCTGGTCAATCGCCAGGGCGCGCGGGCCGAAGCCATCATGCGCGAACACGCCAACGCGACGTTGCGCTATGCCGAGATCTTCAGCTCAGCCACCGCCGCCGCGCGCATGAAGGTGATTTTGCCCGCGTCGTGACACCTGTCAGATATCGAGCACCAGCAACGGGGTCTTCGCGCGTGAACAGCAGGGCGTGAACTGGTCATTCAGGGCCTGTTCCTGCTCGGTGAGGAACAGGTCGCGGTGCTCCGGTATGCCCTCCAGCACGCGGGTCAGGCAGGTGCCGCAAATCCCTTGTTCGCAGGACACGGCAATCTCGATGCCATGGCTTTCCAGGACCTGGACCACGGTCTTGTCGGCGGGGATTTCGAAGACCTGGCCGCTGCTGCCGAGCTTCACCGAAAAGCCGCCGTCGCGGCTGCTGTCCACCGGTGCCGCGCTGAAGTATTCGCGGTGCAGGCAGTCTTCCTGCCAGCCCTGCGCGCGTGCGCTGTCGAGCACATGCTGCATGAACCCGCCGGGGCCGCAGACATACAGGTGCACGTCATCGGCGGGCGCTGCCAGCACTTCGGCGATGTTCAGCGCGGTGTGGGGCTGCTCGTCGAAATGCAGGAACACCCGCGCGGCAAACGGCGACGCCTCGAGCCGCTGCACAAACGCCGCACGCTCACTGGCACGGGCGCAGTAATGTAGCTCGAAGTCGGCACCCGCATGGGCCAGGCGCTCGGCCATGCACAGGATCGGGGTGATGCCGATGCCGCCGGCAAACAGCAGGCTGCGTCGCGCGTTGGCGGCCAGGGGAAACAGGTTGCGCGGTGCGCTGATGGTCAGGCGGGCGCCCTCGTGGACCTGCTCGTGCAGGCTGCGCGAGCCGCCCCGGGACGCCGGGTCCTTGAGCACGCCGATCAGGTAGCGATGACGTTCCTCGGGGTGATTGCACAGGGAATATTGCCGGATCACCCCATCGGGCAGGTGCACATCGATATGCGCGCCGGCACTGAAGGCCGGCAGCGGCTGGCCATCGACACTGGCCAGTTCATAGCTGCAAATATCCTGGGCTTCGTTGTTACGGGATACCACCACCACATCGATCATGTTCAGTCCTCGCAAAGTTGTCGCGCTGTTCAGGCGGTGGTGGTGGCGATCAGTTGCGGTTCGAGGGCGCGTTCCTTGGCAATCAGTCGCTCCAGGATCTTGCGCGATTGCACGCCACCCGCGTCGATATTCAACTTGAGCAGGTTGCGCTGCGGATGGGCCAGCAGGTTCTGTTGCTGGCGTTCGAGCATCTCCAGGTCTTCGCTGAAAATCTTGCCCTGGCCCTCGCGAATGCTTGCGGTCAGTGCCTCATCATGGGGGTTGAAGTTGCGCGCCATGCCCCAGAAGTACCAGATCGAGGTGTCGGTTTGCGGGGTGATGAAGTCGACCACGATGCTCGCGGCCTTGTGTTCGGGGGCGGCGTTATAGCCACCTTTGCCGGCGTGGGCCACGCCGACTTCGATCAATACATGGCTGGGCGGGGTGAAGCGGCAGATCTGCCAGCGGTCCACCGGCACGTCATCGGCGAGGTTATTGCCGCGCAGGGCCATGCGCCAGAACGGCGGGGCCATGATGTTTTCCATGTGCCGGGCGGTGACCACTTCATCGCCGTCCACCGTGGTCACGGGCGGCGCTTCGTCGATTTCCTTCTGGCCGATGCTGGAGGCGTGCACGTAGGTTTCGTGGGTCAGGTCCATCAGGTTGTCGATCATCAGGCGGTAGTCGCACTGGATATCGAACAGCCCGCCGCCATAGGCCCACTGGTCACTCACGGCCCATTCCAGGTGATGGATCAGCGCCGGGTCGGCCTGGGCCTGATCGCCGGGCCACACCCAGATGAAGCCGTAGCGTTCAACCGCGGCAAAGGTCTTGTTGCACGGAAAGCCGCGTACCCGCTGGCCGGGCATTTCCACGGTCTTGCCGTCGCCGCCCATGACCAGGCCGTGGTAGCCGCAGACCAGGTTGCCGTTCTCGACATACCCCAGTGAAAGCGGCGCGCCGCGATGGGGGCAGAAGTCCTCGACCGCCACCACGGCGCCTTCCTGGCCACGATAAAACACCATCTTTTCGCCGCAGATCTGTCGACCCAGGGGCTTGTGTGCGATTTCATCGGGGGTACAGGCGACATACCAGGTGTTCTTGGGGTACATGATGACTCTCCAGGCGGCGGATTGTTTTTATTTAATGGATCCATTAAATGGCTGGACTGATGGAGAGTCAATCTTGTACGGCTTTTTTATTGGGCGATTATCGAACGATTACATATCAATGGATCCACTGATTGGGTTCAGTAGCGAACCATCACTGACTTCAACTCGGTGTAGTCCTCGATGAAGGCGCTGCCGAACTCCCGGCCTATCCCCGAGGACTTGTTGCCGCCAAACGGCACCGCCGGGTCCAGCATCGTGTGCATGTTCACCCACACTGTGCCGGCCTGGATGGCGGGCACCATGCGCAGGGCCTTGCCCAGGTCGTTGGTCCACAGGCTGGCGCTCAAGCCGTAGGGGGTGTTGTTCATCAAGGCCAGCAGTTCTTCTTCGCTGTCGTACGGCAAGAACGTGGCAATGGGGCCGAAGGTCTCTTCGTTGAGCAAGGTGTCGTTGACGCTGTTGGCGAGGATGATCGTCGGCTCGACGTAACAGCCCGGCCGGTCGATCAGGTTGCCACCGTGAATGATGCGGTTGTTTTCGGCACGGGCCTTGGCGAAGAACTCGCCGAGTTTGAGCTGGTGCTGGCGGTTGGTGACCGGGCCGAATTCGGTGCGCTCATCCAGGGGCGAGCCGATGTTCAGCGTGCTCAGGCGCTGGGCCAGTTTGCCCATCACCGTTTCGATCTGCGAACGATGCACAAAGAAGCGTTCGGCGGCGGCGCAGATTTGCCCGGAGTGCAAAAAGCCCGCTTCGATGATGCCGTTGACGGCCTTGTCCAGGTCCACATCGGGCAGGAACCCGGCCGAGTTTTTCCCGCCCAGCTCAAGGGTGGCCCGGGTCAGCCCGGCGCCCATGGCACTCTGGCCCACCGCAATCCCGGTCGGCACGGAGCCGGTGAACGACACCTTGTCGGTGCCGGGGTGTTCGATCAGGCCTTTGCCGACGCTGCCGCCGCCGGTCAAGACGTTCAGCGCACCGGCGGGAAGGCCGGCGGCAATCGCCAGTTCGGCGATGCGCAGGATGGTCAGCGGCGTGAACTCGCTGGGCTTGATGATGATGCTGCAACCGGTCACCAGCGCCGAGGCGAGTTTCCAGATGGCGATCATGGTCGAGAAATTCCACGGCACGATGCCGACCACCACTCCGACCGGCTCGCGCAGGGTGAACGCGGTGTAGCGCTCGCCGGCGAAGGAGGGCAACGATGGGGTGATGGTCTGGCCGCTGATCTTGGTGGCCCAGCCGGCGTAGTAACGCAGGAAGTGCGCGGCCTGGTCGACTTCGAAGGCGCGGGAAATCTGGATGATCTTGCCCGACTGGCAGGTTTCGATCTGTGCCAGTTCTTCGCGGTGTTGCTCCAGCAAGTCGGCCAGTTTGAGCAGCACGTTGCCGCGCACCGCTGGTGCGACCTGTGACCACTGCTTGAAGCCGCGGCTCGCCGACGCCACGGCCGCGTCAATGTCGGCCGGGTCGGCGTCGGCGACATCGGCGATGACCTGGCCGGTGGCCGGGTTGATCACCTCCAACCGCTGGCTGGAATGGCTCTCGACGTAGCCACCGTCAATGAACAACCCATGGGTTCGACGGAGGAAGGCTTCAACCTGGGGCAGCAGTGGAATATCGCTCATGGGGTTTTTCCTGGTGGCAGAGATTGAAAAGCCCGAGGTTAATCCCAGTGGCCGGAACGGGCTTGACTGTGGCTGCCCAGTGGCATGTCTGTGGCTGCCAGCGCCTGTACACGGCGGATCAGCCTGAGCCTTTGAAAAGTACAATCTTGACTCTGGAAGGTGCATGTCCTGCCAGGAAGGCTCGCTCCATACTGGCCCTGCATCCGGCGCCGCGCCTTGATTTCTGGCGTTGCCCGGATATCCAATAATAAGCAGGGCCATCCATGAAAAAGCCAAACCCGCTCCTTGAAGACCTCAAGTCCATCCTGCCGACCATCGCCGCCAATGCCTTCGTGGCCGAGCGGGACCGCCAAGTGCCCGCCGAGAATATTGCGCTGCTCAAGAGCATCGGCATGCACCGTGTGTTTCAGCCGAAAGTGTTCGGCGGCATGGAGTTGTCGCTGCCGCAGTTTGCCGACTGCATCGCCTTGCTCGCCGGGGCCTGCGCCAGCACGGCCTGGGCCATGAGCCTGTTGTGTACCCACAGCCATCAATTGGCACTGTTCTCGGCCCAACTGCAGCAGGAGGTCTGGGGCACTGACCCGGATGCCACTGCGAGCAGCAGCATCGCGCCGTTCGGGCGCACCGAGGAAGTCGAGGGCGGCGTGCTGTTCAGCGGGGAAATGGGCTGGAGCAGCGGCTGTGATCACGCCGAGTGGGCGATCGTGGGTTTCCGCCGCAACAACCCCCAGGGCACCCAGGATTACTGCTTCGCGGTGCTGCCGCGCAGTGACTACCAGATCCGCGATGACTGGTTTGCCGCCGGCATGAAGGGCAGCGGCACCAAGACCTTGATCATCGACAAGGCCTGGGTGCCGGAACACCGCATCCAGAAAGCCAAGGACATGATGGAAGGCAAGTCCGCCGGCTTCGGGCTGTACCCCGACAGCAAGATTTTCTACTCACCGTACCGACCGTATTTTGCCAGCGGTTTTTCCACCGTCAGCCTGGGCGTCGCCGAGCGGATGCTGGAGGTGTTCCGCGAAAAGACCAAGACCCGCGTGCGCGCCTACACCGGCGCGGCAGTCGGTGCCGCGACCCCGGCGTTGATGCGCCTGGCCGAATCGACGCACCAGGTGGCCGCCGCGCGCGCCTTCCTCGAGAAAACCTGGGACGAACACGCCGAACACAGTGAGCAGCAGCGCTACCCCAGCCGCGAGACCCTGGCGTTCTGGCGCACCAACCAGGCCTACGCGACCAAGATGTGCATCCAGGCGGTGGACCGTCTGTTCGAAGCCGCCGGCGGCAACGCCTGGTTCGAGCACAACGAGATGCAGCGCCTGTTCCGCGACTCGCACATGACCGGCGCCCATGCCTACACCGACTACGACGTCTGTGCACAGATCCTCGGCCGCGAGTTGATGGGCCTGGAGCCCGATCCGAGCATGATCTGAAGCTGCTTTTGAAAACAACAATCAGGGCTGCGCCTGACGCAGCCCGGGAGTCTTGCATGTCTGAATCGACCTTCGACCCACGCGCCTTTCGCCGGGCCCTGGGCAACTTTGCCACGGGCGTGACCGTGGTCACCGCCGCCGACGCCTCCGGCCGCAAGGTGGGCGTTACCGCCAATAGCTTCAACTCGGTGTCCCTGGACCCACCGCTGGTGCTGTGGAGCATCGACAAACGCTCCAGCAGCCACGGGGTGTTCGAGGAGGCCAGCCACTTCGCGGTCAACGTGCTGGCGGCGGACCAGATCGACCTGTCGAACAATTTTGCCCGGCCCAAGGACGACCGCTTCGCCGAGATCGCCTATGCACCGGGGGAGGGCGGGGCGCCGGTGTTCGCCGATTGTGCGGCACGTTTTCACTGCGAGAAATACCAGCAGGTGGATGGCGGCGATCACTGGATCATGATCGGCAAGGTGGTGGCCTTCGACGATTTCGGACGCTCGCCGCTGCTCTACCACCAGGGCGCCTACTCCATGGTCCTGCCCCATACGCGCATGACCAGGCGCGACGAAAGCCAACCGCCGAGCAGCCACTTCCAGGGGCGCCTGAGCCATAACCTGTATTACCTGATGACCCAGGCGGTTCGCGCCTACCAGTCCAGCTACCAGCCCCGGCAACTGTCCACCGGCCTGCGTACCAACGAGGCGCGGATGCTGATGGTGCTGGAGAACGACGCTCGCCTCAGTACCAGCGACCTGCTGCGTGAAGTGGCGATGCCGGTGCGGGAAATCGACGACGCCGTGGCCAACCTCAAGCGCAAGGGGCTGGTCGATGACGACGAGCACGGCGTGCGCCTGACCGCGGCGGGTATCGAACAGACCGAAGACCTCTGGGCCATTGCACGGGAACAGCAGGACAAGGTGTTCGCCGAGTTCAGCCAGGACCAGATCGACACCTTCAAGACGGTGTTGCAGCGACTGATCAGCCACTGCTGACTGGCCAAGATCCGATGCCGGCAACGGCATCGGATTTTTTTGCGTCACGCTCAGCGGGCTTCGGCCAACTCATCAATCAAGCGCAACTGAAACGCCGCCAGCGCCGCGTTCGGTTGCTGCAACTGCACAAACTCCAGCATCGGGTCGCCGACCTGTGTCCTCACACCCACCAATTCCTCAATGGTCGCCAGCCCGCAAAACGGTACATAGGCTTCGGAGTAGCCGCCTTCGTGCACCAGCACCAGACGGCCCTGGCACAGGCGTTCGGCTGCTTGGCGTACAAGACGGGTCATGTGCCGGAACGAGTCACTGTGCAACAGCATTCGCGCCAGTGGGTCGACCGCGTTGGCGTCGTAGCCGCAGGCAACAATGATCAATTCCGGCTCGAAGCGCTCCAGCGCCGGAATCACGATACGCTCCATCGCGTGCAGATACGCCTCATGACCGCTGCCGGGAGGCAGCGGGATATTGATATTCGCGCCCAGCCCCACGCCGCGCCCGCGATCCGCTTCACCGCTGTAACCTGCCGGGAAACAGCCGTCCTGATGCAGGGAAATCGTCAGCACGTCGCCGCGCTCTTCGAAGATCGATTGGGTGCCGTTGCCGTGGTGCACGTCCCAGTCGATCACCGCGACGTTGCCCAGGCCACGCCGTGCTTTTGCGGCTTCGATGGCGATGGCGATGTTGGCCAGGAAGCAGAAGCCCATGGCGTTGTCGGCGAGGCAGTGGTGGCCGGGTGGACGTGACAGAGAATAGGCATTGTCGACTTCGCCGCACAGCACCGCATCCACTGCCGCCATGGCCAGCCCGGCGGAGAGCCTGGCTATTTCATAACTGCCTGGCCCGATGGGCGCGTGGGGCCCCAATTCGCCGCCCCCGGCATCGCTCATCGCCTTGAAGCGTTGCAGGTAGTTGGGCGTGTGCACCCGCAGCAGGTCTTCAGCGGTGGCCGCGTTGGCACTGCGCACCTGTAAGTGGCGGGTCAGGCCGGAAACGTCCAGCAGGCTCTTCAAGCGACGCTTGGTTTCCGGTGACTCGGCGTGGCCGGCGGCGGCAGGCGGCTGCACCCACCCGCCCACCGGTAAGGTCAAGGCGTGCAACCCGGCGCTGTGCCAGAGGCTGAGTTCGTCGAAGAAAAATGCACTTTTTCGGCTCATCGTCTTTCCATTTTCGTTGGGGTAAAAGGGCCCGTCAGGCATTTGGGCGGCTGCTCAGCATCAACGCCAGGGACAGCACGGTGACGCACGCCCCTGCGATCAGCAGTGATTGCAAACCGCCGCTGGCTTCGATCATCCGGCCAGCCACGGTCGGGCCGATGGCCAGGCCGCCACCGATCACCAGGTTGGAGGTGTTCATCAATTTTCCGGAGCGGTCGAGGTCGGCCAGGCAGGCCAGGACCAGCGGCAGGATGAAGGTCCAGGTGAACTTGAAAAGCAGCGCCGCCAAGGCAAAACGCAGCATGTCGGGCTGGCCCAGCAGCAACAGCACGGCGCCTGCCATCAACGCGTACCCCAGCAGTAACAGCAACAGGCGTGGCAGACGGTCGCCGATCAGCGAGGTACAACCGGCCCCGACGATGCCCATCACCGTGGCGAGCGCCAGAATCTCGCCACTGGCCTCGGCAGAAAGGCCGGCATGGCTGCTGATGGAACCGATAAAGGTCCAGACACCGCTCAGGCTGACGTAGAAACTCAGCAGGCCCAGAATGCCCAGTGCGGCTTTCCACCGGGAGGCGAGGGCGATGCGCTCGGCGGCTTTTTCAGGCGCCGGGCTGCCCTGGGGAAAGTGCCGTGCCAGGGGCAGAAAGAGCGTCATCAAGGCGGCGAGGATCAGGTAGCAGGCTGACAGCCCGTAGTGCTCGAACAGCCGGGGCAGGATGCTCAGACCGATCGCCCCGACCACCAGTTGCCCCATCACCCATAACCCGTAGACACGCCCGGGATTGGCCGTGGAGGCCGCACTGGACAGGCAGATGATCATCAACGAGCCACCGGCCAGGGCGCTGCAAAAGCGCAGTGCCAGGAGTATCGGGTAGTCGTGGGCCAGCATTGAAAGCAGGTTGGCGGCGATGAACAGCAACCCGGCCAGTAAGGCGGCGCGGCGCCAGTCGACACGCTTGAGCCACCACAGTGCGGGCAGGGTGGCCAGGCTCATGGCGCCGAGTTCGGTGGAGAACAGGTCCCCGATCTGTGACGGGCTCAACTGCCATTGCGTCGCCAGTTGCGCAGCCACGGCCGGTGCGGTCATGAGAATGGTCGGGGTGATGGCAGCGAACAGCACGATGGCGGCCAGCAATGCCAATGGGGATGAGGCGTGGGCGCGTTCATCGGTCAGCGGTTGGGTCTGGGTGTTCATGGGCAAGCTCCGATGAGGGGATTCAGAACACATGGACCAGGCGCAGCAGCGCGTCGGTACCGTGATAGCCGTTGTCGGTGGCGACGTTCTGCGAGAGGCCGAACATCAACTGGTTCTGTTTATCCAGCCAGTGACCAACCTCGAAGCCCACTTGGGTGTAGCGCTTGTGGGTGTTGTCGATGCGCTGGTCATTGATCCGCAATTCGCCGCCATCGGCGTGGATCAGTCGCAGTGCGCCGTAGGTGCTGGATGTGAAGTCGTAGGAGGCAAAGGCTTGCAGGCGGTACAGCGGGTCCTGTTTCAGGTCGCTGCCGAAGTAGTTGTCGTTCTTGCCGTAGAGCTGGGCTTCGAGGTTGGCTTCCAGCACCCACTTTTCGCCGATGCCCTGGGTGTAGTTGTAGACAAAGGTGGTGCCCCAGCGATTGGCACCGGGCGATACATCGGGATTGTTACCGTGGTATTCGCCCACAGGCAGGGTGATCAGGGTCAGTAGGCCGCTGTAGGTGCGCGAGGCGGGGTCGTTGATGAAAAACACCGTGCCGCCGACCTGGGGATCACCGAAACCGCTTTCTGCGCTGCGTTGGCCGGCACCCGGCAGGCGGGCGTTGATGTCGGCGAAAGGTACGATGAACTGTGGGGTGCAGAGGGTGCCGCAGAGGTCGGTGAAGAACACTTGGCGGTACGCCACGGCGTTGACCTTCAGGTCGGCCTTGCCGGTGCTGTCGGCCGGGCCGTGGAAGTCACTGGCGCGGCTTGCCGGCAGGTACAGCACGCCCAGGCTGGTACCCGAGGGGGCGCCGAAAAAGTCCCGGGCGTTGAGGTCGGCCGCACTGGCGTGCAGGCTCGACAGGCCGCCGAGCAGGGCCAGTGTGGTGGTGCGGGTGAAGGTGTGGATCATGGGCATGGCATCTCTTCTTTGAGGTGTTGTGTGGCGAACGGCTCGCCCGTGGGTGGCAGAGGGGACAAAAAAAGCGCAAAGGTGTCCCGTGGCCGTCAAAACGACAGCGAAAAAGTCAGCGCGGGTCAGTGGTGCCGATCAATCAGGCGGGGCGTGCAGCAGGTGGGCGATTCGGGCTTTGTCCTTGACCCCGAGTTTGCTGTAGATGGCGCGGATGTGATGGCGCACGGTATTGGGCGACATGCCCAGGTCGCGGGCGACTTCCTTGTAGGTCTTGCCTTCGCCGAAACCCTGGGCCACCGCATTCTCCCGAGGGCTCAGTTGCATCAGCACCGTACGGCTGCGGGCAGCCAGCAGGAGCAGGTCGCCGACCGTCGAGGCCTCGACCTGCAGGTGCTTGCCGTCATAGCCCCCGGCGTCCATCGCGACCGGCAGGCAAGGGCCGCTCCAGTCCGGCCATTCGCTCAGCAGCAAGTCGACGAAGCCACGTTCCGCGCAGTGCAGGGTGCCGCGCTGGTCGCACACGGCAAGCGCGAGATTGCGCGGGTGGGTCAGCGCTTCGCGCATGGCCACCAGGGTACGAATCTGATTGGCTGAGACCGCCGCCACCAGGTGCCGCATGAGGTTGTTCAGCAGCAGGCAGTCCTGCTCGGTAAAGCGTGGGGCGTCGGGCGCACGGTAGAGCGCGAGGTGATCGCTGAGGTGGGTTTGCGGGTCGATGTACACCACGCACAGCAATTCACCAATCGCGTAGCACGTGCCGAGCCAGTTGAGCCCGGGCCCGTTGGCGGGATTGCGCATGTCGACGATGACCGCCTGCCCCGGCACGTCGTGGACCCTGGCGATGGTCACATCGATATGGCGAATCGATTGCCAATCGGCCAGGTAGCTGCGGGGCAGGTTGTAGAGGTACGAGCTGTGTTCTTCCGGCAGGCCGTCAATCAGCGCAGCCCGGCCCCACCAGGCGCTGTCGAAGGGCAGCAACTGGCGGATGCAGCTCAGCGCCGCTTCGTGGAAGTGTTCTATGTCTTTGTCCTGCGCCAGGCGTTGGAGCTCCAGTGTCATCGCGCTGAATGCCTCCAGGAGGCTGGCGTGACCATGATCATGACGGCTCATTCGTATGTACCTCTGTGCGACATTCTTATTGTTTTCGTCACGAAGTCATTAAGGGCCGGAACGTCGTTTGGACGTGGGCAGGGCCTGGGGACAAGTATCGACGGGTTGAAAGCCGATCACCATCCTACAGATGCACGATAGCGCCCGACGCAGGGCTTTTTTGGATGGCAGCCACGCGCAAAGGCCTTGCAGGCTCGTACAAGCAATCACGCTCGGTTTGCGATCAGATCCGGGGTTTCGACTCGATCAGAAAGGGCCAGGCCGATGTTCTTCAAGAAAAAACAGCCGATGCAGGACCTTGCCGCCGTCCTCAAGCAACTGCTGGCGGGGGAGGTGTTGGGAACCCAGGCACTGCACGCTTATCCGTCGGTGCAGGCCGACCTGGAGCAACTCGCCACACAACGTGCGCAGGCTGCGCGGCAGTTGCTGTTGCTCGAGGAATCAGCCCACGATCAGGCTGCCGAAGGGGCGCGCAGCGAACAGGCACTTGCCGTGCTTCGCCAGCAATTGGAGCAGGCCGGGCAGCGTGAACAGGCGCTGGAAGCCGAGTTGCGCGAGCATGCGCAGCGCGCCCTTGCGCATCAACACGAGACGCAGATCTGGGAGCTGCTGCTCTGCACCATGACCGAAGGCTGCTGGGACATCACCGTGGTCAACGGTGACGTGCAGGATCCCGCCAGCCGCATGCGGATTTTCAATCAGTTCCGTCTGCTCCTGGGCTACGCGCCCCATGAGCTGCCCGATGGCTGGGACGCGCAGGTCAGCATCACCCACCCCGATGACCTGCCGAAGATCATGGCGATCTTCGATCGGGAAATCCTTGCGCCCCAGGGCAGCGGTGAGTACGTGTTTGAATACCGGATGCGCCACAAGACCCGTGACTACATCTGGTGCAGGGAGCGCGGGCGAGCGCTGCGTGACGCGCAAGGTCGTTTGATGCGGGTGGTCGGCGCGGTGCGTGACATCAGCGATGAGCAGTCGGCGAAGACCACCCATCAACAGCTGCTCGCACACAATCAGGCCACCTACGGCCAGATCGCCACGGTGGTGAGTGTGATCAAGGGCATTGCCGACCAGACCAACCTGCTGGCCTTGAATGCCGCCATTGAAGCGGCCAGGGCCGGCGAGGTCGGGCGTGGGTTTTCGGTGGTGGCCGATGAGGTGCGCAAGCTGGCGGAAAGCACCCGTCAGGCGACCCATCAGATCCAGACGATGCTGCATCAGCACGAACGCTAGGAGGGAGCTGCGTTGCGCAGCTCCTGAGGCCGGTCAGAAGGGCACGGCCACCGTCAACTGGCTGTAGAGGTTGGTGCCGTTGCCACCCACCTGGTTACCGCCGGAGTCGGCATCCTTCTTGGGTTGGTAGATGCCCACCAGCGGGCTGATGATCAGGTGGCTGTTGACCGCCCATTCGGCGTACAGGTCCAGCTCCCGAGCATCGAGGTTCAGCGCGTCGTGTTTGCGCAGGGTATTGAAGTCGAAGTACAGCGCGCCGACCGTCAGGTTCTCCAGGGGCGTCGCCTTGAGGCCGACGTGATGGATGCCGGTATTGCTGTTGAACGGGCCGGCATAGTTGGAGGCGACTTCACCCTGGAACCAGGTGCCGTAGCTGGTGCTGAGCCCGGTGAACAGCGGGTCCCATTTTTGCGAGTAGCGCGTGTAGCGGTAGGTCACTTTTGGCGACCAACCGACATCGGCAAAGGTGTAGCCGGCCTCGGCGTACCAGGCTTTTTCCGGCCCCGCGTCCTTGTCTTGCCAGGCGTATTCGAAGGCGAAGCTGGCGTTGTCGATACCGGCGCTGCCTTCGCCGCGCACACTGTAAGTGTCCAGGCCCTCGCGCTGTTTCTGGAAGTCGCTGGCCCACTGGTCGGTGACGTTCATGCCGTGGACCCAGGTCAGCCCCAGCGTGCCGGCGGCGGCCGTGTAGTCGAGGGTGCCCGCCGCCAGTTCGGTTTCGGCCTGGGCGCGGTTGTCCGACTTGAGCCACAGCACCGAGCCGTGCAGGCCCTCTTGCCCGCCCAGGCGCAGCACCGCCGTGCGGTCGAACGCGTGGCGTGCCGCCAGGTAATAGGCGCCGCCACGGTTCAGCGCGCCGTCAGCCGGGCCCTTGCCGAGGTTGGGGCCGTCGTCGTTGATCAGGAAACCCCGGCCGATCTTCACCACCTGGCGCCCGACGGAAAAATCCACACCGTCCTTGCCCAGCGCCGGGAACAGGTCGGCCGAGCGCCATCCCAGGTAGGCGTCTTCGATTTTGGTGGTGCGTTCGCTGCCATCGGTGTTGCCCGCCGCATCGCCGTCGCCCCAGGTGCCGGAGCTGACCCAATTGAGCGCGCCATACGCGGTGCCGTGCCCGGCCAGGCCCTGGTCGCCGCTCACCCCGTACTTGATGAAACCCTCGCGCCAGGTCGAGCCGCCCGCTGTGCCGTCGTAGTTGTGACGGCTGTTGAACAGGCCGTACACCGCCAGGAAGTCCGCATTCAGGTGGGTGTCCTCGTCGGCGTACAGCTCATAGGCCTGGGCCGGTGAATGGCCGATCAACAGCGCGATACCCAGGCCGACGGCCAAGGATTGCGTGCGTATTTTCAAGGTGTGCTCCATTGTTATAGTCCCCAGCTTGGTTAAGTCGAGGGCGCATTAAGATGACCCCAGGCGGAGGAAGTCTTTCACCTGCGTGCCACGCAATTGATCCTGCCCGCCAAGCCGCATGCCTTGGCAGGCAGCAACAAAAGCCACGGCAGACATGGGCAAGACGCTCGGTGCTCGGGAAGTGCACAGTGATTTTGCGCACGATGCCGTTTCGATCAGGGACTGGCTGGGGAGGGCTTTATCGCCGGCTCCTTGAACGGCTCGATGCATCCACTCAGAAATCCGCTTTCGAGGATCCGCACCATGTCGATCAATGACCGGCTCACACAGCATTTGAAACGCGGCAGCGTCGGGTTTCCGACCGCGCTGGCCAGCACCATTGGCCTGATCATGGCCAGCCCGGTGATTCTCACCGCGACCATGGGCTTCGGTATCGGCGGCAGCGCCTTCGCGGTGGCCATGCTGATTGCGGTGGTAATGATGCTGGCCCAGGCGACCACCTTCGCCGAGGCCGCCTCGATCCTGCCGACCACCGGCTCGGTCTACGACTACATCAATTGCGGCATGGGCCGTTTCTTTGCGATCACCGGCACCCTGTCGGCGTACCTGATCGTGCACGTGTTCGCCGGCACGGCCGAGACGATTCTGTCCGGGGTCATGGCCCTGGTGAACTTCGAACACCTCAACACCCTGGCGGAGTCCGCCGGTGGCTCCTGGTTGCTGGGGGTGGGGTTTGTCGTGGTGTTCGGCATTCTCAACGCCTTTGGCGTCAGCGCCTTCGGCAGGGCCGAGATCATCCTGACTTTCGGCATGTGGACCACCCTGATGGTGTTCGGCGTGCTCGGCCTGATCGCCGCACCGGCGGTGCAGCTGGAGGGCTGGTTCGGCGTGTCGCTGGTGGGTACCGACCTGGTCACCATTCTGTCGCTGGTGGGCATGGCCATGTTCATGTTCGTCGGTTGCGAGTTCGTCACGCCGCTGGCCCCGGACCTGCGCAATTCGGCCAAGGTCATGCCCAAGGCCATGATTTTCGGCTTGATGAGCGTGGCGACCTGCATGTTTATCTACGGCGCGGCGATGAAGCGCCAGGTGGAAAACGTGGTGCTGGATGCCGCCACGGGCGTGCACCTGCTCGACACGCCCATGGCAATCCCACGCTTTGCCCAGCAGGTCATGGGGGATATTGGCCCGCTGTGGCTGGGGATCGGCTTCCTGTTCGCTGGTGCCGCCACCATCAATACGCTGATGGCGGGCGTGCCGAGGATTCTCTACGGCATGGCGGTGGACGGCGCGTTGCCCAAGGTCTTCACTTATTTGCACCCGCGCTTCAAGACGCCGCTGCTGTGCATCCTGGTGGCGATGCTGATTCCGTGCCTGTATGCCCTGTGGTTGGGCGGTAACACCGACAACATCATGCATCTGGTGCTGGCGGCGGTGTGTGCGTGGAGTTTCTCTTACCTGCTGGTGACGCTGTCGGTGGTGATCCTGCGCATTCGTCGTCCGGACCTGCCACGGGCCTATCGCTCGCCGTTCTTCCCGTTGCCACAGATTCTTTCCAGCGTCGGCATCTTGCTGGGCATGTGGTTCATTACCCCGCCGGGCATGAACCCTGCGGACATTTATGTGCCGTTCGGGGTGATGCTCGGGATCACGGCTTCATACGCGCTGTTCTGGACACTGGTGGTACAGAAGGTCAATCCATTCAAGCCGGCTTCGGTAGAAGAAGTGCTGGCCAAGGAGTTTTCCCATGAGCCTGGCAACCCTCACAACCCTTATCTCGAGCAGGCTGCAAAAGCTGTCTGAGCTGTTCAGCGCCCAACGGGCCCCGTCCGGTTACCGGCCTGGGGTCACGCTTGAGTACGTGCGGCGCAATCTCGGGCTGGCGAGTTTCACCTCGACGGGGCCCGCCCAGGCAAGATTTTGCCTGGATGATATCGGCCTTCAGGTGGACGTGGCCGAGCGCACCGAAGCGCAATTGCTGATGCACCTGGTCATGACCGAATTCAGGTTCACGGTGCCTGCCTCAGAGCAGGGCAGTGCGCGCTTCGAACTGCACCACAGCGGGTCGATCCGGCGCACGGGACTGGCCTGCCGGCAACGGGCGGGCGCGCCGGATTTACGGGCCAGGCTCCAGGCGGCCTTGAACGATGACCCCGACCTGCATCAAGCGTTGATGGGGCTGGACTTCAAGCGCCTGCACCTCGATTTGAGCGAGCAGCAATGGCAGGTACGGCTTGAACACATGGGCGGCAGCGAGGTGGTCAACCGCATGCCGGCGTTCCGGCGCTACATCCCCTTGAGCGGCGCGCAACGTGCTGGGCTGTTGACGGTGCTGGCGTGTTTGCAGCGGGTATTGGGCGCGCTCTGAGTCGAGGAATTGGCATCATTAGTGCTTCTACAGTCGGTATCACGGACTTGTTGCGCCTATATAGATAACATGTTAACTATTAGCCAACAAAAACAAGAAACCATTGTGGAGATGCCATGAGCACCTATCAGTCTGCGCACTATGGGTTGGAAACCTGGACTCGGGATCTGCGAGCGGCCTGCGGCCATTTCGACACGGAACTGGCCTTCAACCGCTCACTGTTCATCGGTGAAGTGTCCAAGCACTCCCGGGGCGGCCTGTCACTGGCCAACCTGCGCACCAACGCCGGCCTGATCAAACGCGAGCGGCCCAATGCCGATCACGATATGGACCAGCATTGCTTCCTGGTCAGCCAGCGCAGTGGCTATTGCCAGATCACCCAGAACGGCCAGGTCATTCAATTGGCCCCCGGCGATATGCTGCTGATGGACTCCACGGGTTCGATCGAGATCAGCCCCTTTGGCCTTATCGAACATGCCTCGCTGTCACTCTCGCGCAATGAAGTGTGCAAGCAGCTGGGCAGCGCCTCGAAAACCTTCGGCAAGATCTCTTCGAGCAAGGCCTGCGGGCGCATGCTCCACGTGTTGATGGACCAGCTGTGCCGCGAGGGCCTGGAGGGTCAGGATTCGATTGAAGAGGCCGAGGCGCTGCAAGCGGCGTTTGTTTCCCTGCTCGGTTCAGCCTTTGAACTGCATGACGCCCCAGGCGACAGCGCCACATCCTTGCACGGCAGCAACCTGCGCAGTTATGTGCAGAAAGTCATCGACGAGTCCCTGACCCAACCCGGCCTGAGCCCGGTGGGCCTGGCCAGCCGCCTGAACATCTCGGTGCGGCATTTGTACCGCTTGTTTGAAGAGCAGGACGACAGCGTCTGCCGCTACATCCAGCGTGCGCGGCTTAAGCGCAGCGCGGACGATCTGACCAACCCGTTCCTCAAGAGCGAGTCGATCACCTCGATTGCCTACAAGTGGGGCTTCACCGATTCCGCGCACTTCAGCCGCTCGTTCAAGAAGCAATTCGAACTGTCGCCCAAGGATTTTCGTTCCACTCATCTGCAGCAAGCGGTCGGTGCGGCGTAGGGTATCGATGGATCAATGAAACCGCTCACCCTGTCGGCCCATAACATTTGCGCAGTCGCGGTCGAACACTTTGCCGCTTATGGCTACGACGCTTCATCGCTGAACGAAATCGCGGTCGGGGCGGGCATGCGCAAGGCCTCGCTGTACGCGCACTTTGTCAGTAAGGACGCGCTGTTTCAGACAGTCTTCGAGATTGCCCTGGCCCATGAACACCAGTACATCGCGCAGTGCTTCAAGGAAGAGGCCGGGCACCCCGGCGTGCCTGGGCAATTACACCTTGAGCGATTGCGCGGGCGCTATGCAGGGTCGGCGCACCTGCGCTTCCTGTTGCGCACGGCCTACTTTCCGCCGGCGGATATTCGCAGGGTCATTACGGCAGGATTTGAGGGGTACCTGGCGAGCATTCGCGAGGATTTCCAGCGTGCCGCGCAAGGGCGGTACAGGATGGTACGGCCCGAGGCGCTTGAGGTGTTTTGTGACGCTTACCTGGGTATCGTCGACAGCCTGCATGTGGAGCTGATCTATTCGACGCCCCAGGGTTACGTCAAACGGCTTGCAGCGTTGTCGCGGGTGTTCAGTGATTCACTGTCGCTGCTTGAAGGGGCGAGCGCTATTCAACGGATACACCGCCCCTCCCAGATTTGATCCGGTTTACATCCCGACAGAGGTCATTTCACCTCAGGCAGCGTCGACCCGCCGTCCACCACGATGGTCTGCCCGGTGATGTAGGTCGCCAGATCGGAGGCCAGGAACAGCATGGCCCCGGCAATATCCTGAGCGGCACCGAGGCGTCCCAGGGGCACGCGGCTGGCGATGTCGGCATTGACCTGGCTGTCGCCCAGGTTATCCATGGCCGGCGTGGCAATCATCCCTGGCTCGACGCCGTTGACGCGCACCTGGTAAGTCGCCAGCTCCAGCGCGGCATTGCGGATAAAACCGTTGACCCCGGCCTTGGACGCCGCGTAGTGGCTGAGCCCCGCATAGGCGACCCGTGGCCCGGTGACCGATGAGGTGACCAGCACGCAGCCACTGCCTTGGCGTTGAAACATCGGCAAGGCGGCCTGGGTCAGCCAGAATAGGGCCGAGAGATTCACCGCCAGCGTGCGTTCAAGCATGGCCGGGGTGATCTGCGCGAACGCTGTCAACGGAAAGTAGCCGGCGTTGTGCACCAGGATATCCAGGCGGCCCCAGGCCAGCTCTATGCCCTTGATGCCTTCGAACACCGCCGTCGCCTCGGCCAGGTCCAGCGCGATGGCCTCGACCCGGCAGCCGCGCGCACGCAAGCCCTCGGCCAATGCCTGGGCTTGTGCCAGGCGCAGGTCGGCGATCATGACGCGGGCGCCACGCCAGGCGAACGCCTCGACGATGGCCTGGCCGATACCCTGGGCGCCGCCGGTGACCAGCACGGTCTTGCCGCTGAAATCCAAGTCTTCAGGCATGTGCACGCTCCATATGGACGTAAGCCAGCGTGGGTACATCGACGATGCTCGAACCGCCATCGGCGACCACGCTGGCGCCGGTGATGATCGCGGCATCCGGGCTGGCCAGGAAGCGGCACACCTTGGCGATTTCCTCGGCGCTGGCGGGGCGCCGTAACGGCACGTCGGCGCATACGCGGGCATAGGCTTGCTGCAGGGTGTCGCCATGGAAGCTCATCAACGGCTGCATTTCCACGTCGGCCATGGGCGTGGTAACCCAGCCGGGACACACCGCGTTCACCCGCACGCCGCGTGGGCCGTAATCCCGCGCCAGGGAGCGATTGAGCCCGAGCAGCGCATGCTTGGCGGTGGTGTAGCCGCATACGTCGGGCCCGGCGGCCAGCGAGGCGATGGAGCCGAGCAGCACGATATTGCCGGCGCTTTCGATCAGCAGCGGCAGGCAGGCGCGGGCGCTGTAGAACGCACTGTCCAGATTGCTGCGCAAGGCCGCCTCCCAGGTGTGCGGGCTGGTCTGGGTGGCGCTGCCCACGCCATGCCCGCCGGCGCAGGCCAGCAGCACATCGAGGCGGCCGTAGCGCTCACCGATCTGCGCAACGAAACCCTCCCAGGTGGCCGGGCAGGCCGCATCGCCGACCAGCATCAGGCCGCCGGTGTCTTGCGCAACCTGCTCCAGCGGCTCGCGGCGGCGGCCGATGAGCACCAGGTTGGCGCCTTCGGCGGCGTACAAGCGCGCGCAGGCGGCACCGATGCCCGTGCCGGCACCGGTGATGACAACGGTACGTGGATCAGGCATCGGGATACTCCGTGCGGTTGAGCACTTGGCAGTAGGAGCTGACCGGAAAGTTCGACAGCTCATCGAACGACGCGCCGGCATAGCCGAAGATCTTGCCGTCGCTGCGGTGCTGTTGCAGGTCGATCAGCACCAGGCCGAGGGTCGGGATGATTTTTTCGCGCCAGACGAACAGGTACAGCTGATCGGCAATCTTGTAGTAGTGGCAGCGATCGGTATCGCACAGGCCTTGCTCCACGCCCTTGAGGCATTGCCAGGCATAGAACTGATCGTTCAGGTAGATGTGCTCGTAGACTTCGCTGGGGCTGTAGCGATACAGGTTGCGCAGGCCGGTCAGTTCCTGGGTGGGCGCGTGCGGGCATTGGCCCGGCTGCCAGGGTTGATCCAGGCTGCCGTGCAGGAAGTCCACGTCCACCGAGGTCAGGGCCTTGCCGGCCAGGGCGCGGCTGTAGAGGCCTTGCTCGGTTTGTTCGCGGTCCGGCATGCGCCCGATCACGGCGGTGAACGACGACGTGGTGGTGTCCAGCACCAGGCTGATCGACCAAGCCTGGCCGGCTTCATGCTTGATGAAGTCGACCAGGTACAGGCCCGGGCGGACCGAGGTGGCGCGGTAGGCGGCCGAACCGCTGGAGTGACCGTCGGCGGCGTGCCAGTGCAACTGCTCGGTGTCGAAGCGATGCTCGATCTGCCAGCCGTTGGCGAAGTGCAGGGTGAAGGCCTTGCCGTTGAGGTCGGCAAGGTTGGGCAGGATAAACGCGTCGGGGGCAAAACCATCGGCGAGGGCGCCTACGGTGATCCAGTCGGATGAAGTGGTCATTGCATGGCTCCGGTTGAGGGAATGGACACCCCGGATCATGCGGTTGGCAACTTGGCGCGCCTATCAACCAAAGGGTTGAGGCGGCTTACAGAAACAGCGCGGCGACCAGTTCGGTACGACTGCTCACACCCGTTTTGCGAAACAGGTGGATCAAGTGCGTCTTGATGGTCGGCAGGCCGACATCCAGCTCCAGGGCCAGTTGCTTGTTGCTCGCACCCTGACGCAATAACCATGCAATCTGGCGTTCCCTGGGCGTGAGCCCGGCCAATGCATCGTCGCAGGGCTGCATATTGGCCACCGCCATTTGCAGCAATGCCTGCAAGGCATTGAGCTGAGCCAGTTGGTCGGGGGTAAACACCCCTTGCTCCGCCGTGCGCAGCAAGGAGATGGCCGCCTGGGGCTGGTCGGCGCGATGGGCGACGATCTCCACCACATCGACCACACCGTAGCGTTGCAGGAAGTCTTGATAGCGGCGGCTGTCACGCAGGGGCTGGCGGGCCATGGCGAACCCCAGCGGCACCACCGCCAGCCCGCTGGACAGGCAATTGCGCGGTTGCAACGGGTCGAATTGGCGGTAGTTGTCGAGGTAGTCGCGGTGCATCTCACCGCTCATGCCTTGCAGCCTGAAATCACGGGCCTGCAACTGGCGGTCGACACAATAGAACGCTGCCTGGCTGGCGGGCACCAGTTGAGTGAAAGCCTGCAGGCAATGGCCGGCGACTTCCTGAGCGGGGATGGCGTGCATGGTCAGTCACCTGCGCCGGAACAAACGCTGCCGGCCGAAGCCGGCAGAGGGGAGCGATCAGACTACCGCGAAATAGTGCTTCACAAAACTCTCGCTTACCACCTCCCACAGCACCGGCGTGCCCTGGGTCACGAACCAGCTGTCGCCGGCTTTGTAGCGGGTACTCTGGCCAGTACTTTCGTCGGTCAGCACCACTTCGCCGGTGACCACCGTGGCTTGTTCGGCGAACGGGTAGACCATGCGGAACTTGCCTTGGGTGGTGCCGAAATAGGCGCTGCTGACGGCGTCGGTCGGGGCGCCGAAGGTCATTTTGCCAAAGGCTTTGACTTCGCCTTCGAGGATCTCGGAGCCGAGGTCGGCAACGGTGCCCCAGGCATCGAGGTCGGATAATTGGATGTCTTTCTTCAGGGGGGTAACGGGCATGGCAGTTCTCCTGTGAATGAAACAGCGGGGCTCAACGGCGACCGTTGAAGTAGCCCGAAAGTTGATGAAGGCTTTTGCCGGCCGTGAGCAGCAGCGGGCGGATATGGTCCTTGCCCAGGATCTGCGCATGCTTGACCGCGCTGATCAGGTCGTAGCGCGACGAGCCTTCGCTCATGCCTTCGGCCAGGACCTTGCAGATGATGTGGCTGGGCGTGACCCCGAAGCCGGCGTAGCCCTGCACATAAAAGGCATTCGGGCGCCCGCTGAGCGTGCCGATCTGCGGGAACAGGTTGGCCCCGGTCGCCATCGGCCCGCCCCACGCCAGGTCGATCTTCACGTCCTTGAGGTAGGGGAAAATCTTCAGCATCAGGTTGCGGTTCCAGGCCTTGAGGTCCAGCGGGATGTGCTCGACGAAAGGCGTGGCGGCACCGAACAGCAAACGGTTTTCGTTGGTGACCCGGTAGTAGTCGATCACCGGGCGGATATCGCTGTAGGCGCCGCGAATCGGGCTGATGCGGTTGATCAGCTCGTCGGATAGCGGTTCGGTCATCAACTGGAAGGCGTAGGTATTGACCGTGGTCTTGTGCAGTTCCGGTTCCAGCTTGTTGAGGAAGCTGTCGCAGGCCCACAGCAACTTGGAGGCTTTGACCGAGCCTCGGCCGGTGCGCACGGTGATGCGTTCGCCATAACTGACTTCCAGGGCCGGGCTGTGCTCAAAAATGCGCACGCCGTGGCCGGCCAGGGCCTTGGCTTCGCCCAGCAGCAGGTTCAGCGAGTGCACGTGCCCGCCGCCCATGTGCAGCAGCGCGCTGGTGTAGGCATCGGAACCGATGATCTGCTTGACCTCGGACCCCGCCATAAAGCGGATTTCGTCCTTGGTGTTGATTGACTTGAAGTCCTTCTCCCAGGCGCGCAGGGTTTTTTCCTGGCGGGCGTTGAAGCCCATGTAGCCGTAGCCGTGGCAGAAGTCGGCGTCGATCGCGTACTTGGCGATGCGATCCTTGATGATGCCGGCGCCCAGCTCGCTGATTTCAAAGATCTGGCGCAGGCCTTCGTCGCCGACCTGGTTCTTGATTTTCTCCAGGTCATGGCCGATCCCCGCCATGATCTGCCCACCATTGCGACCCGTGCCGCCGAAGCCCAAGTAGCGCGCTTCGAGCACCACAATGTTGGTGATGCCTTTTTCGGCCAGTTCCAGTGCGGTGTTGATGCCGGAGAAACCGCCGCCAATCACCACCACATCGGCTTCCACGTCCTGTTCGAGGGTGGGGAAACTGAGGTTGTATTTCTTGGTTGCCGAGTAGTAGGTCGGCGTTTCGATATTGATCATGGCGCAGCCTGGAAAAGTGAAGGGAAACTCACTGCAGAGCCGACACGAAGCTCTGTGCCTGTTGGGGTGTATTAGGTGCCTTCCGAGCGGTAGGTGTCTTGATTCTGTGTGCCGCCGCTCTTGACCGTGGCTGCCAATCATCAACCTTGAATCCGGCCGCGCGGTAAAGCCGCACACGGGCAACAATCGCCAATGCTAGAATGTTGTTAATCTGTTAACCAATTGCGACGCCGCCATCCATGTCCAAACCGCGCCAATCCCTGACCCTCACTTTGCTCCATGCGCGTGAAGCCGCCATGGGGTTTTTTCGCCCTTCGCTCAATCAACACGGACTGACCGAGCAGCAATGGCGGGTCATTCGGATCCTCAGCCAGCATGAGGAGCTTGAGATCAATCGCCTGGCCGAGCTGGCGTGCATCCTCAAGCCGAGCATGACCGGAGTGCTGGTGCGCATGGAAGCGGCAGGCATGGTTGAGCGGCGCAAGGCGCAACAGGACCAACGCCGCGTGCTGGTGCGGCTGGCCGAGAAGGGCCAAGCCTGTTTCGACTCGATGAGCCAGAGCATGGAAGCCAATTACCAGCGCTTGCAGGCGGGGTTTGGCGAAGAGAAGTTGCAGACCTTGCTGACCTTGCTCAACGAACTGAAAACCCTCAAGCGCTAGTTAAGCTAGCCCCACAGCTGCCGAGCGCAAGCGAGGCTGCGTTAGTAGACGCCGCCGGCCGTGACGGCAGGCGCCGGTGAGTCCTTAAAGGCCGCCGCCAGGCTTTGCAGCCCGCGCATCAGCACCGTGGTGTCGACACCCACCGCCACGAACGCCGCGCCCAGTTCGATGTAGCGCCGCGCCAGTGCCTGGTCGGCGCTGAGAATGCCGGCGGCTTTGCCGGCGTTGCGGATGCGCGCGATGGCGTCTTCGATGGCGGCCTGCACCTCGGGGTGGCCGGGGTTGCCGCGATGGCCCATCGACGCGCTCAGGTCCGCCGGCCCGATAAACACCCCGTCGACGCCTTCCACCGCCGCAATCGCCTCCAGGTTGGCCAGGCCCTCGCGGTTTTCGATCTGCACCAGCAGGCACATCTGCTCATCGGCGTGGTCGAGGTAACCGGCAATGCTGTTCCAGCGTGAAGCCCTGGCCAGCGCACTGCCGACGCCGCGCACGCCCTTGGGCGGATAATGGATGGCTTTCACCAGCGTACGCGCCTGTTCTGCGCTCTCCACCATGGGCACCAGCAAGGTCTGTACGCCAATGTCGAGGACTTGCTTGATCAACGCGGTGTCGCCGATCACCGGGCGAATCACCGGTTGGCTGGGGTAGGGCGCCACGGCCTGGAGCTGGCCGAGCAGGCCGCGCAGGTCGTTGGGCGCATGTTCGCCGTCGATCAGCAGCCAATCGAAACCGGCGTTGGCGGCCAGTTCCGCGCAATAGGCATCGGCCAGGCCCAGCCACAGGCCGATCTGGGTTTCACCGCTGCGCAGGCGATGTTTGAAGGTGTTGACAGGCATGTCCATGAGCACTCTCCCGTTAAACGAATCGGCAGGCAATCGAACCCAGCATGTCGTAGTCGACATGGAAGGTATCGCCAGGGTTGGCCGCCACCGGGCGGGTGAAGGAGCCACCCAGGATGATTTGCCCGGGTTGCAGGGTGACGTCATAGGCGGCCAGTTTATTCGCGAGCCAGGCCACGCCCTTGGCCGGGTGATTGAGCACGGCGGCGGAGACGCCGGACTCTTCGATCACACCATTGCGGTAAAGCACCGCCGGCACCTTGCGCAAGTCGATCTCGGTGGGCCGCACGGCCCGCCCGCCCATGACCACGCCGGCGTTGGCGGCGTTGTCGGAGATGGTGTCGAACACCTTGCGGGTCGCCTTGGTGTGCGGGTCGACCTGCTGGATGCGCGCATCGATGATCTCCAGCGCCGGGATCACCCATTCGGTGGCGTCGAGTACGTCGAACACCGTCACGTTCGGGCCTTTCAGCGGTTTGCCCAGGATAAACGCCAGCTCCACCTCGACGCGCGGCACGATAAAGCGCTCGAAGGGGATGTCGGTGCCTTCATCGAAGAACATGTCGTCCAGCAACGCGCCGTAATCCGGCTCGGTGATATTGGACGAGACCTGCATGGCCCGGGAGGTCAGGCCGATCTTGTGGCCGACCAGCTTGCGCCCGTCCTTGATTTTTTGCGCGACCCAGGCGCGCTGGATGGCATAGGCGTCGTCGAGGGTGATCGCCGGGTGATCGAGGGAAAACTGACGCACCTGTTCGCGTGAACGTTCGGCCTGGTCGAGGCGCGCGGCGGCTTGCAAAATGAGCGATTGATCAAGCATGGCAAGAGTCTCTTATTGAGGGTTGACGATGGCTGCCCGGGTGCGCAGCACCAGCAGGCCACCGAGAGCAATCAGCAGCGCCAGGACGTACAGGGCCAGGCTGGCGCTCTGGGTGGTGTCGCGCATCCAGCCGATCAGGTAGGGCGCGAAGAATGACGCGATGCTGCCGAACGAGCTGATCAGGGCGATCCCGGCGGCCTGGGTGTTATTGGAGAGGAACGCGGGAGGCAGTTGCCAGAACATCGGCAACGCCGCGCTGGCGCCCATGCCGGCGACGATCAGGCCGCCCAGCACCACGGCCGGGTTGGCGGGGGCGAGCCCGGCGATGGCAATGCCGGCGGCCGACATCAGCAAGGGCACGCACAGGTGCCAGCGGCGTTCACGCTGGCGGTCGGACGAACGCCCGCAGCCGATCATGAAAAAACACCCGGCCAGGTACGGCACCGCACTGAGCAGGCCGACCTTGCCGTCGCTGCCGATGCCGGCGCCGTGGATCAGCGTCGGCATCCAGAACGCCAGGGTGTTGACCGCCAGCATCACCGCGAAGTACACCGCCACCAGCAGCCACACCTGTGGGTTGCTGAGAATGGCGGAAAACGAGGTGATGGATTTGCGGTGTTCTTCCCGGTGCAGTTGCTCGCGCAGGTGTTGCTTCTGTTCCGGCGCCAGCCATTCGACCGTCTCGAAGCTGTCCGGCAGGCACTTGAGCACCACCAGCCCGAGCAGAATCACGGGGGCGCCTTCGATGACGAACATCCATTGCCAGCCGCGCAGGCCGCCCAGGTCGTGGAAGTGTTCAAGGATGCCGCCGGAAAGCGGGCCGCCGATCACCCCGGCCATCGGCACTGCGATGGCAAACAGGGCGGTGACTTGCGCGCGACGCCCGGCCGGGTACCAGCGGTTCAGAAACACCAGGATGCCCGGGAAGAAACCGGCCTCGGCCACCCCCAGCAAAAAGCGCAGCACATAGAAGCCCATGGCGCTGTCGATCAGGAACATGCAGGTCGACAGCACGCCCCACACCACCATCAGCGTGGCAATCCAACGTCTTGGGCCGACACGGTCCAGGGCCATGTTGCTGGGCACGCCGAACAGCGCGTAGGCCACGAAGAACAGGCCGGCGCCGAAGCCATAGACCGTGTCGCTGAAGTTCAAGTCCGCGCTCATCTGCATCTTGGCGAAGCCGATGTTGATGCGGTCGAGATGGGCGAAGAGGTAGCAGATCAGCAACAACGGCATCAGCCGCCAGGTGATGGTGCTGTGGGTACGGTCGCTTGCGACCTGGCCGAGGTTGTCGGCGGTATGGGCTGTGCTCATGGTTTTATACTTTTTATCTGAGAGGCCGAGGGTGTGAACGGGCAGGGTGCTTTAGCCGACCTGCGCCTTGAGGAACGCATGCACGTTGTTCTGCTTGAAATTGAGCTGCTCGTGCAGTTCGAGCATTTCAAACGACAAGGCCAGCAGGCGCCGGGCCTGAAGCGCGGCGAAGTGCTGGGTGATGACCTCGAACAGGCGCTCGGCGACGTGCTGCCGTGTCGCCAGGTCGCGGCCATGGCCGACCTTCAACGTCATGTGCACGAACGCGTAGTCATGCTTGCCGTCGGCCATGCGCCAGGTGTCCAGGCGCACGCCACGGCTGCGGATGCCGCCCAGGGGAAACACGCCGCTGGCGCCCAGGCTGGCGTGGACTTTTTCAAACAGGCCCGGCAGGTCTGCCTGCTGTTCGATGTTGTCGGTGTATTCAGCAATGAAGTGAGGCATGAATGGCTCCTTCAGGCCGCGCGGGGATGCCGCGCGGCCATGCGGTCAAACAGGGAAAATGGCGTTGATCTGCCCGGTGCCCGAGCTGCCGAAGGGTTCGGTGATGATCTCGGCCGGCTTGTCGTAGTCCGGCCCGCCGAGCAAACCGAGAAGCATGGCGGTGTCGTGCATCTTGCCTTCGCCAAAGCAATGCTCGGCGTAGTCCGGGAGCATGGCGCAGAACTCTTTCCAGCGGCCCTGGCGCCACAGTTCCACCACATGCAGGTCGACCTGCTTGTCGAATTCACGGGTCCAGTTATGAATATTGGCTTCGGCATTGCGGTCGTCGGAGAAGCGGTGCGACAGCGACCCCGAGGCCAGCACCACGACTTTGCGATCGCTCTTCTCGATGGCCCGGCGCACGGCGGCGCCGAAGGTGAAGCTGTCTTGCAGGCGATGCCAGGCACACCAGGCGGCAATCGAAACGACGTTGAAGGTCTGCTCGTCCGGTACGCCCATGTGCATGTAGCGCATCGGCACCAGGGTGCCGTACTCCAGCTCCAGGCTCGGGATGTTGTGGGCCAGGGTGCGCACGTCGGCGGCGTTGGCCTCGGCGGCGATCAGCTCGCCCAGCTCCGGGCAGCCGGGGTATTCGTAGGCCATGTTCTTGATGAAGTGCGGCAGTTCGTTACTGGTGTAGATGCCCTTGAAGTGCTCGCCGCTGTTGACGTGATAGGCGCTGTTGACCAGCCAGTGCACGTCGAACACCACGGCGGTATCGGCGCCCAGCTCGCGGGCGCGCCGACCGATTTCCTTGTGCCCGGCAATCGCCGCATCGCGGCAGCCGTGGTGCTTGCCAGGCAGCTCCGACAAGTACATCGAGGGTACGTGGCAGATCTTTGCTGCCAGAACTACTTCGCCCATGATCATTCTCCTGAGTATTTATTCTTTTGTAGGAGCGAGCTTGCTCGCGAAAAACATCAACGATAACGCAGCACTTCCGTTAGCCGGCGGCGCCTGCGGATTCTTCGCGAGCAAGCTCGCTCCTACAGGACGCGTTGTTGTGTCCGGCTTACACGCCCCAGCGCGGGATGTGATGACTTCCCATGGAAATGCACACGTTCTTGATCTCGGCGAACACTTCGAAGCTGTACTGGCCGCCTTCACGGCCGGTGCCGGAGCCCTTCACGCCACCGAACGGTTGGCGCAGGTCGCGCACGTTCTGGCTGTTGATGAACACCATGCCCGCTTCGATGCCATAGGCCAGACGATGCGCCTTGCCGATGTCCTGGGTCCAGATGTAAGACGCCAGGCCGTATTCGGTATCGTTGGCCAGTTGCAAGGCTTCGGCTTCGTCCTTGAACGGAATCAGGCACACCACCGGGCCGAAGATTTCTTCCTGGGCGATACGCATATTGTTGTTCACGTCAGCGAACACCGTGGGCTGGATGAACTGGCCTTTGCTCAGGTGCGCCGCCAGGTTGGCCGGGCGCTCCAGGCCACCGGCGAGGAGGGTGGCGCCTTCTTCCATACCGATCTTGATGTAGCCGGTGACCTTGTCGTAGTGGGCCTGGGTGATCATCGAGCCGACCTGGGTTTTCGGGTCTTGTGGGTCGCCGACGATCAGGCGCTTGGCGCGCGCGGCAAACTCAGCGACGAACTGCGGGTACACGCTTTCCTGGATAAAGATCCGGCTGCCGGCGGTGCAGCGTTCGCCGTTGAGCGAGAAGATGGTGAACAGCGCGGCGTCGAGGGCACGTTCCAGGTCGGCGTCTTCGAAGATCAGCACCGGCGACTTGCCGCCCAGTTCCATGGAGTACTTTTTCAGCCCGGCGGTCTGCATGATTTTCTTGCCGGTGGCAGTGCCGCCAGTGAAGGAAATCGCGCGGACATCGGGGTGACGCACCAGGGCATCGCCGGCGGTGGCGCCGTAACCCTGGATGACATTGAGCACGCCTTTTGGAATTCCGGCCTCCACCGCCAGGCGCCCCAGTTCGTTGGCGGTCAGCGGCGACAGCTCGGACATTTTCAGCACCGCGGTATTGCCCAGGGCCAGGCACGGCGCGGTTTTCCAGGTGGCGGTCATGAACGGCACGTTCCACGGCGATACCAGCGCGCAGACACCCACCGGCTGGTACAGGGTGTAGTTGAGCATCTGGTCATCGACCGGGTAGCTGTGGCCGTCCATGCGCGTGCAGACTTCGGCGAAAAAGTCGAAGTTGTGCGAGGCGCGGGGAATCAATACGTTTTTGGTCTGGTGAATCGGCAGGCCGGTGTCGAGGGTTTCCAGTTCGGCCAGGTGCGGCACGTTCTGTTCGATCAGTTCACCCAGCTTGCGCATCAAGCGCGCCCGTTCCTTGGCCGGGGTGCCCGCCCATTTCGGGAAGGCTTCCTTGGCCGCCGCCACGGCTTGCGCGACTTCCTCGGCGCCGCCGCTGGCGACTTCACCGATGGCTTCGCCAGTGGCCGGGTTGTAGTTGACGAACACGTCTTTGCTTTCGACCTCACGGCCGTTGATCCAATGTTTGATCATGCTGCTCAAGCCTCTTTACGGGCGCTGAAGAACGCCGCTTCGCTGACAATTCGGTTAACCAGGCGACCTACGCCTTCGACTTCCACAATCACTTCATCGCCAGGCACGACGTCGGCCAGGCCTTCGGGGGTGCCGGTGGCGATCATGTCGCCGGGTTGCAGGGTCATGAAGCTGGACAGGTATTCGATCAGGTAGGGAATGTCGAAAATCATGTCCCTGGTGCTGCCTTCCTGGCGCAACTCGCCGTTGATCCAGGTGCGCAGTTTCAGGTTGCTCGGGTCCGGCACATCGGCCACATCGACGATCCATGGGCCGACGGGCGTGGTGGTGTCACGGTTCTTCACGCGCAGGTTGGGGCGGTAGTAGTTTTCCAGGTAGTCGCGAATCGCGTAGTCGTTGCACACCGTGTAGCCCGCCAGGTAATCCAGGGCGTCTTCGCGCTTGACGTTGCGCGCCGGCTTGCCGATGACGGCCACCAGCTCGCACTCGTAGTGCATGTAGGCGACGTTATCCGGGCGCCAGGTCACCTGGTTGTGGCCGGTGTAGGTGCCCACGGACTTGATAAACGCCAGGGGTTCGGTCGGCGGCTTGAACGCCAGTTCAGCGGCGTGGTCGGCATAGTTCAGGCCCAGGGCGAACATGCTGCCGGTGGCCGGTGGCAGCCATTGCACCTGGTCTTCGGCCAACAGGCGACCGTCGGCCAGGCGCACGGCGTTTTCAGCTTCGACCTGTACCGAATGGACTTCACCTTCAAAGCGAATACGGGCGTGTTTCATGGGAGCTCCTCTGCCTTGATGTGGTTGACCAGGCGGCCGAGGCCGCTGATCTCGACCTCCACGGTGTCGCCGGGCTGCACATCCACCCGGCCTTCAGGCGTGCCGGTGATCAGCACGTCGCCTGCGTGCAGGGTCATGAATTCGCTGATCTCGGCGATCAACAATGGAATGTTGCGCACGAAGTTGGCCGTGGTGTTGTGCTGGCGAACCTCGCCGTTGACGTACAGCGTGATCGCGAGATTGTGCGGGTTCGAGACCTGTGCGGTGGGGATCAGCTCGGGCCCGATGGCACAGAACCCATCGCGGCATTTGGCTTTGACGGCGGGGCGGTAGTAGCTGTCTTCCGGCAGGCTGAACTCATTGACCAGGGTGTAGCCGGCCACGTAGTCGAGGGCTTCGGCCGCGCTGACGCGACTGGCGCTCTTGCCCATCACCACCCCCAATGCCGGCCCAGGTTGCAGGCGCTCGCCCTGGCCGGGATGCACCACCTCGGCGCCGTGCTGGTTGCGGGTGTTGGGCGTCTTGATGAACAGCACCGGCTTGACCGGCGGTTTCTGGTACGGCGGCTGTTCGAATTCGGCGAGGCGCTGCTTGAGCAACCCCTGGTAGTTCAGCGCGACACCGAAAAGGGTGCCGGTCGCGATGTCATGCAAGGCACGGCTCATGGGTTCTCCTGGCAGGGCCATGGCGGCCTTGCATTTAGTTAATGTGTTAACAGTTATAATTAAGATGTTAACTATCGTCAAGGGTGTAGACTGTCCACGGGGTGCTTGCAGGGTGAGCACCGCTGCATCAGGGCAATCACAATAAAAACGAGTAGCGTGCGATGAGCGACCGTCAACCCATCCCGAACATCAACATTGGCCAGGTGTACGACCAGCGCTACAGCGACGCCGAAGTCCATTACGACAAGCTGGCCAACCTGGCGGATTTCTTCGGGCGCAACATGCCCGTTCACCGGCATGACCGGTTCTTCCAGGTTCACTACGTAAAAAGCGGCACCGTGCGCGTGTACCTGGACGACCAGCAATACGTCGAGTCCGCGCCGATGTTCTTCCTCACGCCACCCACGGTGCCGCACTCGTTTGTGACCGAGGCCGACAGTGATGGGCATGTGCTCACGGTGCGTCAGCAATTGGTGTGGCAACTGATCGAAGCCGACGCCAGCCTGGCGCCGGCCGGTGTGCAATTGCCGGCCGCGTGTGTCGCCCTGACGCAGTTGGCGCCGCAATACGCGGGCGATATCCGCCGCCTGGATTATCTGTTCGAGGAACTGCGCGAAGAGGTAAAAGCCCAGCGTTCCGGGCGCAGCGCAGCCCTGGACAGCCTGACGCGGTTGATCATGATCAGCCTGTTGCGGCTGTGTTCGAACTCGTTGAAAGCCACGCCCGCCCGTCACGAAGACTTGAAAATCTTCCACCGCTTCAACGAGCTGATCGAAGCGCACTACCAGCAACACTGGCCGTTGTCGCGCTATGCCCAGGGCATCGGCGTGACAGAGGCGCGGCTCAATGATGTGTGCCGGCGCATTGCCGACTTGCCGTCCAAGCGCCTGATCCTGGAGCGCCTGATGCAGGAAGCCAAGCGCCTGCTGTTGTTTACCGGCAGCTCGGCCAACGAGATCTGCTATCAGCTGGGGTTCAAGGACCCGGCCTATTTCAGTCGTTTTTTCCAGCGTTACGCCCAGCTCACTCCGGGGGAGTACCGCCAGCGCCAATCGGGATTGCGTTGAGCCAGGCATAAGGGAGGTCTTGTTGATCTTGTGCGGATCATCATGAGCATCGCCGTGGTGCAACAGAATGGCTTTTACGCCGAACCGATTGTACTTTTCACAGCCCCCAGGCCGCTTGCAGCGGTTGGCCGGCGACACTAAGCTGCCGACTCGCCCATCCAATTGGTGCCGATATGGCCAACCCCAGACCTTCGCTGACCCTGACCCTGCTGCAAGCCCGTGAAGCCGCAATGGCGTTCTTCCGCCCGGCGCTGAACAAGCATGCACTGACCGAGCAACAGTGGCGGGTCATTCGGATCCTGCGCCAGCAGGGCGAACTCGAAAGCCATCAACTCGCCCAGCAGGCCTGCATCCTGAAACCGAGCATGACCGGAGTGTTGACGCGCCTGGAGCGCGACGGCCTGGTGCGCCGGCAGAAGTCCAGCCAGGATCAGCGCCGGGTGTTCGTGGGCCTCACCGAGCGCGGCCAGCAGTGTTTCGTCTCCATGAGCGAGGGCATGGAAAGCAACTACCAGAAAATCGAAGCGCAGTTTGGCGCGGAGAAAATGCAGCAGCTGCTGGACTTGCTCAATGAGCTGAAAAACATCAAGCCTTGAAGGTGAAAAAAATCATTAACAGGTGAACGTGTTTGCCCGAGGCTGGCATCGCGTGCGCACATCCTCACTATCCATTTTCGGCACACATGCACGCGCTGCCCCGGGTTCGGAATGGAACTTGCGTGCGATACGACCTGTAAGCCTTGCAACTGAAAAAGGTTAGGTCAATGAACAATAATAATGTGCAGATGCCTGCGGCCTCGGTGGTGCTTCCACCGGCGTTACCCCTCCAGCGTTTCCTGACCAGCGACATCGATGAGCACGCTCGCAATATGGGCGGCTGGCAGGTTCGCTACGATCAGTTGTCACCCGGCTCCTTTGCCGGTGAGTTGCTGGAGTTCCGCTCGGACTGGATGCAACTGGTGCGCGACCGCTCTAATCAGGCCATGGTCAAGAGTGGTGTGGCCTGGAAAGGTGCGATCACCTTCAGCATTCCCTTGAGTGCCGACGGCCCGGTGTATTGCTCGGGGCATCCGATCCACGAGCCCAGCCTGTTGGTGGCCCACGGTGAAAACCTGCCCGAGCTGCACACTCCACAGCACCTGGACCTGCTCGGCGTGGCCATCGAAGAGCACGCCCTGGAACATGTGCTGGAGTGCCAGGGCATTCAATTTCGAATTACCGATCTTCCCAGGTGTTACCGCTTGGGTGATTCATCCGTGCAACGTGACCTCGCGGCGTTGTTCGACGAGCTGGCGGGCTGCGATGCCGTGCTCGGGCATGACTCGATCCGCCGCGGCATCCGCGATGCGGTGATGCTGCATATGCTGGAGTTGATCGCCCCGGACCAGGCGCCACCCCTCAACCCCACGGCGCGCAAAAGGATGGTCGATCGCGCCCGCGAATATGCGTTGAGTCACCTCGACGAGCCGCTGTCGATCCTCGACCTGTGCAACCACATCGGCGCCAGCCGGCGCAAACTCCAGTACTGTTTTCAGGAGACCCTGGGCATCAACCCGGTGGCCTATCTGCGGGCACTGCGCCTCAATGCGGTGCGCCGCGAACTGCGAACCAGCACCCAAGCCCACGGCGTACAGGAAGTCGCGGCGCGCTGGGGCTTCTGGCATTTGAGCCGGTTCGCAAGCGATTACCGCACCATGTTTGGCGAAAGCCCTTCCCAGACCCTGCGTCGCACGCAACTCTGCTGAAAACGGATAACCGCCGCACTCTGCGCGTTACTAGGATGGCCCACACCACTTGATGGGAGGGGCATTCGATGATTCACCACAATAATGCAAGCGCCACACGCATGACGCTGTTCACCCTGGGGCTGCTGGGTTGCTGCGCCAGTGTCCAGGCCACCGAGAACGGTGCGCCGACCACCGCTGTCGGTGTGTACGATTTCGGCGCGGGGATGATGCCGCCGGCCACGCCGTTCGGGACCGTGGGGCTGCGCACGGCGTTTTACTCGGCCAATGTGCAGAAGGACCGTAACGGTCGCTCCGTCGACAACCGCTTCTCACTGGATGTGTTGTCCATCGGCGTCGCCTACATGCGCATGACCGATCACACGGTGCTGGGCGCCAACTATGGTTTCGGCGTGGTGGTACCGTTCTTCAAGATGGACGCTTCCGTCAAGGTACCGACCCCGGCCGGCCCGCTGAGCCTGGAGGCCGATCCGTTTCGAATGGCCGACATGCAGTTTCTGCCGGTGATCCTGCAGTGGAACCTGTCGCCGAACCTGTTTATCAACACGCAACTGCAGATCCAGGCGCCCACCGGTGACTACGACAAGAATCGTTTGATCTCCCCAGGGCTCAATCACTGGACGTTCTCGCCGATCGTCAACGCCACCTACATCACCGACGGTGGCTTCGAGGTTTCCTCAAGCGTTGAGGTGGACGTCAATACCCGCAACCCCGCGACCGACTACAAGAACGGTGTCGAGTACCGCCACGAATTTGCCGTGGGCCAGCATGTAGGGCCGTGGACCCTGGGCCTGGGCGGTTACTACTACCGTCAGTTCAGCGATGACGACGCGCCGGGGCTGCAATCGGGCAACCGGGCGCGGGTGCTGGCTGTCGGGCCGGCCGTGAGTTACTTCAAGCCCGGTCTGCCGCCCATTTGGCTGCACGCCTACAAGGAAACCGATGCCCGCAACCGTGCCGAGGGTTACACCGTGGCACTGCGCATTTCTCAAAGTTTCTAAGGGGCTGGCCATGAACTCATCACATTCCGATTCCCCCTCGCCGCGGCAAGCCACCGGGCGCCGTGAAGGGCTGGTGCTGATGCTGGGCAGCAGCCTGACCATCATGGGCGCGGCCATGGTCGCGCCGATCCTGCCCAAGCTGGGAGCCGAGTTCGGTGCGCTGGAACCGCGCGCCGCCCTGCTGGTGCCCTTGGCGGTCACCGGGCCGGCACTCGCGATTGCGCTGTGCGCCCCCCTGGCCGGCTGGTTGGCCGACCGGGTCGGGCGCAAGGCGTTGCTGGTAATCGCCACGCTGTTGTATGCCGTGCTCGGGGCCATCCCGGCGCTGCTGGATAACTTGCCCGCCATCGTCGGTGTACGCCTGCTGTTCGGCGCGGCGGAGGCGGCGGTGATGACCTGTTGCGCGACGCTGATTGCCGACTATTGGCACGGCGAGGAACGGCTGCGCTACATCAATCGGCAAGTGGTCACCATCGGTTTGGTCGGCTCGCTGTTCTATGTCGTGGGCGGCGCGTTGGGCGAACACTCCTGGCGCCTGCCATTCCTGCTGTACCTGCTGCCACTGCTGTTGATACCGATGATGATCAAGGTGCTGTGGGAACCCGCCGCCGCCCGCCAGCCCGTCGAGGTGGCTGAACAGGGCAGGGTGGCCGTGCTGCCGTTGGTGCTCGGTTATCTGCTGATCCTCAGTGGGATGGTGCTGAGTTTTATCGTGCCGATCCAGGCGCCGGTTTTACTTGTCAGCCTCGGCATCACTTCAAGCACGATGATCGGGCTGTCGGCGGGGGGCAGTCTGCTGGCGACCTTGGGCGGTTCGTTAGCCTGGCCGCTGCTGCGCCGGCGCATCGGCATCCCCGGTTGCAATGCGCTGTTGCTGAGCCTGCTGGGCCTGGGGTTGTGGCTGCTGATGCGCGCACCGAGCTACAGCATGGTGCTGGTGGCCGTGCTGATCCATGGCCTGGGCGCCGGGCTGCTGGTGCCCAACGCGATGGCGCCGGTGATGAATGCCCTGAGCGCGAAAACCCGCGGGCGCGGCTTGGGTGGGTTCACGGCGTTTCTGTATTTCGGTCAATTTGTCAGCCCGCTGGTGGTGGCCGTGCTCAGCGTTTACTCGGGTGACGTGCGTCGTTCAATCCTGTGGCTGGCCTGCGCCAGTTTTGCCTCGGCCCTGGCCTGGGCACTGGCAGGCCTGCAAGCACGGCGCAAAGCGCTGACCCAGTCATTCGTAATCAAGAGGAGATAAGCATGGACATCCACAACCTGCTGGACAGCGAAGACGCCACCGGTTTGGCCGAATGGGTCAGGCGCGGTGAGGTGCAGCCCGGCGAGCTGCTGGAAGCGGTGATCGAGCGTATCGAACGGGTCGAACCGCAGCTGAATGCGGTGGCCGAACGGCTTTATGATTCGGCCCGCCACTCGGTGCGCGCGTCGCGCCCCGGCCACGCTGTGTTTGCCGGGGTGCCGACCCTGATCAAGGACCTGTTTTCGCCGGTCAACGGCGCGGCGATGACCAATGGCTCGCAGGCGTTGGGAGGCGCTCGCGCTGACGTTGAAGCCGAACACGTCAGCCGTATCCGCCGTGCCGGGTGCGTGATTGTCGGTACCAGCACCTCACCCGAATTCGGCACCTCGTATTCCACCGAGTCCAACCGCTTTGGCGCCACGCGCAACCCCTGGAACATCGCCCACAGTGCCGGCGGCTCCAGTGGCGGCGCGGCAGCCTTGGTGGCGGCGCGCGTCGTACCGTTTGCCCATGGCAACGATGGCGGCGGTTCCTTGCGTGTGCCGGCGTCCTGCTGTGGGGTGTTCGGCCTCAAGCCCAGCCGCGGGCTGTTGCCTTCCGGGCCGATGATCGGCGAGGGCTGGGCCGGCATGGGCAGCCCCCATGCGATTACCTTGTCGGTACGTGACAGCGCCGCGCTGCTGGATGCCACGGCCGGGATCGACCTGGGCGCACCCTATGCCGCGCCGCTGCAGGCGCAGCCCTATGTCACCGCGCTGCAGCAGGACCCTCGGCCGCTGCGGATCGCCCTGGTCGAGCAGCTCGGGCCTTGGCCGACCTCCGGCGAAAGTGTGCAAGCCGTACGCCAGGCCGCCAGGTTGTGCGAATCCCTGGGCCACCGCGTTGAACCGGTCAATTTGCCGGTGGCGCTGCCGGCATTTCTCGATCAGGTCTTCACCATCATCGGTGCGAGCACGCGTCACTACGTCGATGTGTTGGGGCAGATGCGCGGTTCCGCCGTGCAGCCTGAGGAGCTGGAAGCCCGCACCCGCATTATCCTGCGCTGCAAAGGGGCTGTCAGCGGTGCGCAGTACGCCGGTGCCGTGGAATGGATTCATGCCTTGGGCCGGCAGTTGGCGGTATTCATGCAGGATTACGACCTGATCCTCACGCCGACCCTGGCCCGCGAGCCGGTACCGATCGGGGAGCTGGACCTGCAAGACGACCGCTTGAGCCTGGAGGAACTGATCGAACGGTTCCACAGCTACTCACCGTTCACGGCGCTGTTCAATGCCAGCGGGCAACCGGCGATGTCGGTACCGTTGTACTGGAGCGCTGCCGGCCTGCCGATGGGCGCCCACTTCGCCGCGCGCTTTGGCGAAGAAAGTACCCTGCTGGCCCTTGCGGGGCAGTTGGAGCGGGCCCAGCCCTGGCGCGGTCGGGTTCCGCCGGTCAACGCCTGTCGGTTGTGAGCCTCTGAGGGCTTCTGCATCGGGCGGGTGGACCGACCTGCCTGATGCAAAACGCCTTCTGGTCATTCAGCCGCCAATCGCTGCCTTTTTATCCGGTACATATCACCGTCCGCATGGCTGAGCAGGGTGTCGGCATCCTCTCCGTCCTGGGGATAAACCGCCACGCCGATGCTGCAGGACGGCATCTTCACCCCACCAAACTCGGGCCCCAGCGGCTCGGCCATGACCGCGAGTATCTGCACCACCCTGACAGAAATAGCCTCCCGCGACGGGATGTCGGTCAACAGCACCGTGAACTCATCACCGCCCATCCGCGCCACCAGGTCGCTGTCGAGTACGCAGCGTTCCAGGCGTCGGGCGATCGCACACAGCACGCGATCGCCCATGGCATGGCCATGTACATCGTTGATGCCCTTGAAGTCATTGATGTCCAGGAACAGCAACGCCAGGCCGCGGTTGTGGGACTGCGCACTGTGCAGGGCCTGGTCCAGCCGATCATTGAACAGTGAGCGGTTGGTCAGGCCCGTCAGCGGATCATGGTGGGCAAGGAAGCGCAGTTCTTCTTCGGCCTGGGTAAGCGCCGTCACGTCCCGTGCGACGCCGATTCGTGCGCCCACCTCTTTGGACCAGAAGGCCGCCCACAGGATGTGCACCACACTGCCGTCCTTGCGTAGATAGCGGTTGCGGAAGTCGACATGGGATTGGCCATTCATGACCCGCACAATCGAGGCTCGGGTGCGCGCCAGGTCTTCCGGGTGCATGTAGTGGGTGATCAGGGTGCCGACCAGTTCGTCGGCCCGGTAGCCGAGCAGGGCCTCGCAGCCATCGCTGACGAAGACAATCTGGCTGTCGCCGTCGACGACAAATACCGTATCCAGCATCAGGTGGATCAGTTTCGGGTACAGCGCTTGCAGGTCAACGGGCATGGGGTATCGGGCGTCCGGTTCATATCGGTCGATCATAGCCCGATCATGAGCAGGGGCGTCGAGCAATCCTGCACATTTTTAGTCCGCTCGGCAGCCGCTGAGAGCGGCCTGGCAGAGGCTTTTCGCGTAGTGGGAGGCGCTGGGAGCCACAGGGAGGGTTGTCGTACAACCGAATGCGCTATGATGCGCGTTCCTCCGCCAACCGAGATACCCGTTCTTGATGGACAACCCGAACGTCCAGCCCACCGTTCGCCGCCGGCACCGCAGCCTGGCCGAAGAACTGGTCACCGAGCTTTCCCGGCGTATCTGTTCCGGTGAGCTGCCGCGTGCCACCAAGCTGCCCACCGAATCCGAAGTGATGGCCGAACATGGGGTGAGCCGCACGGTGGTGCGCGAGGCCATTTCGCGCCTGCAGGCCTCGGGCCTGGTGGAAACCCGGCACGGCGTCGGCACCTTTGTGAAGGATATCCCGAGCCCCAGCGGGTTTCGCATCGACCCGGACAGCATCGTGACCTTGCAGGATGTGCTGGCCGTGCTGGAGTTGCGCATCAGCCTGGAGGTGGAGGCTGCCGGCCTGGCGTGCGTGGGGCGCACCGACGAGCAATTGCAGGTGATGCGCGACTCGCTGGATGCGCTCAACTCACGGGCGGTGAGTGCCGACTACGCGGTGTCGGCAGACTTTCAGTTCCACCAGCAGATCGCGCTGGCCACGGGCAATCGCTATTTCACCGACATCATGTTGCACCTGGGACTCAACATCCTGCCGCGTACACGCCTGCACTCCAAACGCCTGGCCAACGATAACAAGGAGCCCTTCCTGGAGCGCTTGAGTCGTGAGCATGAGGACATCTACAAAGCCATCCTGCGCCGTGACGCCGATGCGGCTCGGGCGGCGATGCGCCTGCACCTGTCCAACAGCCGCGAGCGTATGCGCCGGGCCTATGAAGCCGCCGCCGCCGAGTTGTCGAACGGCCCGGCCGCGGTGAACGCGCCGCCCTGAAGCCGGCTGCCCGGTTCATCGGCCGCCGCTGGCGGTTGCTGCTCGACCTTGGCGCGAAACGCTTCCGAACTGTCCTTGGGCGCAAAGCCCAGGTGCTCGGTGTGCCGGGTGCTCCACCAGCGATCGCGATTGGCCGAGACGCCATACACCACACTGTGTCCCACATCCTTGGCCAGCAGGGCGCGCGTCACCAGGTGGTCCAGGTCGGCGTAACTCAGCCAGGTCGACAGCATCCGCCGGTTGCGCGGCTCGGGGAACGACGAGCCGATGCGCAAGCTCACGGTTTCAATCCCATAGCGGTGAAAGTAGAACGCCGCCAGGTCTTCGCCGTAGGCCTTGGAGAGGGCGTAGTAGCCATCCGGACGGCGTGGTGAGTGCACGTCCAGTTCAACGTCCTGGGGATAGAAACCGGTGACGTGGTTGGAACTGGCAAACACAATCCGCTTGACCCCCTGCTGTCGCGCCGCCTCATAAATGTGGAACGTGCCGCGAATATTGGCGTCGAGAATCTCCTCGAACGGCCGCTCCACGGAAATCCCGCCCAGGTGAACGATGGCGTCGACTCCGTTGACCAGCGCCGCCACGGCGGCCCTGTCGGCCAGGTTGCAGGTGATCACTTCGTCGTGCTCACCCCGGCTGGGGGTCATGGGGCTGATGTCCGATGCGCGGACGCTGTCGGCATGGGCCTGCAAGGTGTTCCGCAGGATTTGCCCCAGGCCGCCGGCAGCGCCGGTGAGCAAGATGCGCGTGAAGGGTTTGGGTGGTGTGGTCATGGTCAGGTCTTCCATTGAACGCTGAATGCAGGTGGCTTGCCTGTCGAGCGATGCGCACTCGCCAGGCAAGTCGTGGGTGCTTTACATGAAGTTGTACTGGATGCCCAGGCGCCACCGCGCCTGGCGGTCTTCGGACGTGGCGTTGACCTTCACATCGCCAATCTCCATGAACGGGGCCCATTCCTTGGTGAGCTTGTATTTGACGATCAGGTTCTGTTCGTAATCGCTCTTCTTGTTGTCGTAGCGGATGTAGTCAGTCTTGAAGTAGATGAACTGATATTCGTACGCCCACTTACTGGCCGGCGTGTAGCCGAGCCAGCCCTCGAAACGATGGGTGGTCTGGTCATCCTTGATGTGGTCGGGCAAGTCCTCGTCGACCTGGTCGCGGTCCAGCTTCTTGGCGTCCAGGCGATAGCGCGTGGCGGCGTAGAAGGCGTCGTTGATCTTGTAGTTGTACTTGAGGCCGAACTTGTAGGTGGTCGAGTCTTTCGAGCTGTCCATCTGGAACGCCGGGGTCAACGTCGATTGCGCGCTGAGTTTGTAGTTGTAGCTCACGGTGAACTCGTGCCCGTTGTTGACCATGTTGTCGTAGGCGACGTCTTCACGGTCGCCGGCGGTGCGGTATTTCATTTCCGCTTCAAATCCCAGGCCACTGTCCAGGCGGTAGTTGAGCTTGATTCGGTCAGCGTGGGCGCTGTCCTCCTCGGTGAACTGGTGGCGGTAGTTGATGCTGGCAGAGTCAGCGCTGACATACAGCGGCAGGCCGAGGGTCAGGGCAGTAACGAGCGTGCGTAGGGTGGTGTTCATACGGTCTTCTTTTTTGTTTTTGTTAGGGTCGTTTGACGGTTGCTACGGCAGTGGGTTGTTGCGTATGGCTCTCATCTAAGGTGCCGATATACGTTATCGTACGACAAGATGACTCGTCTATGGCTTATCGGTGGTTTTGAAACATCTTGAAATATATGTGCCCAGTGAATAGGGCTTTACAGCAATCCAGGTTATTCCTTGGTTGTCTTTAAAAATAAGGGTTTTGTCGGGATTTATTGAAAATGCATGCAGAAGAGGGGCGGGTTATTGGGTCTTTTCAAGTGTTGTACGATGACCTATGATCGGTCGCAACAGACGACACTTCCGTCACAAATCCAATAAGAAGGCTTACGACGTCCATGAGAATCACAGCAGTCAACGTCCAGGTATTTTCCTACCCGACCCGCCGCGCAGTGGACAGTGCCGGCCATGCGCACCCCGGTGATGTCACCCAGGCGCAGATGGCTTTGCTGCGCATCCAGACCGAAGACGGCCAGGAGGGTTATGCCTTCGGCGCCCCGGAGCTGATCCGCCCGTATGTACTCGATGGTTTCGTGCGCAAAGTGCTGGTGGGGCAGAACGCTTTCGATCGCGAAAAGATCTGGCACGACCTCGCGCACTGGCAGCGCGGCAGTGCCAGTCAGTTGACCGACCGCGCCCTGGCGCTGGTGGAGCAGGCCCTGTGGGATTGGGCCGGGCGCAAACTGGGTGTGCCGGTGCACAAGTTGATTGGCGGTTTCCGCGACAAGGTGCCGGCCTACGGCTCCACCATGTGTGGCGACGAACTGCCCGGAGGCCTGGCGACCCCGGAAGACTACGGGCGTTTTGCCGAGACCCTGGTGCAGCGCGGCTACAAGGCCATCAAGCTGCACACCTGGATGCCGCCGGTGTCCTTCGCCCCGAGCCCGCGCATCGACGTGCAGGCTTGTGCGGCGGTACGCGAAGCGGTCGGCCCGGACATCGCCCTGATGCTCGACGGTTATCACTGGTACAGCCGCACCGAAGCGCTGTACATCGGGCGTGAGCTGGAGAAGCTCGACTTCGCCTGGTTCGAAGAGCCGATGATGGAAGAGTCCGCCGAGTCCTATGCCTGGCTGGCGGGGCAGTTGGACATTCCGGTGCTGGGCCCGGAAACCCTGTCCGGCAAACACCTGAGCCGCGCCAGTTGGGTCAAGCATGATGTGTGCGATATCTTGCGCGCCGGTGTGGCGGGCGTCGGCGGCATTGCGCCGTGCCTGAAGGTTGCGCACCTGGCTGAATCCTTCGGCATGGATTGCGAGATTCATGGCAACGGTGCGGCCAACCTTGCCGTGGTCGGCGCGATCAAGAACTGCACCTGGTATGAGCGTGGCCTGTTGCACCCGTACCTGGATTACGACGAAGTGCCGGCCTACCTCAAGCGTCTGGTAGACCCGATGGACAACGACGGTTTTGTGCACCTGTCCGACTTGCCGGGCCTGGGTGAAGACATCGATTTCAACTTCATCGAGACCCATACGCTTAAAAGCTTCTGACGTGTACAGGGTCAGTCCGGCATCCGTCGGGCTGATCAAGAGCCCTATAAATATAAAAAAGGCACTCTTGTTATGAGCATTTTCCCTTCGCTGTGGGCGCGGGTGTTCGTCGCCGCGCTGGCTGTCACCGCTGTACCTGCAAGCTTCGCAAAAACCCCGGCCGATCAATTGATCGTCGGCATGAGCATGATCAACCTGCTGTCCCTCGACCCGGCGGCGGCCACCGGCCTGGACGTGTCGGAGATCAACGCCAACCTCTATGACATGTTGCTGGTGCAGGATGTCGCCCAGCCGGATCGCCTGGTACCGGCGCTGGCCGAGCGCTGGCAGGTCAGTGATGACCGCAAGACCCTGACCTTCAACCTGCGCACCGGCGTGAAGTTCCAGTCCGGCAATGACCTGAGTGCCGAAGACGTTGCCTGGTCGTTGCAGCGCGTGCTCAAGCTCAACCTCGCACTGGCCTCCACCTGGAAGGCCTACGGCTTTACCGCCGAGAACGTCGAGCGCTACATGCGTGCCACGGATGCCTCGACCTTTGTGATCGAGCTGCCCCGGCCCACCGACCCGCTGCTGGTGCTCAACACCCTGGCGACCTCGCCGAGTGCCTTTATCCTCGATCGCAAGAAAGTCCTCGAACACCAGAAGAACAACGACATGGGCGCCGCCTGGCTGGTGACTCACGCCGCCGGCAGCGGTGCGTTTGTGCTCAATGACTGGCGCGCCAACGACGTGATCCTGATGAGCCGCTTCGACGGGTACTGGGGCGGCCCGGCCAAGCTCAAGCGCATCGTCATGCGCAACATGACCGAGTCGCAGTCGTTGCGCCTGATGATCGAGCGCGGCGACCTGGACATCGCCAAAGGCATGTCTGCGCCGGACATCGAAGCCCTGCAGAAAAGCGCCAAGGTCCGCACCCAGACCTTGCAGCGCGGCACCCTCTACTACGTCGCCCTGAGTGTGAAGCAACCGATGTTCGCCGATGCGCGTGTGCGCAAGGCCGTGCGTGCGCTGATCGATTACCAGGGCATCAACCAGACCGTCATGCCCCATTACGGCGTGATCAATCAACGGCCGCTGCCCCTGGGCCTGGCCGCGCGCCTGCCGGATCCCGGCTACACGCTCAACGTCGAGCAGGCCAAGGCCTGGCTGGCCGAGGCCGGTTACCCGAACGGTTTCAAGACCACCATTCGCGTGCTCGCCGAACCGCCGTTTATCAACATTGCCTCCAACCTGCAGTCGACCCTGGCCCAGGCCGGTATCGACGCCAGTATCATCACCGGCACGGGCAACCAGATCTACGGTGCGATGCGTGAGCGCAGCTTCGACATCATCGTCGGCCGCGGCGGTGGCGGGGCGGAACGGCATCCGCACTCCAGCCTGCGTACGCTGGTGTACAACCCGGATAACCGCGATGAGGCCAAGCTCACCAATTTCCAGGGCTGGCGCACATCCTTCTACAGCCCTGAGCTGAACCAGCTGATCGAGCGCGCGGAAGTCGAGCCTGACACAGGCAAGCAACTGGCCCAATACCGCGACATCCAGGAGCAGGTCGACCGGCAGGTCGGGGCCATTTTGCCGGTCTCGCAAATGACCGACACCGTGGTGGTGTACGAAGACGTGGCCGACTTCCAGGGCCATACCGCCGCGACCACGCGCTACAAAGACGTCTACAAGAAGCGCTGACCGATTATCAGGAGCTCACTATGTTTGTTATGACTGCCTCTGTCATGGGCGCTCGCGCGTCCAACACGGCCCGGCGCGCGGGTACGGTGCTGGTGACCTTGCTCGGCCTGCTGGCCCTGACGTTCATCATCGGCCGGGTCATGCCGCTCGACCCCGTGCTGGCGGTCGTCGGGCCGGATGCCGACAGTTCCACCTACGATCAGGTGTACCGGTCGATGGGCCTGGACAAGCCGATCTGGACCCAATTCGGTCTTTACCTCAATGACCTGCTCCACGGTGACTTCGGCAATGCGCTGTTGACCGGCCACCCGGTACTGGACGACATCCTGCGCGTCTTCCCCGCGACGATTGAACTGGCCACCCTGGCGATCCTGTTCGGCGTGCTGATCGGTTTGCCCCTGGGCGTCTGTGCCGCCAGCAACCAGGGGCGCCTCGGCGATCACGTGGCGCGGGTGATCACTTTGTTCGGCTACTCCACGCCGATTTTCTGGCTGGGCATGATGGGGTTGCTGGTGTTCTACGCCTGGCTCGGCTGGGCCGGTGGAGCGGGGCGCATCGACCTGGCCTATGACGGCATGGTGCCCGAGGTCACCGGCCTGCTGCTGATCGACTCGACCTTGGCACGTGACTGGGATGCCTTCGCCAGCGCCCTGCGCCACATCGTGTTGCCGGCGCTGATCCTCGGCCTGAACTCGGTGGCGTATATCAGCCGCATGACCCGCAGCTTCATGCTCGAGCAGCTGTCCCAGGAGTACATCATCACCGCGCGGGTCAAGGGCCTTTCCCGGCGCCAGGTGGTGTGGGGGCATGCGTTTCGCAACATCCTCGTGCAGTTGCTGACGGTGGTTGCGCTGGCCTACGGCTCGTTGCTGGAGGGCGCGGTGCTGATCGAAACCGTGTTTGCCTGGCCGGGGTTCGGCCAGTACCTGACCAGCAGCCTGATGCTCGGCGACATGAACGCGGTGATGGGCTGCGTGTTGGTGATCGGCTTGATTTTCGTTGCGCTCAACCTGATCAGCGACGCCTTGTACAAGGTGTTCGACCCCCGTACCCGTTAACGCACGGCGCAGTACCGATAAAACTATAAAAAGAAGGAATTTTGCATGAAGACGGTATTTTCAACACTGCACCTTGGCCTGTTGACGGCGATGCTCGCCCTTGGGCCGATGACAACGGCCAGCGCCAAGACCCCCGCCGATCAATTGATCGTCGGCATGAGCATGGTCAACCTGTTTTCCATCGACCCGGCCAATGCGCCCGGCCTGGATGCCTCCGGCGTCAACGCCAACCTCTACGACACCCTGATCAAGCGTGACCAGGGCAACCCGGAAAAACACCTGCCGCAATTGGCCGAACGCTGGGACATCAGCGAAGACGGCAAGCAGGTGACCTTTCATCTGCGCCAGGATGTGAAATTCCATTCGGGCAACCCGCTGACCGCCGAGGACGTGGCGTGGTCGCTGTACCGGGTGATGAAGCTCAATTTCGGCCTGGCCACCACCTGGAAGGCCTACGGCTACAGCGTCGAGAATATCCAATCGCTGATCCGCGCCACGGACGCCCACACCCTGGTCGTCGACCTGCCGCAGACCATGGACCCGCTGCTGTTGGTGGACTCCCTGGCGATCTCGCCGAGCGCTGTGGTAGTGGACCGCAAGACGGCCCTGGCCCATGAGAAAAACGGCGACCTCGGCGCCGGCTGGCTGGTGACCAACGAGGCCGGCAGTGGCCCCTTCGTGCTGAGCAAATGGAGCGCCAACGATTCGCTGCTGCTGACCCGTTTCGACGGCTACTGGGGCGGCGCGGCCAAGCTCAAGCGCGTGGTGGTGCGGCACATGACCGAATCCCAATCCTTGCGCCTGATGCTCGAACGCGGCGACCTCGACCTGGCCTACGGCATGGCGGCACCGGACATTCGCGCCATCGACGGCTCGGACAAGATCCAGGTGCAGTCATTGCCACGCGGCACCATGTACTACGTGGCGATGAGCATGAAGCAACCCGAGTTTGCCAAGCCTCAGGTGCGTGAAGCCGTGCGCAACCTGATCGACTACAAGGGTCTGGATGAACAGGTGATGCCGTATTACGGCAAGCTCAATCAGCAGCCGATGCAGTTGGGGCTGGAAGCGCGCTTGCCGGATCCGGGTTATCACATGGACGTGGCCAAGGCGAAAAAGCTGCTGGCCGAGGCGGGTTACCCCGACGGTTTCAACACCACCATTCGTACATTGTCGGAGCCGCCGTTCATTGACATCGCCGCGCGCCTGCAAGCGACCCTGGCCGAAGGCGGGATCAAGGCCAGCATCGTCACCGGCACCGGCAACCAGGTCTACGGCGCCATGCGCGCGCGCAATTTCGAGATCATCGTGGCTCGTGGCGCCGAGCGCTATCCCCATCCGTATTTCAGCCTGCGCACCTTCGCCTACAACCCCGACAACAGCGATGACGCCGGCTTGCCGAACTTCCAGGGCTGGCGCGCTTCATTCTTCAATCCGCAGCTCAACAGCCTGATCGACCAGGCGGGCGTGACGCGCGATTCGGCACAGCGGGTCAGCCTGTATCACCAGGCGCAGACGCTCTATGACCAGCAGGTGGGGCCGATCCTGATGATCTCGCAGATGACCGACACCGTGGTCAGCGCTGCCGACGTCAAGGGTTTCAGTGGTGACGATGCCGAGGCCACCCGTTACCTGGGTGTCTACAAGCAGCGTTGAGTCGGGCTGCGGCCCTTCAGAATTCACACAGAGAAGATGCTTATGAATGCCAATCTGTCTTCCATCGACACGGCGGCGAAGCGGCCGGTGGATCGCTCGCCGGGCTCCAGCTTCGATGCCTTCTGCAAGAGCGGCCTGCGGGTGCTGCGTCACCTGTTGCGCAACCCCATGACCCTGGCGGGCCTGCTGGTTGCCCTGCTGTTGGTGGTGGTCGCGGCCTTTGCGCCGTGGATCGCCACCCATGACCCGGTCGCGCAAAACCTTGCCACAGCCTTGCAGGCGCCGGGCTCGGCGCACTGGTTCGGCACCGACGAATACGGCCGGGATATTTTCAGTCGGCTGGTCTATGGCTCGCGGATCACGCTGTACATCATTGCCCTGGTAACCGTGATCGTCGGTCCCATCGGGCTGTTTATCGGCACCGTCTCGGGCTACTTCGGCGGGGCGGTCGACACCGTGTTCATGCGCCTGACCGATATCTTTATTTCCTTTCCCAGCCTGGTCCTGGCGCTGGCCTTTATCGCCGCCCTGGGCCCTGGCCTGGAGCATGCGGTGGTGGCGATTGCCTTGACCTCATGGCCACCGATTGCGCGGCTCGCGCGGGCTGAAACCCTGTCCCTGCGCAACGCCGACTTTGTCGTCGCCGTGGAGCTGCAAGGCGCGTCGCCGGCGCGGATTATCCTGCGCCATATCGTGCCGATGTGCCTGTCCTCGGTGATCATCCGCCTGACCATGAACATGGCCGGGATCATCCTCACCGCCGCTGCTTTGGGCTTTCTCGGCCTGGGTGCCCAGGCGCCGCTGCCGGAGTGGGGCGCGATGATTTCCACCGGGCGCCGCTACATGCTCGAGTGCTGGTGGCTGGTGGCGGTTCCCGGGGCGGCGATCATGTTGGTCAGCCTGGCCTTCAACCTGTTGGGCGATGGCCTGCGGGACATCCTTGATCCGCGCAGCGAATAATCGGAGAACACCTTATGTCTGCCATCAAGCTGAATGTCGAAGGGCTGAATGTGCGCTTCGTCAGTGGCCAGAAAGAAACCCACGCCGTGCGCGACGTGTCCTTTACCTTGGGGCGGGAGAAGCTGGCGATTGTCGGTGAGTCCGGCTCAGGCAAGTCCACCGTCGGGCGCAGCCTGCTCAAGCTGCATCCGCCCAGCGCCAGAATCACCGCCAAGGCCATGGCGTTTGGCGAGGTCGACCTGCTCTCGGCCAGTGAAAAAGCGATGCAGAAGATTCGCGGCCAGCGCATCTCGATGATCATGCAAGACCCCAAGTACTCGCTGAACCCGGTGGTCAAGGTGGGCGACCAGATTGCCGAAGCCTACCTGGCCCACCACAAGGCCAGTCGCAGTGATGCGCGCGAACGAGTCATGCAGATGCTCGAGCAGGTGCATATCCGCGATCCGAAGCGGGTCTACAACCTGTACCCCCACGAGGTGTCCGGCGGTATGGGCCAGCGCATCATGATCGCGATGATGGTGATCACGCGTCCGGAAGTGATCATTGCCGATGAGCCTACGTCGGCGCTGGATGTCTCGGTGCGCCAGCAAGTGCTCAGCGTGCTGGAAGAACTGGTCGACCAGCAGCAGATGGGGCTGATTTTTGTCAGTCACGACCTCAACCTGGTGCGCAACTACTGTGACCGCGTGCTGGTGATGTACGCCGGGCGCGTGGTCGAATCCCTGGCTGCCTGCGACCTGCAATACGCCGAGCATCCCTACACCCGTGGCCTGCTGGCCGCGCTGCCGAGCATGGATAACCGTCGCGTGCACCTGCCGGTGCTCAAGCGCGATCCACTATGGCTGACTCAATAAGGAACCTGACCATGCCCATGATCCAAGCGCACGCCTTGAACCTGAGTTTCGGCACCGGCGCTGCCATCAACCAGGTGCTGCACGATGTGAGCCTGAGTGTCGCCGACGGCGAATCGTTCGGCCTGGTGGGGGAGTCCGGTTCGGGCAAGACCACCGTACTGCGCTGCCTGGCCGGGCAATACCGGCATTGGAATGGCGAGCTGAGCATCGCCGGTGCGCCGTTGCAGCACAAGATTCCCAAGGAGCACTTTCGCAAAGTGCAGATGGTCTTCCAGGACCCCTACGGCTCCCTGCACCCCAGGCACACCATCGACACCGCCCTGCGCGAACCGCTGATTATCCACGGGGTAGGGGACAAGGACGACCGGATCAACGAGATCCTGCTCAAGGTCGGCCTCAACGACAGCTTCCGCTTTCGCTATCCCCATCAGTTGTCCGGTGGGCAGCGCCAACGGGTGGCGATTGCGCGCGCGTTGATCCTTGAACCCCGCGTGCTGTTGCTGGATGAACCGACCTCGGCCCTGGATGTGTCGGTCCAGGCCGAGATCCTCAACTTGCTGGCGGACCTGCGCCAGCGCGAGAAACTCACCTATCTGCTGGTCACCCATGACCTGGGGGTGGTCACTCACTTGTGCGACCGGGTGGCGGTGATGCAGCACGGCCGGATCGTCGAATTGCTCGACTGCCAGGCTTTGAGCCAGGACCAGGCCGTGCACGACTACACGCGCATGCTGGTGCAAGCCAGTCGTGACTTCAGCCAGGAGTCTGAACGACGGCGGGTCGGTTGATTTCTGTAGTCATCGTATGACTATGCTTGATTGGTAATGCGCTAATTACTATGAAGTGCGATTAATATGCTGTTTTTATTGAATTAAATCTAAAGGTGCGAACAAAGGCGCTTAGGACTAGCTAACAATCATTTGTAGTTGTACGATGACGTACCTCTTAAGGTATCCCTTTATTTTTTGATTTGAGGTTTGTGAACATGACGCCACAAGAACTAAAAACAGTCCTGTCTTCCGGCTTGCTCTCGTTCCCGGTTACCGACTTTGACGCGGCCGGTGACTTCCGTGCCGACACCTATGCCCGCCGCCTGGAATGGCTGGCACCCTACGGCGCCAGCGCGTTGTTCGCGGCCGGGGGCACCGGGGAATTCTTCTCCCTGGAAACCAAGGAATACACCCAGATCATCAAGACTGCCGTGGACACCTGCAAAGGCCAGGTGCCCATCCTCGCCGGGGCAGGGGGCCCGACTCGTCAGGCCATCGCCTATGCCCAGGAGGCCGAGCGCCTCGGTGCCGCCGGTATTCTGCTGATGCCTCACTACCTCACTGAAGCCAGCCAGAAAGGCCTGGTGGCCCACGTTGAGCAGGTGTGCAATTCGGTGGATTTCGGCGTGGTGGTGTACAACCGCAACCTGTGCCGTCTCAATGCCGACAGCCTCGAGCAGCTGGCCGAGCGCTGCCCGAACCTGATCGGTTTCAAGGACGGCATCGGTGAAGTCGAATCGATGGTGTCGATCCGCCGTCGCCTCGGCGACCGCCTGACCTACCTCGGCGGGCTGCCGACCGCCGAAGTCTATGCCGCGGCCTACAAGGCCCTGGGCGTGCCGGTGTATTCCTCGGCGGTGTTCAACTTCATCCCGAAAACCGCGATGGATTTCTACCGCGCCGTGGCCGCCGACGACCACGCCACCGTGGGCCGCTTGATCGATGATTTCTTCCTGCCGTACCTGGCGATCCGCAACCGCTGCGAAGGCTATGGCGTGAGTATCGTCAAGGCCGGTGCACGCCTGGTCGGCCACGACGCCGGCCCGGTGCGCGCGCCGTTGACCGACTTGCTGCCTGAAGAAGTGGAGCAGTTGGACGTGCTGATCAAGGCATTGGGCGCCCAGTAAGCCCCTTGTAGGAGCGAGCTTGCTCGCGAAAAAACCACCTACGACTCGGGCCACCCGGTAACGCTGTGTGTTCGTTGACGCGTTTCGCGGGCAAGCCCGCTCCTGCAACCGCCTTATCAACTACCTCGAAAAAACCGGGCGGCAGATGTAGCGCCCCTCGGTGTGAATACCGGCAAAAACAAGGAGAACAACATGCCGTATCAACCTTCGAAAAAAAGACCGGCGCGTTGCGCGCTGGCCCTGGTGGTCCTCGGCTGCAGCCCGCTGTCATGGGCGCTGCAAGCCCCGTCAAACCTGCAGGTACCGACGCTGGCCTTTGATGACCGGCAAATCATCCTGGTATGGGAAAAGCCTGCCGAGCATGCCGGCATCAAGGATTACCGGGTCTACGCCAACGGCACGCTGCTGGGCAGCGCGAATGCCAACAATGATCAGGTGTCACCGGCCAAACCCTACATCGACCAGTTTTATCGGCAAGACACCGCCAACTTCCACCATCGCATCGGCATTCACAGCTTTACTGCCCAAGGCTTGAAGCCCGACACGGCGTACCGTTTCACCGTGCGTTCGGTGGACGGTAACGGCAAGGAATCCGCCGACAGTGCTCCAGTGCTGCAACGCACCACCCCGGTTGCGGCGGTATTTGACGTGAAAAAATACGGCGCCAAAGGCGACGGCAGCCATCTCGATACCCTGGCGATCCAGAACGCCATCGATGCCTGCACCGTCGGTTGCAAAGTCTTGTTGCCTGAAGGCACCTACAAAAGCGGCGCGCTCTACCTCAAGAGCAACATGACCCTGGAGATCGCCGAAGGCGCGACCCTGCTCGGCTCCGAGCGCGCCGAAGATTACCCGCTGGCCGGCTATATCCAGTATCCGTATTCCACCACCGTGCGCCCGGCCTCGCTGATCAACGCGTTGCCCCGCGATCCACGCCAGCATCAGTCATTCGAAAACATCCGCATCGTCGGCCAGGGCACCCTCGATGGCAATGGCTGGAAGCGCAACGCCGATGTCGTCGACGAACGTGGCCAGGCACTGCCGTTCTACCTGCCCAGTGACAATACCCGCTATGCCCGGGACGGCATCCTCGCCAAGGCGCAGGTGGAACAGGCCGTGGCACGCGGCATGAACGTCAAGGATGCCTACGGGCAGATGCGCTCCTCGCTGATTACCTTGCGCAATGTGAAGAACGTCTTCTACGGCGGCTTCACCGTGGTGAACCCGGCGTTCCACGGCATCATGAACCTGGAGACCGAAAACGTGGTGCTGGCCAACACCACCCACACGACCTACGACGCCAACAACGGCGACGGCATCGAGTTTGCCAACAGCAAGGGCGCGATGGTGTTCAACAACTTCTTCGACACCGGCGATGACTGCGTGAATTTCGCGGCCGGCACCGGTGCCGAGGCCGTGCACCAGCCGCCGCAGGAGGACGCGTGGATCTTCAACAACTACTTCCGCAAGGGCCATGGCATGGTGGTCGCCGGCAGCCACACCGGCGCCTGGATCCAGAACATCCTGGCCGAAGACAACGTGTCGGACGGCACCGATGCCGGACTGCGCATGAAAAGCACCAACTTCATGGGCGGCGGCGCGCGCAACGTCACATTCCGCGACTCGGCGATCCGCAACACCGTCAAGCAAGCGTTCATTTTTACCCTCGACTACAACGACCCGAACGCCAAGCTCGACTATCAGCGCTCAACCATCGCGGGGCAGTTCAAGGATATCCGCGTGAGCGACGTGAGCGTCGAGAATGCCCAGGGGGCGGCGATCGAGGTCAAGGGTGATGCAGCGCACAACGCCTACCATCAGGGCCTGGTGTTCGAGCGCGTGCGCTTTCGCGGCGCGGCCAAGGCGCGTATCGATGGACTGAAAGACTCACGCTTCGACCACGTGGTCTTCAGCCAGACCGGCGCTGCCAACCCATGGCAGGTCAGCGATAGCCAAGGGTTGGTGTTCAAGGAGGTGGAGCCGGCACCGTAAGCGCAAACGTTATGGCGAATGGACCCTCGTAGTGAGCGGGCTTGCCCCGCGCTGGGCTGCGCAGCAGCCCCAAAACACAGCCCCCGGAACTGTCTGGCACACTGCAGCGTTCTTATTGGGGCTGCTACGCAGCCCAGCGCGGGGCAAGCCCGCTCACCACAAGTACGGTGTTCGCTCTTAACTCCCCTGGGGAATCTATTGCGTCCTGCGTTAATAGACCTGCGGCACGATGATGTCCACCGGCGTCGGATTGCGCGAGTAGTCCTCCTGGCGGACCCGTTGCGGCAGCTCGATCACCGGCAGTTCCACTTCCTCATAAGGCATCTGCCCGAGCAGGTGGTGGATGCAGTTGAGGCGGGCTTTCTTTTTGTCGTCGGCCTGCACCACCCACCATGGCGCTTCGGCGATGTGGGTGCGTTCGAGCATGACTTCCTTGGCCTTGGTGTACGCCTCCCAGCGCCGGCGCGACTCCAGGTCCATGGGGCTGAGTTTCCACTGTTTGAGCGGATCGTGAATGCGGCTGAGAAAGCGCAGGTGCTGTTCCTGATCGGAAATGGAGAACCAGTATTTGATCAACTGGATGCCGGAGCGGGCGAGCATGCGTTCGAACTCCGGTACGGTGCGGAAGAATTCCTCGTACTGGTCTTCGTTGCAAAAGCCCATGACTTGTTCGACGCCGGCGCGGTTGTACCAGCTGCGGTCGAACAGCACGATTTCACCCGCGGCCGGCAGGTGCGAGACATAACGCTGGAAGTACCACTGCGTCTGTTCGCGGTCGTTGGGGGCGGGCAGGGCGGCGACGCGGCAGACCCGCGGGTTGAGGCGCTGGGTAATGCGCTTGATCACACCGCCTTTGCCGGCGGCATCGCGCCCCTCGAACAGGATCACCACCTTGGCGCCGGTCTTGACCACCCAGCTTTGCAGCTTCACCAGTTCACCTTGCAGGCGGAACAGTTCGCTGAAGTAAATCCTGCGCGCGGCCTTCTCGGGGCTTTCCTCGACGTGCTCGTCGAACAGTGCGTTGAGATCGTGCCCGTCTTCGGATAATTCCAGTTCCAGCTCTTCGTCACTGTGATCCAGGAGCTCTCGGTGGATGCGCTGGATCAAGGCGTCGTCTACTGCAGACATGGGAGGCACTCGCGTCGTGGGGGAGATGGCAAAGTCTTAGTCGCATTTTGTTACCAACCAATTACATCGAAATACGTGGCTGTGGCGGAAAGACGGGACGAAATAGCGGTTTGCCACCCAATTTTCATAAAAGCGTAACAAAGCTGCTGCAAAGTTCCGGGAGCCCGTAATCACAAGGATTTCCCTGAATGAAACGTCTGATGAAGTCAGCTGCACTCGCCGTTGCGGTTTCTCTAAGTGCCACCTCGGTATTTGCTGCCGAGAACGTCCGTCTGACAGGTTCTGGCGCCAGTTTCCCAGCGCCGATCTACCTCACCTGGTTCAAGGATTTCAGCAAGAAGACCGAAGGCGTCACGGTTGACTACCAGTCCAAAGGCAGTGGCGCGGGTGTACAGGACTTCCTGAACAAAACCGTGGACTTCGCCGCCAGTGACTCGGCCATGAAGGACGAAGACATCGCCAAGGTCGCCGAAGGCGTGCAGTTGCTGCCGATGACCGCAGGCGAAATCGTCCTGGCGTTCAACCTGCCGGGCAATCCTAAAGAGCTGAAGTTGCCACGGGATGTGTACTCCAACATCTTCCTGGGCAAGATCACCAAGTGGAACGATCCGCAGATCGTCGCCGCCAACCCTGGCCTGAAACTGCCGGACATGCCGATCACCGTGGTCGTGCGTGCAGACTCCAGCGGCACCACGGCCGTATTCACCAAGCACTTGGCGGCCATCAACCCGCAGTTCCAGAAGGACTTGGGTGAAGGCAACACCGTCAACTGGCCAGCCAGCGACAAATTCATCAAGTCGCCTAAGAACGATGGTGTGACCGCCACCGTACGCCAGACCCCAGGCGCGATTGGCTACATCGAATACGGTTTCGCCAAGCTGGCCAAGGTTGACTTTGCCCAGTTGCAGAACAAGGCCGGCAAGTACGTGGTACCTAACGCCGAAAGCGGTGCCGAAGCCCTGGCGGCGGTGAAAATGCCGGAAAGCCTGGTGGCCTGGCTGCCGGACCCGGACGGCGCCAAGTCCTACCCGATCACGTCCTACACCTGGATGATCTTCCGCAAGGACAACGGCAACCCGGCCAAGGCCAAGGCCATGCGTGAAATGGTCGAGTACAGCCTGACCGAAGGGCAGAAAATCGCCGATTCGATGGGCTATATCCCGCTGCCGAAGTCGGTGGTCGATCAGGTTCGTAAAGCGTCCGCCAACATCCAGTAACGCTTGTGAGGCCTCTCTCGGCGGGCGCAGTCAGCCCGGCCGGGAGGGTTACCCCCCTGTTCCGGAATCAGCCAATGAACACACCGTTTGTCGTACCGGGTAACCCGGATTCTGCCTGCCAGCCACCTTCTGCGAAGGATTTCCTGGTTGACCGCACCTTCCGTGCGCTTGCACGAATAGGCGTGGTTCTGGTGCTGGCGTTGGTGTTTGCCCTGGTGTTCGAAGTCGGGCGCAAGGCCCTTCCAGGCATGGAAAAGCACGGCTTTGACGTGCTGCTGGGCAGCGTCTGGGATGTCAACCAAGGCAAGTACGGCATTCTGCCGGCCATCTGGGGCACGCTCTACAGTGCCTTTATCGCGTTGCTGATCGCAGGTGTTTTCGGCGTCAGCATGGCGATTTTCCTCACCCAGGATTTTTTGCCGGCGAAGCTGGCGGCGGTGTTTCGTACCATCGTCGAACTGCTCGCGGCCATCCCCAGCGTCGTTTACGGCCTCTGGGGCATTTACGTGGTCATCCCGGCGATCCGGCCGTTGACCGCATGGTTGAACACTGAACTTGGCTGGATCCCCTTTTTCGGCACGTCCCTGAGCGGCCCGGGGTTGCTCCCGGCGGCGCTGGTACTGGCCATCATGATTTTGCCGACCATCGCCGCCGTGTCGCAGGATGCGCTCACCGCCGTGCCGATGAAAACCAAGCAGGCCGCCTACGGCATGGGGACCACCCACTGGGAAGCGATTCTCAAGGTGATGGTGCCGTCCGCCGCCACCGGCATCTTCGGTTCCCTGGTCTTGGGCCTGGGCCGCGCACTCGGTGAAACCATGGCCCTGGCCATGCTGGTGGGCAACGCCAACAACATCTCGCTGTCGCTGTTCGCCCCGGCCAACACCCTGGCAGCCTTGCTGGCGCTGAACTTCCCCGAAGCCGGGCCGAACGAGATCGAAGTATTGATGTACGCCGCACTGGTGCTGATGTTGATCACGCTGATCGTCAACATCTTCGGCTCCATGATCATGATGTACGCCCAACGGGGTAATAAGTGATGACTGACCTCACTGCTGCAACCGACCTGACGTCCCCCGCAGGCGCAATGCCCAGCCTGCAGCGCCGGTTCGAAGGCCGTGCCCTGCGCAGCCTGGTGTTGACCACCCTGGTCTGGGCGGGCGCGCTGCTGGCCAGCGTACCGCTGATTTCCGTGCTCTACATGCTCATCACCCGCGGCGGTGCGCGCCTGAGCCTTGAAGTGTTCACTGAGCTGCCACCCACCGGTTTCGAGACCGGCGGCGGTTTCGGCAACGCGATGGCCGGTACCTTCGTGATGGTCGGCATTGCCGCTGCCATCGCCGTGCCAGTCGGCATCATGGCAGCAATCTTCCTCGCCGAACTGGGCCCGGACAGCAAGCTGGCGAACGCCGCGCGTTTTGCCGCGAAGATGCTCACCGGCCTGCCGTCGATTCTGGCCGGTGTGTTTGCCTACGCCCTGGTGGTGATGACCACCGGCACCTACTCGGCCCCGGCCGGTGGCGTGGCACTGGCGGTGCTGATGCTGCCGATCGTGGTGCTGACGGCTGAAGAGTCGATGCGCATGGTGCCCAAGATCATGAAGGACGCCGCCTACGGCATGGGTTGCACCCGCTCCCAGGTGATCTGGAAAATCGTCCTGCCCACCGGCCTGCCGGCAATCCTTACCGGCGTGATGCTCGCCGTGGCCCGCGCCGCCGGCGAAACCGCGCCGCTGTTGTTTACCGCGCTGTTCAGCAACTACTGGATCTACCACGACGGCAGCCTGGCGGTGATGAACCCGACGGCCTCCCTGGCCGTGCTGATCTACAACTTCTCCGGCATGCCCTTCGACAACCAGCTTGAACTCGCATGGGCGGCGTCGCTGGTACTGGTAATGATCGTGCTGGTCGTGAATATCGTGAGCCGTATCTTCGGCAAGCCAAAGTATTGAAAACGGGAGCATCTGAATCTTGAACGTATCAACTGCGCAAATAGCCGCTCCGTTTGTCACCCAGGCGCCTGTGGTCATGGACTGCAAGCTGGACAAGATCTTCTACGGCAACTTCATGGCCGTGCGTGACAGCCATGTGCCGATCGAAAAGAACAAGATCACCGGCTTCATCGGCCCTTCCGGCTGCGGTAAAAGTACCGTGCTGCGTAGCCTCAACCGCATGAACGACCTGGTCAAGGGCTTCCGTTTCGAGGGCCATGTGCACTTCCTCGGCCAGGACGTCTACGGCAAGGGCGTGGACCCGGTGGTCGTGCGCCGCTACATCGGCATGGTGTTCCAGCAGCCGAACCCGTTCTCGATGAGCATCTTCGACAACGTCGCCTTCGGCCTGCGCCTGAACCGCTACAAGGGCGACCTGGGCGACCGCGTCAAGCACGCCCTGCAAGGCGCCGCGCTGTGGGATGAGGTCAAGGACAAGCTCAAGGTCAGCGGCCTGTCGCTGTCCGGTGGCCAGCAGCAACGCCTGTGCATCGCCCGCGCCATCGCCACCGAGCCGGAAGTGCTGTTGCTCGACGAGCCGTGCTCGGCGCTGGACCCGATCGCCACCCGCCGGGTCGAGGAGCTGATGGTCGAGTTGAAGAAGGACTACACCATCGCCCTGGTGACCCACAACATGCAGCAGGCCATCCGCGTGGCCGACACCACGGCGTTTTTCTCGGTGGATATTTCCCAGGGCACGCGCACCGGCTACCTGGTGGAGATGGGCCCGACGGCGCAGATCTTCGAGAACCCGCGTGAACAAATGACCGGGGACTACATCAGCGGCAAGTTCAGCTGATGCCCCTGCGGGAGCTGGGATGCTCCCGTATTTTCCACTGCTTATGGGAATGCCGATGCCTGCAACACGACGCCTTGATTTGCCCGCGATTGAACGCGCACTGCGTGAGGTGCAACAGCGCTTTGCCGAGCTCAGCCGGGACTTTACCGAGCCGCGCGACCCGTTGACCGACGAAGTGCTGCACAACGTGCTTGAAGGCTACGCGCTGATTGACGACTATGTGGCGCGGGGCGTCGACCTGTTCGACTTGCAGCAACTGGACCTGATGCTGGAGATCAACGCCACCGTGCTCTGTGGCAGCGACCCGGCACGGCGCCTGGAATACGCACACCACCTGGCGGCGACCGAAGAACACTTCTTCAACAATGTCGAAGGTGGCATCAAGGACTTGTACAACTGGTACTGCGCGTACCGCAGTGAATCAGTCTGGAAGCGCGCCGCCGGGGTGTATGTACGCATCCTCAGCAAGCCGCAGCTGTTCATTGAAGGCAACAACCGCAGCGGTTCGCTGATCGTCAGCTACTTGCTGATGCGTGCAGGCCTGCCGCCGTTCGTGCTGACGCTGGAGAACGCCGAGGGCTACTTCAACCCTTCGTCGGTGATCCGCAACTCAGCCAAACATGGAGTCAAGGCGTTGTACGAATTGCCCAAGATCAAGAAAAAATACGCCGCCTTCCTGGAAGAACAGGCGCCGGATCCGCACAAGTTTTTTCTCAAGGACCCGCGCCAGCCCGTTTCTCAAGGAGGCCATTGATGAGCGGTTCTCCGGTATTCGCCAGGGCAGGGCGGGTCCTCCAGCGCCTCCTGCCGATGCAGCAGCGTCCGCGCATCCGCATTTCCTTCGATATCGACGACACCCTGGCCTGCCAGCTCCACCACTGCGACGTCGAGCCGAGCCGGCTGCCGGCCTGCGTACACCGTTGGCTGGGTGAGCCCTTGCGGATCGGCACACGCTCCCTGACCCGCGAACTACGCCGCCAGGGCTGCAGCATCTGGGTCTACACCTCGTCCGGTCGCACGCCGTCGTATATCCGCCGCTGGCTGATGCTCTACGGCATCCGCGTCGATGGCGTGGTCAACAGCGTGCTGCACAACCATGCCCTGACGGCACGCGGGCTGTCGAACGCACCCTCGAAATTCCCCCCGGCCTTCGACATCGACCTGCATGTGGATGACTCCGAAGGTGTGCGCAGTGAAGGCCATGACCATGGTTTTCGCGTGGTAGTGGTGGACCCTCAGGACGAAAACTGGGCGCAGCGGGTGTTGGAGGCCGTAGCACAGGTCCAGGCGCAGTTGGCTTGGCAGCAGCCGCTCCGGTACAAAAAGACAACACGGCAGCGCGCGGAGGTTTTTTCTTCCTGAGGCGCTGTGAAAATCCAGAAAAGCCACTCGAACGAGTAGTTTTTTTGTCTTGCCGCAGCGCCCCGAGCGGCCTCAGTCGGAGCGCGCAGCCTCCATGCCGCGCCGGATCCGCATCAGGTCCTGATACGCCTCGGTGCGCTTTGCATCGGCTATCTGTTTCGCTTCGGTAAAACGCAGCCAGTCACCGGCGTCGGCCAGGCTGCTGCCTATGATGGCGTAGGCCTGTGTTTCCAGGCGGTCGGCCTCGTAGAACAGTTCGGTGTTTGTGGCCAGCTCAATTTCCCAGCCGGCTTGTTTCGACACGTCACGCATATTCGCTGCCATGGCCTTCACCCCAAGGTCGTCATGTGCGAGCGAAGAGAGCAGGGGCCTGGTCGAGGCCGCCGGGTTCGTTGCTCGCGTAGGAGCGACACAAGCCGTTCTCGTGTCTGATAGGTCCTTCAATGTTGATGGATAAACGTGGGGGTTCGTTCAAATTAGTTCGGGGTGCGGGCCGCACCCTCGGCTCGATCTATGTGATACCGGCAGCAGGCCTGGTGCTGGTACTGGGCGTCTACCGGTTTATCTCCGAAGGCGGCGCACTGATCAATGTGATCGGCAAAGGCGTGGCCACTCTGTTCATTGCCCGCTGGGATGGGGCGCTGGACCGTTAGCCACTCAAGCGGGAGTTGGGGTAGGTCGCAGAAAACCTTGGTCAATCGGCCGGTTTGGCTGTGCCCAGCACGCGATTCAACTCGCCAGCGACGGCGATGAGTTGTTGTTCCAGTGCTTCAACTTCAGAGAGGCTAATGCCATTGTTGATAACTTGCAGGGTTTTAGCCCGCTTCTTTGGGGCGGGCGCCAGATTGTGTGCTTGTTGCGAAATCAACGCCTGACGCAACAGATTGTTGATCACGGTTTGATAGCCCGTACCGGCGCTTTCTGCGCGTTCACGGGCGGCATCGATAACCGCATCGTCAAGCATGATGGTGATGCGGGTCTTGCCTTTGTTGCTGGCGACAGCACCGCGTTTGCTGTGGGTGAAATCGTATTCGTCTTTCATTGTTCAAGCCTCCAGATAACGGCGCCGTTCATTTTTTGATGCGAGCCTGGCGCTGATAACGCGTACGAAATTCGGATCGCGGTAAGTGTATGTCACTACCAAAATTCGTCCCCTCGCGTCAGTGCCCATGGTCACCCAGCGCTCTTCATCGTGATCGTGGTCTTGTATCGTCAGGGCGATCTCATCGTTGAACACCGGCTCTGCCTCCGCCAGGCTTATGCCCTTGTGCTTCTGCTGATTGGCGATGTTTTTTGCCTCATCGTATTGAATCCTGAACGTCTTCATTATGCATACTTTATATGTATGAAAAAGCGGTTGAAGGAACCGTCAGTCAGGAAGATGGCCAGCCATAAATAGCGGTAGTGTGAATTTGCCATGTTCCGCTCGGTCAGTTGGGTCTCGATCTTGCTGAGGTTGCCAACATATTCCCGTGCGTAATGGTTAATCCGTTACGTAGAAGGATTCTGTTTTGATTGTCGGAAGAGGCGAGCTTGAACAGGTGAGTAATCGGACAGATCAACGTTCGCGGGACCGGATCAATACTAAGTTTGTTCACATCAACCCTTATTCCCCGGCATGCTCATTTCACTGCCCACGCCGGGGAAAAGATCAGGACAGCGACTTTTAACGCATATGCAAAATAATCGGACTGCTGCTCGCCGGGTCGGTATGCCCGCGCAGCTTGCCGACTGCCGTGGCGTCGACCGCGTCAGCGTGGTTGCCCCAGGTGCTGCGCACGTAGGTCAGCACCTGGGCGATTTCCTCATCGGACAGTTGCTCACGAAACGCCGGCATGCGGTAGGCGTCCGGTACGCCGGCGGCGACTACCCGCTGTGAGCCGTTGAGGGTGATGTTGATCGCCGAGGCGCTTTCCTTGGCCAATGCCGAGGTGGCGCCGGCCAGGGGTGGCATCCATTCGGGCTGGCCCTTGCCGTCCGGGCCATGGCAGGAGGCACAGCGGGTCGCGTAGGTGTGGGCGCCGGGGACGTCCTGGCGTGTATCGGCGGCTACGTATTGCCAGGGCGTGCCGTCACGCTGTGGGTCGCCGGGCAGTGACTTGAGGTAACGGGCGATGGCGGCCAGGTCGGCGTCTTCCATGAACTGCGTGGAGTTGTTGAAGGCTTCGGTCATCGAACCGTAGACCACCGCATGGGCGTTGCGCCCGGTCTTGAGGAATTGCACGATCTGCGCCTCGCTCCAGCGCCCCAGGCCGGTGTTCGGGTCCTGGCGCAGGCTCGGAGCGTACCAGCCGTCGAGCAGGGCGCCGGCGAGGAACGGCTTGCCGGATTCGTCCAGGGCTTTTTCGTTGAAGGCCAGGCCGCGCGGCGTGTGGCAGCTGCCGCAGTGACCAGGGCCTTGGACGATGTAGGCGCCACGGTTCCACAGTGCGTCCTGGTCGGGTTTGGCGGCGTAAGTGGCGGTCGGCGCGAAGAGGCCGTTCCACAAGGCGATGGGCCAGCGCAGATTGAGCGGCCAGGGAATATCGCTGGGGATGTTGGGCTCGTTGGCCGGTTGTACGCCTTGCGTGAAGAACGCATACATCGCGCGGATATCGTCGTCGCTGAGCTTGGCGTAAGACGGGTAGGGCATCGCCGGGTAGAGCCGGCGACCCCCCGGTGCGACGCCGTGGCGCACTGCACGGTCGAAGTCGGCGAGGCTGTAGGTGCCGATGCCGTGGGTGCGGTCCGGGGTGATGTTGGTGGCGTGGATGGCGCCCAGCGGCGTGGCCATTTCCAGGCCCCCGGCGAAGGGCGCCTTGCCCGGCAGGCTGTGGCAGGCGACGCAGTCACTGAGGCGGGCGACATACTCGCCGCGACTGACCTGTGCGGGGTCGACGCTGGCGGCCTGTTCCTGCTCAAACGGTGTGGCGGGCTGGCGGGTGACGTACCAGGCCAGCAGGCCGGCGGCGACCAGGCAGGGCAGCACCAGCCAGCCTGCGGTTCTTGCGAATCGACGGTTGTTCATGGGCGGTCTCGCTCGGTTAGCTGAAGGTGTGTCGGCTTAATGGCAGGCTGCGAACACGCTGGCCGGTCAACTGCGCTACCGCATTGACCACGGCTGGCGCCACAGCGGGGAGCGGAGGCTCACCGATGCCGCCCATCTTCTCGCCACTCTCGACGATCTTTACGTGCACCTGCGCCATCCGTGAGGGCGGCAGGATCGGGTAAAGGTCGTAGTTGCGTGCCCGTGGCTTACCGTCCACATACACCGCTTCCTCCAGCAATGTCTGCGATAAGCCCAAGGCCACCGCGCCATTAACCTGGGCTTGCACAATCGCCGGGTTGACGATGCTGCCGGGGTCGATGGCTTCCCATATGTGGTGCACCTTGACCTGGCCGTTTTCAAGCGACACTTCGGCGATCACTGCCGCGTGGGAGCCGAACGGCGAAGCCATGGCCACGCCACGGGCGCGCCGAGTGCCGTCTTCGGCAGTGTAGGGGCCCCGTTTCCAGCCACCGGACAACTCGCCCACGGCCTTGAGCAAGGTGGTCAGCCGTGGGTTGTCGCGCAGCAGGTGCAGGCGCAGCTCATAGGGATCGCGGCCGCCTTTGTCCGCCAGCTCATCAAGGAACGCTTCGTAGAAGAAGTCATTCAGCGAATTGCCCACAGAACGCCAGTAGCCGAGCATGGCCGGGCCCTTGACGTAGATCTGCGCGATGCGTTTGTTGGGGATGGCGTAGCTCTTGCCCGACAACCCTTCGAGGGCGGTGGGGTCGAGTTTTTCGCCCTGCTTGCCGGCGATGGCCTCGGTAGGGCCTTCGGTGGCGCTCACCGCTTCGATCGCCACCGGCAGGCCGTCGGCGTCCAGCGCGGCGCGGAACTTGACCACCGCCACCGGGCGCAACACGTCGCGCAGGAACTCTTCCTCACGGCTCCAGATCAGCTTGACCGGACGGCCCACCGCCTTGGCCAATGCAATCGCCTGGGGGTAGGGGCTGGCCGAGTCATACAGGAAGTGCCGGCCGAAAAAACCGCCCAGCAGCGGCGAGTGCAGGGTCACCTGCGCGGGGTCGAGCCCGGCGCGCTTGGCGATGTCGGCGCGGAACAGATCGGGCGCCTGGTTGGGCAGCCAGATCTCCAGCGAGCCGTCGGGGTTGAAGCGCGCCAGGGCTGACGGTGGCTCCAGTTGCCCATGGTTGAGGTACTGGTTGTGGTAGGTGGCTTCGACCTGGGTCTTGGCGTTTTTCAACGCGCCGGCCACATCGCCTTCGTTCTCGTCGTCACGCGCCGGGCCTTGCTGGGCCGCGAGGAAATCGCGAAAGCCGTCGCTGGAGAAATCCGCGGGCATGCCGCGCACTTTTGAGTCGGCCGTCGGTTCCTGCCAGTCGACCTGGATCGCCTCCACCGCGCGCTTGGCGTGCCACCAGCGTTCGGCCACCACGGCCACAGCGCCGGGCAGCACGTGCACGGAGTGCACGCCTTTCATGGCTTCGACCTGGGATTGGTTGCGCAGGCTGCCCACGGTCATGCCCAGGCGCGGCGCGTGCTGCACGGCGGCGTGGAGCATGCCATCTACCTTCATGTCGATGCTGTACTGCGCCTTGCCGGTGGATTTGTCGTAGGCATCCAGGCGCTTGACCGGTTTGCCGATCCAGCGGAACTGGCTCGGGTCGCGCAGGGTGATGCCGGCCGGGTCGGGCACCGGCATGTCCAGGGCGCGGCCGGCCAACTCGCCGTAGCCCAGGGAGCGCCCGGAGGCGGTGTGCACCACGCGGCCGGGTTGGGTGGTCAGTTGGGCCACCGGCACACCGAGCTGCTCGGCGCCGGCCTGCAACAGCATGGCGCGGGCGAGGGCGCCCAGGCGGCGCATGACCGGGTAGCTCATGCGCACCGACATGCTGCCGCCGGTGATGCGCATGCCGTTCTCCATCACCACGTAGGCCTCACCGGGTGGTGCGGCTTCGACGATAAAGGTGGCGGGGTCGGCATCCAGCTCTTCGCCGACGATCTGCGCCATGGCGGTGTGGGTACCTTGGCCGCCTTCCATAAAGGGGCTGAGCAGGCGCACCGTACCGTCCGGGCGAATCTCCAGGAACGCCGGCACCTGGGTGCCGCGTTCTGTGGCGGCAGCGGCCTGGACTCGGGCCGAGCCCAGCGGCAGGCCAAAACCGATGACCAGCGCACCCACGGCCGTGCTGGCCAGGAAGCGTCGACGCGACAGGTTGATCGGCTCGCCCAGGGTGAGGCCGGGGATGACGGATGGCGTGTTCATCAGGCGCTCTCCTTCCCGGCGGCCAGGTCATGCATGGCGGCATGGATGGCGTTGTAGGTGCCGCAGCGGCACAGGTTGACCATGGCCGCGTCGATCTGCGCAGTGGTCGGCGCGGGGGTGTGCTTGAGCAGCGCGGTGGCTGCCACCACCTGCCCGGACTGGCAGTAACCGCATTGCGCCACCTGATGCTCGACCCAGGCACTGACCACCCGCTTGCCCACTTCATCGGCTTCGATGGCCTCGATGGTGGTGATCTCACGCCCGACCACCCCGGCCACCGGCGTGACGCACGAACGCACGACATTGCCGTCCACCAGCACCGAGCAGGCGCCGCATTGGGCCAGGCCGCAGCCGTACTTGGTGCCGGTCAGCCCCAGGTCATCGCGGATCACCCACAGCAGCGGCGTGTCGGCGTCGGCGTCGACCTGATAGGTTTTTTGGTTGATGCGTAATTCCATGGCTGGCTCACCTGCTGATCATCGGTCGGGATGGCGTGTTTCTTATAAGAAAGGCGATGGGCGCCCATTGTCGAACTCTAGATCAGGGCACAAGGGCCATCTACGAAAAAACCGAACATTCGGAGGATCAGGCAAGTATTCGAGAGGATTGAGTCAGTCAAGCAAGGTGCTCGATCAACACAGGGGCCGGCAGCCGATTGGTTTGTGAGGGTTTATTGATCTGGGTCAGTACAACCCCCTATTGGCTCCAGATGACCGTCCGAGAGCGGTAGCGCCGTTTTCATGGGTGATATTATGGCGCCACTATCTTGGCGTGACAGGCGCCAGTCTGATCCATGGACATGAGGCTTTAGGGAAATGCTTAAGAACGCTCCGCTGCGTCTGAAACTGTTGTTGATTCTGCTGCTGCCCATGCTCGGGTTCCTGACCCTGGCCGGCGTGTTTGTGGTGGACAACTACAAAACGCTGCGCGACATGAACACCACGGTGATGGCCAGCGCCACCGCCCAGAAGTTGAGCCAGTTGATTACCACCTTGCAGCGTGAGCGTGGTGCCAGTGGCGTGTTCCTCGGCAGTGGCGGCAAGTCCATGGGCGAGCGGATGGTGCAGATGCGCAGGGACTCCAGCGCGGCCGTCGAGGTGGTGCGCGGTTTGTCCACCTCCGGCGGTGCGAACCTGGACAACGTCCTGCGGGCCCTGGACCAGTTGCCGGCGATGCGTGGGCAGGTCGATAAACTGAGCATCAACAGCACCGAATCCGGCGCACGGTATACCGAGATCATTCAAGTGCTGACCGGTTACACCCATTCCCTGGAAGCGAGCGTCAACAACGCGACCATCGTCTACGCCCTGGGGGCCCTCAATCAATTTATCGAAATGAAAGAGCGGGCCGGGCGCGAGCGCGTGGTGCTGGGCCTGGTCTTCGCCCAGGGGCATTTCGATGAAGCGCTGTTGTCGCGCTTCAGCCGCAACCTGGGCGAGTTCGGCGCCTATTACGATGCATTCCGGCGCAAGGCACCCGCGGCGTCGCTTGCGCAGTTCGATACGCAAATGCAGCAACCTGCCGCCGTCGAAGTCGCCAAGTTGCAGCGCCTGGCGTTTGAGGTGCCGATGGGGCAGGCGCTGGGGATCAAACCCGAAGCCTGGTTTGAAACCTCTACCCAACGCATTGACCTGATGAGCCAGGTGGAGGAAGCCCTGGGCCAAAGTGTCAGCAGCCTGGCGATGCACGAGCGGGATGACGCCCGCCGCGCCCTGTGGCTGACAGTTGGCGCGGTGATCGTGTCCCTGCTGGCGGTGGCGGTGTTGTCCTGGCTGATCATCCGCATGATCGATTCGGCGGTGCGCGACCTCAACCGCGTGCTCAATGACCTGGCACAGCGCGATCTCAGCGCGCGGGCGACTTATGACAGCAAGGATGAATTCGGTCAGATCTCGCGCAACCTCAACCGCATGGCGCAAGAGATCAGTGGCGTGGTGCAGGAAATCGGCAACGCCACCGCACAGGTTGCAACGGCGGCGGAGGAGTCTTCCACGGTGACGATGCAGACCAGCCAAAGCGTCGAGCAGCAGCGCCAAAGCACTGAACTGGTGGCCACGGCGATCAACCAGATGAGCGCCACCGTGCGCGAGGTGGCCCACAGCACCAACGATGCGGCGCAACTGTCGCAACGGGTCAATACCAGCACCACCCAAGGACGTGCCGAGATCGAAGGCACCATCACCCTGATCCGCCAGCTCTCCGGGCAGGCCGAGGACACCGCGCTGATCATTGGCGAGCTCAAACAGGAGAGCGATGGGATCTCCTCCGTGCTCGACGTCATTCGCGGCATTGCCGAGCAAACCAACCTGCTGGCCTTGAACGCGGCCATCGAAGCGGCGCGGGCAGGGGATCATGGGCGCGGATTTGCCGTGGTGGCGTCCGAGGTGCGGGTACTTGCGCAGAAGACCCAGGAGTCCACGGGGAATATTCAGCAGATGATCAGCAATCTGCAAAGTGGTTCCGATCGGGCGAGTTCGTCCATGCAGGAGACCTTGGGCAAGGCCCAGGACGGCGCGCGCAAGGTCGAGCGTGCGGGTGAATTGTTGTTGGAGATCGCCGAAGGCGTGGCCAGTATCAGTGATCGCAACCTGCAGATCGCTTCGGCGGCCGAAGAGCAGAGTGCGGTTTCAGAAGACATCAACCGTAACGTCAACGAGATCAACGACCTGGTCATCCAGGTCAGTGCCGGCGCCGAGCAAACCGCAATCACCAGCCAGGAATTGGCGCGTTTGGCCGAGCACCAGCAGGATCTGGTCAATCGTTTCAAAGTGGCGTGAGGCGAGGGCGGCCCGCTCCGACGGCGGTGGGTCAGTCGACCTCTACAGGGACTGACACTCCGCTATCGGGAGCAAGCCCCCTCTCACAGTTGTTTAGCGGTGTTGGATGGATTGTGGCGAGGCTTTGATTTCGACGAAGCCTGTTCCATTAGTCCGCCCACCCGTCACGCACCGCACTGCGAATCCCCTCCAGCAACATCGCGAATGCCGGGTTGTCATTGTTCTCGCGCCAGATCAGGTGCAGTTCACTTTGCGCGCCTTCGCCCAGGTCGATATCGCGAAACACCACGTTCTTGAACACCACGCTGCTGGCGCAGCGCGGTACCAGCGCCAAGCCCATGCCGGCATTGACCAGGGCCAGGATGGTCAGGGACGAGCCCAGCCACTGTACGTATTCGGGGGCGACACGGGCCGAGCGCAGCAGGCCGGTGAGCAGTTCATTGAACGGCGGGTAGGCCGCATGGGCATACATCAGGAACGGCTGGGCGTCGAGGTCGTGGACGCTGACGCTGTCGGCATTGGCCAGTCGATGGCTGCTCGGTACCGCCAGCACAAAGGGCTCGCGCACCAGGCATTCGGTGGCATAACCGGGTTCCAGCAAGGGCGCGCGGACGATACCCAGGTCGATGCGCCGCGCACGCAGGGCTTCGTATTGCTGGTAGGTGTTCATCTCCGAGAGGTCGATCCTGACCTGGGGCTGCTTGAGCCGTGCCTCGGCGATGACCCTGGGCAAAAACTCATACACCGCGCTGCCGACGAAGCTGATATTCACCGTGCCGATATCGCCCTCGGCAAAACGCCGTGCGGTCACGGCTGCCTGCTGGGCGCGCTCCAGCAGGTTCTGGGCCTCGATGAAAAATGCGCGCCCGGCGGCGGTGAGGGCCACGCTGCGGGTGGTGCGGGTAAACAGCTCCACGCCCAGGTGATGTTCGAGCAATTGGATCTGCCGGCTGAGGGGCGGCTGGGTCATGTTCAGCCGTTCGGCGGCGCGGCGAAAATTCAGCTCGGTGGCCACGGTGGTGAAGCAGCGCAGTTGTGTCAGTTCGAACATTGATCTAATCCAGGTATCAATCGAATGCCAAGTTAGATTAGACGGGAACAATCCCCGGCGTCCATCATCGGTGCGTCCCTAAAAAAACAATGAGTGGGAGTTGCCCTTGGATACCGTCCAGAATCCGCCCGACCCGAGCGTGCTCGCCCGCGCAGCCGCCAAGGTCAAGCGTCATGTACTGCCGTTGTTCGTGGTGATGTTCATCGTCAATTACATCGACCGGGTCAATATCGGCTTTGTGCGCAGCCATATGGAGACCGACCTGGGCATTGGCGCCGCCGCCTATGGTTTGGGCGCCGGGCTGTTCTTCATCGGTTACGCGATCTTCGAAGTACCGTCCAACCTGTTGCTGCAGCGCTACGGCGCACGGGCCTGGTTGACGCGCATCATGTTCACCTGGGGCGCGGCCGCGATGGCCATGGCCTTTGTCCAAGGCGAAACCAGCTTCTATATCCTGCGCTTCGTGCTCGGCGCGGCCGAAGCCGGTTTTTTCCCCGGCATCATCTACTACTTCACCCAATGGTTGCCGGCCGCCGAGCGCGGCAAGGCGATGGCGATTTTCCTCAGCGGTTCGGCCATCGCCTCGGTGATTTCCGGGCCGGTGTCGGGGGCGTTGCTCAACGTCAGCGGCTTGAGCCTGCATGGCTGGCAGTGGATGTTCCTGATCGAGGGCTTTGCCTCCATCCTGTTGTGCGGGTTTGTGTGGTTCTGGTTGCAGTCCCATCCCCATCAGGCCAAGTGGCTCAGCGCCGAAGAAAAACACGCGCTGGTGACGGCCATCGCGCTTGAGCAAACGGCCCGCGAAGCCACCCGGAGCGTGCGGCCGTCGATGTTCAAGCTGCTGGCCGACAAACAGATCGCGCTGTTCTGCTTTATCTACTTTTCCATCGCCCTGACCATCTACGGCGCCACGTTCTGGCTGCCGAGCATGATCAAGAAAATGGGCAACCTGGGCGACTTCCAGGTGGGGTTGTTCAACTCGATCCCGTGGTTGATTTCCATCGTCGCCATGTATGGGTTCGCTGCCCTGGCGAGCAAGTGGAAACACCAGCAGGCGTGGGTGGCGCTGATGCTGGTGATCGCCGCCGTCGGCATGTTCATGTCCACCACCGGCGGGCCGGTGTTTGCGTTTGTCGCCATCTGTTTTGCCGCGATTGGCTTCAAGGCCGCCTCGGCGCTGTTCTGGCCGATCCCCCAGGGTTACCTGGATGCGCGCATCGCCGCGGCGGTGATTGCCTTGATCAATTCGGTCGGCAACCTCGGCGGTTTTGTTGCACCCACCACCTTCGGCCTGCTGGAGCAGACCACCGGTTCGATTGAAGGCGGGCTGTACGGCCTGGCCGCGACCTCGCTGGTGGCCGCGGTGGTGGTGTTCTTTGCGCGCACCGCACCACGGCCCGGTGTGCCGCCCACCTCCAAACCGACTACTCATCATCACGCCTTGCGTCCAGGCCCACAGGGAGCCGCCTCTTGAAAATCGTCCGCGTCACCGTCACCCCCATCGCGTTTCGCGACCCGCCGCTGCTCAACGCCAGCGGTATCCACGAAGCCTTTGCGCTGCGCTCGATCATCGAAATCGAGAGCGACACCGGCTACATCGGCCTTGGCGAGAGCTACGGCGATGCCCCGGCGCTGGCGATCCAGCAACAGGTCAAGGACCAACTGATCGGCCTCGATCCGTTCAACCTCAACCACCTGCGCGCCATCGTGCAGGCCACCGTGGCGGCGCACAAACCCGCAAGCATTGCCGGCGCCGAACTGGCCCCCGGTTCCCATGCGAGCAAGGCGGTGAGCAATGCCTATTCGGCGTTTGAGGTGGCGTTTCTCGACCTGCAGGCGCACTCATTGAATGTGCCGCTGGTGGACCTGCTGGGCGGCGCGATCCGCGACCGGATCCCGTTCAGCGCCTACCTGTTCTTTAAGTACGCCGAGCACATCGATTCGCCCTATAAACCCGACAGCTGGGGCGAAGCCCTCAACGAAGTACAGATCGTCGCCCAGGCGCGGCGGATGATCGACACCTATGGCTTCAAAAGCATCAAGCTCAAGGCCGGTGCGCTGGACCCTGAGCATGAAGTGGCATGCATCAAGGCCTTGAAAAAGGCCTTCCCCGGTGTGCCGCTGCGCATTGACCCGAATGGCAACTGGTCCCTGGAAACCTCGATCCGCATGGCCGAACTACTCGGCGACGACCTGCAGTATTACGAAGACCCGACCCCCGGCCTGGAAGGCATGGCCGAGTTGCACACACGCACCGGCCTGCCCCTGGCGACCAACATGGTGGTCACCGATTTTGACGAGTTCCGCCGCAGCGTGGCCCTGAACAGCGTGCAGATCGTGCTCGCCGACCATCATTACTGGGGCGGCCTGCGCGACACCCAGGTATTGGCGAAGATGTGCCAGACCTTTGGCCTGGGCGTGTCGATGCACTCCAACTCACACCTGGGCATCAGCCTGATGGCCATGGCCCACGTGGCCGCGTCGGTGCCCAATCTCGACTACGCCTGCGATACCCACTACCCCTGGCAAGAACCGGACGAAGAAGTGATCAAGGGCGGCAAACTGCCAATTGTCGACGGCTGCGTGAAGATCACCCGCGCACCGGGGCTGGGCCTGGAGCTGGACCCTGATCAACTGGGCAAGCTGCATGACCAATACCTCAGCTGCGGCATTCGCCAGCGCGACGACGTGAAGCAGATGCAGCGCTACCAACCGGATTGGAAGACCGTCAAACCGCGTTTCTGAAGCTGGTCGCTTCGTTTTGCCCGGTGATTTGCGTCACCGGGCTTTTTTTAGCTGAAATCTTCTTCGAAGTGCTCCTGTTCACCCCGTGTGCCGCTCTGGCGCCGCACCACCTCCATCTGTCGCAACTCCACCCGGCGGATTTTGCCGGAAATGGTCTTGGGCAATTCGCTGACAAACTCGATCCGCCGCACCCGCTTGTAGGGCGCCAGATGCTCGCGGGCGAACTCAAGGATGTGGCGTGCCAGCGCGGCACTGCCCGGGGCGTCATGGGCCAGGATCAGGAACGCCTTGGGCACCGCCAGGCGCAACGGATCTGGGCTGGGTACCACGGCCACTTCCATCACTGCCGGGTGTTCGATCAGTGCGCTTTCCAGCTCGAAGGGGCTGATGCGGTAGTCGGAGGCCTTGAACACATCGTCGGCGCGCCCCACGAAGGTGATGTAGCCGTCGGCGTCGATCTGCGCCGTGTCGCCGGTGCGGTAGTAACCGTCGCGCATCACCTCGGCGGTTTTCTCCGGGCTGTCTTCGTAGCAGAGCATCAGGCCCAGTGGGCGTATATCCAGAGGCAGGGCGACTTCACCCTCGGTGCCCGGCACGCCGTCGGCGTCCAGCAGAGCCACCTGGTAGCCCGGCAACGGGCGGCCCATGGAGCCTGGCTTGAGCAACTGGCCCGGCGTATTGCCGACCAGGGCGGTGGTTTCCGACTGGCCGAAGCCGTCGCGCAGCGGCAGGCCCCAGGCCTGTTGGATCTGCTCGATGATCTCCGGGTTCAGCGGTTCACCGGCGCCCACCAGTTCGCGCAGGTTCAGGCGCGATTTGTAGCTGGCCAGGTCTTCCTGGATCAACATGCGCCACACCGTGGGCGGGGCGCACAGGCTGGTCACCCGGTACTTCTCCAGTGCGCCGAGCAACGCCTGGGCACTGAACCGCGCGACGTTATGGATAAAGATGCAGGCGCCGGCATTCCACGGCGCGAACAGGCAGCTCCAGGCATGCTTGGCCCAGCCCGGCGAGGAGATGTTCAGGTGCAGGTCGCCGGGTTGCAGGCCGATCCAGTACATGGTCGACAGATGGCCGACCGGGTAGCTCTGGTGGCTGTGCAGCACCATCTTCGGTTTTGAAGTGGTGCCGGAGGTGAAATACAGCAGCATTGGGTCGGTGGCCAAGGTACGGCCCTCGACCTCGAACCGCTCGGGGTATTCGAAGGCGGCGCTGTGCGCGACCCAGCCAGTCGGCGCCGCCCCCACGCATACGCGGCTGCAACCCTCGCCCAGGCTCTCGAACTTGCCGACATGCGCCGCGCCGACCACCAGGTGGCGGACCTGGCCCCGCTCGATGCGGTCGTGCAGGTCTACGGGGTTGAGCAGGGCGGTGGCGGGGATCACCACCGCGCCGAGCTTGAAGGCCGCCAGCATGGTTTCCCACAGCGCCACATCGTTGCCGAGCATCAGCAGCACGCGTTCGCCACGCCGCACACCGAGGGCGCGCAGGTGGTTGGCGACCTGGTTGGAACGCGCGGCCAGTTGCTGGAAGCTGTAGCGCTGCTCGCTGCCGTCCTCTTCGACGATCCACAGCGCGTCGGCGGCATTGCCCTCGGCCATGGCATCGAAGTAATCCAGGGCCCAGTTGAAGGCGTCCAGTTGCGGCCAGCGGAAGTCGCGGGCGGCGGTGGCGTAGTCGGTGCGGTGCGCGAGCAGGAAATCCCGGGCAGCCAGGAAGGACTGGGTCATGGTCGGTGTCCTTAATTATTGTTGTGGGGACTGACCCCTCGGGTGCATCGAGAGGCTGGACCGAGTATAGGCACGCATAAATAAGAGCAAAACGCTCAAAAACACCGGAGCGTTGTGCAAAAAAGTCATGGGCGATAAGGGCTGGCGAGGAGTGATTGACGGGTTATACGTAAAAGTCCAGTATGGAATTATAAGTACAAAAGATCCCGCTCCAGCTTTTTCTTCACGCTTGCCAAAACCAATAACAACTCGCGAGACACGACCATGAAGAAACTCTCCCTCATCACCGCCCTGGCCTTGGGCCTGATCGCCTCCAGCCAGCTGCTGGCCGCCGAGAAAACCCTGCGCATCGGTATCGAAGCGGCTTACCCACCGTTTGCGTCCAAGACCGAAGAGGGCAAGATCGTCGGCTTCGACTACGACATCGGCAATGCGCTGTGTGCGCAGATGAAGGTCAAGTGTGTGTGGGTCGAAGGTGAGTTCGACGGCCTGATTCCTTCCCTCAAGGTGAAGAAAATCGACATGGCGTTGTCGTCCATGACCATCAATGACGATCGCAAGAAGTCGGTGGATTTTTCCCATAAGTACTACTTCACCTCCTCGCGCCTGGTGATGAGGGACGGGGCCGTGGTGGATGACCAGTACGCCAGCCTCAAGGGCAAGACCGTGGGTGTGCAGCGCGCCACCACCACCGACCGTTACGCCACCGAGGTGTTCGAACCCAAGGGCATCAACGTCAAGCGCTACAGCAATAACGAAGAGATCTACATGGACCTGGCGGCAGGCCGGCTGGATGCGATCTTTGCCGACACCATTCCCTTGAATGACTTTTTGCAGATGCCTCGGGGCAAGGGCTATGGGTTTGTCGGCCCGGAACTCAAGGACCCGAAATACGTGGGCGAGGGCGCCGGGATCGCGGTGCGCAAGGGCAATACCGCGCTGGTCAGCGAACTGAACAGCGCCATCGACGGCATTCGCGCCAGTGGGGAATACCAGAAGATTTCACAGCAGTACTTCAAGGCCGATATCTACGGCGATTGAGCGTCATACGCGGGCAAAATGTGGTGGGAGAGGGCAAGCCCTAATGCCAGTCAGTTAAGCGTACATCGCCTCCTGTAGGAGCGAGCTTGCTCGCGAAAAACGTCAACGATAACGCGTGCTTCCTGAATGAACGCGGCGCCTGTGAGTTTTTCGCGAGCAAGCTCGCTCCTACAAAAAGCCTTAACTGACTGGCATTGAGGCAAGCCCCCTCTCACATTTGATCAGCCCTTGAGCTCCTTCAAATGCTTGTAGACCGTGGCCCGCCCCATGCCCAGCACATTGGCCACATAGTTCGAGGCGCTCTTGCCCTTGAACGCGCCTTCGGCATGCAGCGCCAGCACCAGCTCACGCTTGTGGTCACGGGTGAGCAGGTTCAGGCTCAGCTGGCGCTCGCGCATCCAGGCATGCAGGAACGTGTTGATGCGCTCCTGCCAGTCATCGCGAAACAGCGAGTCCGGTTGCGGGATCAGCTTGCTCGGCGACAGGAACAGGTCCAGCGCGGCCTTGGCGTTTTCGAACAGTGAGATATTCAGGTTGATGCACAGCACCGCCAGCCGGCGCCCTGTGTGGTCATGCAGCACGGTGCTCAGGCTGCGGATTTTCTGGCCGTCCCAATTGAGCTTTTCGTAGGGGCCGATATTCACGTCGCTGACGTCGGCACTGAGCATGTCCTCCAGCGCCGAGTCGTCGCCAATGCCCCGTTTGGACAGGTTATTGGCGATGTAATCGACTTTTTGCGTGCGCAGGTCATGCAGCACCACTTCGGCATGGGGGAAGAACAACGTGGCGATTGCATCGGCAATCGCGCGGAAATTCTGCAGGACTTTTTCGTGTTCGGCGCTGTTCATCAATGGAGCTCCAGGCGGGCGAGGGAGAGCATACCAGCGTCGAGGCCGAACCGCGTCAGTGGCTCCGGCAAGGCTTCACCGCGCACCAGCGCTGCACTGGCCTGGCCCATGGCCGGGGAGGTCTGGATCCCATAACCGCCTTGCGCCGCCACCCAGAACAGGCCGGGCACCTGTGGGTCGAAGTCGCTGAGCAAATCACCATCGTGCACAAAGCTGCGCAGGCCGGCCCAGGTGCGCGTCGGGCGACGGATGCTCAGGGTGGTGGCTTCTTCGATCTGGTAGATGCCCATGGCGATGTCCAGTTCTTCGGGCTGGATATCCTGGGGCTCCACCGGGTCGGCATTGGCCGGCGAGCCGAGGAACATGCCGGCGTCGGGCTTCATGTAGAAGGCTTCGTCGAGGGCCACCAGCATCGGCCAGGCGTGGCTGTCCACGCCTTCGGGGCCGGCGAAGATAAATGCCGAGCGCCGCTTGGGTTGCAGGCCGATGGACGCGGCGCCCGCCAGCCCGCCGATATGATCGGCCCAGGCGCCGGCGGCGTTGATGATGATCGGCGCGGTGTAGGTCCCATCCTGGGTGCTTACGTGCCAGAGGCCCGCGCTGTCACGGCTCAAGCCCAGCACGTGGCTGTCGGTGCGCACTTCGCCCTGATTGCGCCGGATACCGCGCAGATAGCCCTGGTGCAGGGCGTCGGTGTCGATGTCGCTGGCGGTCGGGTCATACAGCGCGCCATGGACTTTTTCCCGGCGCAGGATCGGCAGGCGCGCGCAGGCTTCATCCGCCGTGAGCCGTTCGACCTGGGGCACCGTGGCCTTGGCGCTCAGGTACTGGGCCTGCAATTCGGCAGCGTCGCCGTTGAAGTCCACGGTCATTTCGCCGCGTGGCGTCAGCAGCGGGTGCTCGCAGAAACCCGGCGGCGGGTTATCGAAAAACGCGCGGCTGGCCTGGGTCAACGCCCGCACCTGCGGGGTGCCATACGCCGCCGTGTAGAGCGCCGCCGAGCGTCCGGTGGAGTGATAGGCCGGGTGGGATTCACGCTCCAGCACCAGCACCTTGGCATGGGGCGACAACCAGAAACCCGTGGACGCGCCGGCAATGCCGCCGCCGATGATGATGAAGTCGGCGTGGCTCATAACAGTCTCCAGAGGGCATTGGCCAGGGCGATGTCTTCCAGGCCCAGGCTGATGGAACGGAAAAATACGTGGCGGTCACAGGCCGGGCGCTGTACCTGCTCACTGAGCAGTTCGGGCAGGTCGCCGACGATGGCGTTTTTGTCCCAGCCGTGCTGTTCAGCGGCAATCAACATTTCGCCGGCCGAGCCGGGGGTGGTCTGGCGATAGTCGCAGAACACCTGCATGGCGTTGAGGCTCTGGGGCGGCACTTCATGGGCACGCGGGGCGTTGGTGCTGATCGAGGTGATCAGCGCCGGCTTGCTCAAGCGCGACGGGTCGATCACCGGGCCGGCCGATGAGGTGCACAGCAGGATCACATCGGCGTCGGCCACCGCCGCATCGCAGCTGTCGGCGACGCTCAAGCGTGGATCCAGGCGTTTGATGGCGTCGGTATTGGCAGTGGCCAGGCTGGGCGAAAACACATTGATGCTCTGCCAGTCCCGCAGGTTTTTCACGTAGTGCAGATGCGCCTGGGCCACCTTGCCGCTGCCGATGATCGCCAGGCGCCGTGCCGCCTGCGGGGCCAACGCCTCCACCGCCAGCGCAGTGGTCGCGGCGGTGCGCGCGGTGGTCAACTCGGCGGCATCGCACAGCAACAGGGGCTCCCCGGTTTGTATCGACATCAACAGCGTCCAGGCCGTCACCAGCGGCCCTTGCTCGCGCACGATATACGGCGAGGTCTTGACCCCGTACACCTGTTCTTCAGCCAGCACGCCCAGGTAGTTGATGAAATCGCCGGCGCCGTGGGGGAACTCCACTAACTGCTGCGCCGGTTGCACCGCGTGCCCGACGGCCAGGGCGCGGAACAGCGTGCGCAGGATCTGCGGTACATCGACTTGGGCGAGCAATTCGCGGGCCTGGGCCTGGTTGATGACAAAAGGGGGGCTGGACATGGAGAACTTCCAAATTAAACTAATTTGTCCATTATGGACTTTTAGTTTTATTGGGCAACCACTGGGCGCAAAAAATCTGCAGACCTTCCCCCCTACGTTAGAAGCAACGGTGGTCAGTTTGTCACTGAACTCACCTTGGCGACCACGGCCCCGCGAGTTTCGACCCATCCTCCTCCAAGCACTTTGTAGAAGGTCACCAGGTTGGTCAGGCGCGACAACTGCGTGCCGATCAGGTCCTGTTGCGCGGTGTAGAGCGAACGTTGCGAGTCCAATACCGTGAGGTAACTGTCGATCCCCTGACTGAAGCGCGCCTGTGACAGCCGATAGCTTCTGGCGGTCGCCTCTACCAGCGCTTGCTGTGCATCAAGCTGGCGCCCCAGTGTGCCGCGTTGCGCGAGCGCATCGCTGACTTCGCGAAACGCCGTTTGAATCGCCTTCTCGTAGTCCGCTACATAGATGTCTCGATCCGCTGTGGCGCTGGCCAGGTTGGCTTGGTTGGTACCGCCATCGAAGATCGGCAGCGAGAGTTGCGGCGCGAAACTCCAGGTTCCCGAACCGCCTTTGAACATGTTCGATAAACTCGCGCTTGAAGTCCCCGCCGAAGCCGTGAGGGTAATGCTTGGGTAAAACGCCGCACGGGCGGCGCCGATGTAGGCATTGGCGGCCTTCAGGTCGCGCTCGGCCTTGAGTATGTCGGGGCGGCGTTGCAGAAGGTCCGAGGTCAAGCCGGGCGGGATGTTGGCCAAAGGGCTCGCTTCGGCTGTCGAGCGTTCGGGCAGGGTCTTGGGCAGCAGCGCGGCTGGCAGATCGGCACCGACCACCAGGCGCAGTGCGTTCAGGTCCTCGGCGACTTGAGCGGTATATTTTTCCACATCGACGCGTGCCGTTTCGACGCTGGTCTGTGCCTGGCTCAGGGTGAGGGCGGAAGAGGAACCCAGGTCGAACATGCGCTGGTCGAGTGCATAGCTGTCTTGCTGGCTGGTGAGCGTATCGTGCGCCAGCTTGAGCCGGTCCTGGTCGGACGCCAGGGTGAGGTAGTCCGTGGCGACTTCCGCGATCAGGCTGATTTGAGTGCTTCGGCGATTCTCAGCCGTGGAGAAGAATTGCTCGAGTGCCTGCGCGCTGAGGCTGCGCAAGCGACCAAACAGGTCCAGTTCGTAGGCACTGAAGCCCAGCGTCGCGCTGTAGCTGTGCGTGACCATGGCCTGGCCGGTCTGGGATTGATCGGCCGGTGTGCGGCTGGCGCTGGAGCTGCCGCTGGCATCGACGCTGGGAAATAACGCTGCGTCTTGAACGCGGTAGGTGGCGCGAGCCTTTTCGATATTGAGCACCGCCACCCTCAGATCGCGGTTGTTGGCCAGGGCCAGCTCGATGACTTTTTGCAGGGACGGGTCGGTGAACACATCGCGCCAGCCCAGGTCAGCGACCGGCACGGTGGGCACTACGCCCTGGTCTTCGGGAAACGTCGCCGGGACGGGCGAGGGTGGAGGCTGGTAGGCCGGCATCAGGCTGCAACCGCTCAACAGAGCCCCCACTACCAGTACAGAACGTGTAAACCGTTGCATATCAGAGACCTTGTGCAGGGGCTGGTTGGGCAGGGGATTGCGTGGATGTCGGCGCAACGGTTTTTGGGTTGAACAGGCGCATCACCAGTACAAAAAACAGTGGAACAAAGACAATCGCCAGGAGCGTGCCGGAGAGCATGCCGCCGATCACTGCGCTGCCCAACGCATGCTGTGCACCGGCCCCCGCGCCGCTGCCCAATACCATCGGTAACACGCCAAGAATGAATGCCAGGGACGTCATGAGTACCGGACGCAAGCGCATGCGCGCGGCTTCGAGTGCTGAATCCACCAGGCTCTTACCGCCGGCGTAGAGGTCTTTGGCGAACTCCACGATCAGGATGGCGTTTTTCGAGGCGAGGCCAATGGTGGTCAATATCCCGACCTGGAAGTACACGTCGTTCATTTTCCAGGTCAGGATTGCGCCGACCAGGGCCCCCAGCACCCCCAGCGGTACCACCAGCACCACTGACAATGGAATCGCCCAGCTCTCATACAGTGCGGCCAGGCACAGGAACACGAACAGGATCGACAGGCTGTACAGTAAGCCGGTCTGGCCGGTTGAGGCTTTTTCCTGGCGCGACAGGCCAGTCCATTCGTAGCCGATGCCGGTCGGCAACTTGGCCACGGCGTCTTGCACGATAGCCAGTGCTTCGCCGCTGGACGCGGCTCCAGGCATGGCCATGCCCAATATCTCTACGGACGGGACGCCGTTATAGCGTTCAAGCCGTGGCGACCCCGAGGCCCACACCGCCTTTGAAAAGGCAGAGAAGGGCACCATGCCGCTGTCACTGTTGCGGATGTACCAGCGATTGATGTCATCGGGGAGCATGCGGTAGGTGGCATCCGCCTGCAGCATGACCTTTTTGACCCGGCCCTTGTCGATGAAGTCATTGACGTAACTGCTGCCCCAGGCAGCCGAGAAATTGTCATTGATATCGGCGATCGACACACCCAGTGCCTGGGCCTTGTCCGGGTCAATCTCGAGCTGCAGTTCAGGCGCGTCTTCCTGGCCGTTGGGCCGCACCGCCACCAGGCGCTTGTCTTTTGCGAGCTCGGCGAGCAGTTGGTTACGCGCACTCATCAAGGCTGCGTGACCAAGGTTGGCACGGTCTTGCAGCATCAGGTCGAAGCCGGTTGCATTACCCAGCTCCGCCACGGCCGGCGGGGCGAACGCAAATACCCGCGCGTCCCTGAGCGTCGAAAAGTAAGCCATGGCTTTGCTGGACACACCAGACACACTGAGCGCGTCACCCTTGCGCTCATCCCAGGGCCTGAGTTTGACGAACGCCAGGCCGGTGTTCTGGCCACTGCCGGCAAAGCTGAAGCCGGACACTGTGAACACGCCGGAGACCGCGTCTTTCTGATCGACCAGGAAGTGTTGCTCGACCTGGTGAATGACTTCGTCAGTACGCGCCCCGGTCGCACCGGGTGGCAACTGCACCAGCACGAACAGGGTGCCCTGGTCTTCATCGGGCAGGAAGCCCACCGGAAGCTTCATGAAGCCGAAGACCACCGCGCCCAACACCACGGCGTACACCAGCATGTACCGCCAACCCTTGCCCACGATGTGGCGCACGATGCCTTGGTAGCCAAGGTTGCCTCGGTCAAACGAACGGTTGAACCAGCCGAAGAAACCGGTGGTAGCCGCGCCATGGCCTTGCTCAATGGGTTTGAGTAGCGTTGCGCACAGGGCGGGTGTGAGCACCAGCGCTACCAGTACCGACAGCGTCATGGCCGAGACGATGGTGATGGAAAACTGTCGGTAGATCACGCCGCTGGAACCACTGAAAAACGCCATCGGCACAAATACGGCGGCCAGCACCAGGGCGACGCCCACCAAGGCTCCGGTGATCTGGCCCATTGACTTGCGAGTGGCCTCCTTCGGCGATAGCCCTTCCTGCACCATGATCCGCTCGACGTTTTCCACCACGACAATGGCATCGTCCACCAGCAAACCGATGGCCAGTACCATGGCAAACATGGTCAGCGTATTGATCGTGAAACCGAACGTCGCGAGCACGCCGAAGGTGCCGAGCAGCACCACAGGTACAGCTATCGTCGGAATCAGCGTGGCCCTGAAGTTTTGCAGGAACAGGTACATCACCAGGAAAACCAGTGCCACGGCTTCAACCAGGGTACGTACGACCTCTTCGATCGAAATACGCACGAAGGGCGTGGTGTCATAGGGCTTTTGCACGGCCATGCCGGGCGGGAAGAATTGCTCAAGCTCTGCCACCCGGGCGTCTATCGCCTTGACGGTGTCCAGGGCGTTGGCACCCGCGGCGAGCTTGATAGCCAGGCCCGCAGCGGGTTTGGCGTTGTAACGTCCGGCACTGGTGTAGCTTTCACTGCCCAGTTCTATGCGCGCAACGTCACGCAGGCGCACTTGAGAGCCATCAGTCTGGGTGCGCAGCAGGATGTCCTCGAATTCTTTCGCCGTTCTCAGGCGTGTCTGCGAGGTGATCGTCGCGTTGATCTGCTGGTTGCTGGTAGCGGGGAGAGCGCCCAACTGCCCGGCGGAGACCTGGACGTTCTGCGCCTGGATCGCCGTTTTCACATCGGTTGGCGTAAGGCTGAAGTTGGCCAACTGGTCGGGGTTGAGCCAGATGCGCATGGCGTACTGTGAGCCAAACAGCGTGGTGTCGCCTACCCCTTCAACCCGACTGATTGCATCCTGCACGTTGGCGGCCACGTAGTCCGAGAGGTCGGAGCCGCTCATACTGCCGTCCTCGGAAGTAAACGCCAGGACATTGAGGAAGTTCGTCGCCGACTTTGTCACCGTAAGGCCCTGGTTCTGCACCTCTTGCGGCAACAGCGGTGTCGCCAGCGCGAGCTTGTTCTGAACCTGCACCTGCGCGGTATCGGGGTTGGTGCCGTTCTCGAACGTGAGTGTGATGGTGGCCGAACCAGAGGACTCACTGGTGGATGACATGTAGCTCAACCGGTCCAGCCCCTTCATCTTCTGCTCGATGATCTGGGTGACCGTGTCTTCCAGTGTCTTGGCCGACGCGCCGGGATAGGTGGCAGTAATTGCCACGGCGGGAGGCGCGATATCGGGGTACTGCGCGATCGGCAGCGTGAGGATCGAAAGGATGCCGGCCAGCATCACGAGAATAGCCAGCACCCATGCGAACACCGGGCGATCAATAAAAAAACGTGCCATGAGTAGCTCTCTCGCAGGTCAGTTTGACGCGGTGGCCTTGATGGCTGGCGCAGGGGGGGCAACGTGGGAGGCGTCGTCAGCCGGTTTGGTTACCCACGGTGTGACATTCACCTCCAGGCCCGGCGCGGCGTTTTGCTGGCCATCGACTACAAGCTGGTCCCCCGGCTCAAGTCCGGCCTGCACCAACCACTGATCGCCTACTGCCCGCTCGGTCTGGAGTGGTCGACGCTGCAGTTTTTTCTCGCTGTCGACGACATAGGCGAACGGCTTGCCGGCACCATCCCTGGAGACCGCTTGCTGGGGCACCAACAGGGCGTTTTCCTTGACGGCCTCCTGCAGTACCGCACGCACATACATGCCGGGCAGCAGGTCGCCGTCGGGGTTGGGAAATACCGCCCGCAAGGTGATCGTGCCGGTGTTCTGGTCCACGGTGACATCCGAGAATTCCAGGGTGCCCTCGTGCGGATAAGCGCTGCCATCTTCAAGCAGCAATTGCACCTTGGCCGAGTTGGCGCCGCTCTTTTGCAGTTCGCCTCGGGCCATCGCGTGTTTGAGTTGCAGCAGCGCGGTGCTGGATTGGGAGAGGTCGACGTACAGGGGATCCAGCTGTTGGACCGTCGCCAGTTCCGTGGTCTGGCTGGCGGTAACCAGTGTGCCGGGGGTGACGCTCGACTTGCCGATGCGCCCGGAGATCGGTGAATCCACACGGGCGTAAGACAGATTGATACGGCTGCTTTCAACGTCAGCCTTGGCTGATGCTACCTGGGCTTCGTCCTCGCCGAGGGAGGCGCTTGCATCATCGTAGTCCTGTTGGCTGACCGCCTGGATGGCCAGCAATTGCTTATAGCGTTCAGCCTTGAGCCGCGCAGTCTTGAGGGTTGCTTGCGCTTTGGCGAGCGCTGCTAGATTGCTGTCGTGGGTGGCCTTGTAGGTGGCCGGGTCGATTTGATACAGCGCCTGGCCTGCAGTGACATCGCTGCCTTCTTTGAACAGGCGAGTCTTGATGATCCCGGCAACTTGCGGGCGTACCTGCGCGACCAGGTACGCTGAGGTGCGGCCGGGGAGTTGTGTCGTCAGCGCCAGATGCCGGGGTTGCACGGTGATCACCCCCACGGTCGGTTTGCCCTGTGCGGGCGGAGGACCACCCGGCGGCTTGCCGCAGGCGGTGAGAAAGCAAGCAGCAGTACAGGCTGCGAAGAAGCTTAAGAAGTAAGTCAGGGGCGGGCGCAAGGCATTCTCCAGGGCGGGAAGGAGGAAGCGGATTAGTTATTTAAATACCGTACCGTACGGTAATGTATTGAGGTAAATTTGCGCCGTCAACCGGGATGAACGCCCCTGGGGTATCATCCGGGCGTTTGTGGAAGCAGTGGAGCAAGGGTTATGCGAGTCAAGACTGAAGCCAAACGCGAGTCCATCGTCGAGGCTGCAGCGCAGGTTTTTCTGGAGTTCGGCTTTGATGGTGCGTCCATGACGCAGATCGCCACGCGAGTGGGCGGATCAAAGGGGACGTTGTACGGGTACTTCAGCAGTAAGGAGGAGTTGTTTGTCGAGGTCATGCATGGCATGGCCAAGCGTTTCCTAGAGCCCATCTTCGAAGCGTTGCAGAAGGACCATGATGACTTGCGGCATGCATTGCAGCAGTTCGGCGAGCGCACCCTGGCCGTGTTGTGCCTGGAAGCTTCCATTCAGGCACGCCGCGCGATCATCGCGCAGTCGGGTCGCAGTGACATCGGCTTGCGGTTCTACGAGCGGGGCCCGAAAAAAGGCATGCGCGAAGTGGCCAGTTTCCTGACGCGCCGGATCGAGGCGGGCCAGCTCAGGCCGTGCGACCCGGAGGTCGCAGCCTGCCACCTGATGGCATTGCTTGATTCGGAGACCGTCACTCCTTGTCTGTTGGGCGTCAACCGCAAGCCTTCGACCGCCCATATACGAGCAGCGGTAAGTCGTGCGCTGGATACCTTTCTGGCGGGCTATGCGCTCGGGCCTCACAGCGTTGTCCCCTAGGGAAACGCGGCCTGGCTCATTGGGCGGCGCTGGCCGTTTCACGGTAGAGCCTGGGCGGCATGCCGAATGCTGCCTTGAAATGGCGACTGAAGTGAGCGCTGCTGCCATAGCCCCAGGCGTAAGCAATGTCGGTGAGCGAGCGATGGCTGAGGTCACGGTTGCGTAGGTCTTGCGCGCAGCGCGCCACGCGGCGTTGCCAGATGTACTCGCTGACACTGCAACCGAATTCGTCCTGGAATGCCCGATGCAGACTGCGCACGGAGCAGTGTTCGGCAAACGCGATGCGCTCGATGCTCAGGTCGCGGTCGGCCAGGTGAAGTTCGATATAGCGCTTGAGGCGGTTCTGCTTGTAGTGACGGAAGTCGTGTTCGAGCTTCTTCTCTTCCTGCTTGTTGCCCAGCGCATTGTTCAAAAGCCCGACGATACTGTCGCCGATCAGCGCCGCCGACTGGCTGTTCAGCAGCGGATATTGGCTGTAGGCGTCAACGATAAGGTGCATCAACATCCGCCCAAGCCCGTTGCGTGCGCTGATATGCAGGTCGTCAGCGTCCAGTGCCTGCCCGGCGCCTTCGTTGAACAACAGGATGAAGTGCTCACAGCCTTGTGGGCTGCTGACGTTGAATGGTTGGGCGCAGTCAACCACCAGCAACTCGTCGGGCGCCAAGGCGTTGCTGTGCTTGCCTTGCTGGAAATGACTGACGCCGGCGGTTTGCAGAATCAACATGCGTGACGTATCGGGTGCCTCGACTGCTTTGCTCAGGTGACGGGAGTAGCGGTGCGCGCTGGCGGTCATGCGGCAAAAACGCAGTTTTCCAAGATCGCCGTATTCCAGGCGGCCCTGGAAATCGGCATCGTGCAAAGGTTCGATGTAGGTGGACTCGAGGCGCTTGATGTACTCCGGCGTGCGGCCGAGGTTGTCACTCATAAACTCCTTCCACTTCATCAGGCGGTCGGAGCGCATCACTTGATCGGTAGAAACGCAGGCTAGATTGCTCATGGTTCGCCTCTTTTTATTGTGATGGGGTGGGCCACACCGGGTGGGCCCACCCTGTTTCCTAGAAGGGGTAGTGGTGGCTCCCGGCTTGCCAGGTCACCCAGTGCGCACGGGTGAATTCATCCAGGGCATAGTGACCGTTGAAGCGTCCCAGCCCCGAGTTCTTTTCGCCACCGAACGGGGCATTGGGCTGGTCGTCCACAGTGATGTCGTTAATGTGCGTCATCCCAGCCACGATGCCACGGGAAAAATTCAGCGCGCGGGCCATATCTTTACTGAACACGGCGCTGGACAGCCCATATTCGCTGGCGTTGGCCAGGGTCAGGGCATGTGCCTCATTGTCGGCGATCAATATGGGCAGCAAGGGCCCGAAGGTTTCATCGTGCGCCAGTTCGTGGTCGAAAGGGACATCCCCGTATACATGGGGCGGCAGCACCAGCCCGGACGCCGGGCCACCGTGCAGTTTCTTCAGGCTCGCGCTGTCGGCGGCATTGACCTTGCGCAGCAGGCCGTCCAACTGGCTGCGGTTGATCACCGGGCCAATCACTGTATCGGCGAGGTTAGGGTTGCCGGTTTTCAAGTTGCGCACGCGCTCCACCACCAACGCGCTGAAGTCGGCGTAGAGCGAACGGTCCACAATCACCCGGTTGACGCTCATGCAGATCTGGCCCTGATGCAGGAAGCGTCCGACCACTGCTGCATGCGCGGCAAGGTCGATATCCGCATCATCGAGCACCACCAGCGGCGCGTTGCCGCCAAGCTCCAGGGCGACCCGCTTGATGTGCTGGCCGCCGGTGGCGATGCGCCCGACATTGCGCCCGACCTCGGTAGACCCGGTAAATGAGATCAGGCTGGGAACGGGGTGCCCCACAAAGGCATCGCCGATTTCCGAGCCGGCGCCGACCACTACATTGAGCGTGCCCTCGGGAAAACCCGCTTCTTCGAACAGGTGCGCAATCAGCAGGCCGCCGGTCACGGCCGTGTCGCTGGCCGGTTTAAGGACCACCGTATTGCCCAGTGCCAACGCCGGAACCACCGAACGCATGCTCAAGTACAGGGGGAAGTTCCAGGGGCTGATGACCCCAATCACCCCGAGCGGCTCACGGAACACGAAGCTTTGTTCGCCGGGCTTGTAGCTGCTCAGGATGCGCCCCTCTACCTGCATGGGCAGCGCAATGCATTCACGCACCAGGTTCAGGGTGAATTGCCACTCCATGGTCGCCTTGATACGGGTACTGCCGGACTCGCGAATCAGCCAGTCGATGATCTCTTCGCGGCGTTGCTGGATGACGTGAGCGAGCTTTTCCAGCTGGGCGCCGCGTGTGGTTGGATGCAACTGCGCCCACGGGGTTTGTGCACGTTGGGCTGCTGCGTAGGCCGCGTCGAGGTCGGCAACGCTGGCCAGGGGCATTTCGAGCAATGTCTCGCCGTTGAAAGGATTGCGATCGTCCAGCCGTGCTGAGGAACGACCGGTGTGCCAGGTGCCGTCGATGAACTGGTCGCCATTGAGGGCGTAAGGGGTTGGGCGTTGGGCAGTCATGGTTTTACCTTTGGGTCAGTGGGGCGCGTGGTTTCAGAGCAAGACGGGCTCAGGTTCTGATCCACGCGCGCCCCCAGGAGTTGAGGGTGTGTTCTTCTTGCGGCCAAGTGCCAGGAGGGTCGCTCGCTTCGGTGATTTGCAGCTCCGCCGAGAACTCCAGCCGGTTGCGATCGGCATCCACTACCATGAAGAACAGGTTGTCGCCCGGCCCATGACGGCCGGGGCCAAAGAAAATGCTGATGCGCTCCTTGGCAAAGCGATCACCCCAGTCTCGAATGTCATTCCATTCATTGGTTTCGTAACAGTGATGATCCCACTCGTTTTTCGAGCCGCGGAAGAACGCCAGCGAATGGTGCTCATCGTCCGAACGCAGGAAGCACACCATCAACAGGCCGCTCTGTTGGTCGACCACGCTGTCGGACACCGTGAAGCCAACGGTGTTGACGTAGAACTCAATCATCGCTTCCAGCTCGGTGGTCTGGAACACCACATGCTGCAGGCGGCCGGGCATGCCGGGTGGGGTGGCATGGGTGTGTGCCTGGGATACGCCAAAAATCGTCTGGCGACCTTGAGGATCGCGTATTGCAAAGGCGCCCGGGGCGAGCAGTGGCGAGCTGATGTCTTCGGTGGTGCAGTTGCGCTCGCGCAGGCGGCGGTACAGCATGGCGAGTTTCTCTGGGCATGCCAGGTCATACGCCGCCGCCAGCAGGCCGCTGTGCTCGGCCGGGGAGAGCAGCATGGCGCGATTAGGTCCCCTGAGTAGCCAGTGGCCGTCGGCTTGAGGCTGGCCCTGCATGTCCATCATGCGTTGATAGAAGTCGATCTGCCGTTGCGGGTCTTTGCTCGCCAGGTGCAAGTAGCACAGGCGAGCCGGGGTGGACGTTTGCAATGTGTTCATACGCACCTCTCGAGCGTAACGGGCGTTGTGATGGACGGTCGGGGCGTGCGATCGCCCGCGGGCACGGCACCCAGCAAGGACTGCAAGGCCTCGGCAGTGATTGTCTCGGTGGCGCTGTGGAAAATCGCGGCGATGTAGCGATCAGGCCGCAGCAGGAAGAAGCTGGCGCTGGCGCCGAGCAATGCCTCGAGCGCCCCGGCGTGATCGTGCAATACCGTGCAGCCCGGCAGGGCAGGCGGCTTGCTGACGGAACCTGGCAGGATCAGAATCCGCTTCACCTCCAAGTGCGCCCAGAGCGGGTGTTGCAATTGATCCAGGCGTTCGCCATGAGGGTCTCCGTATTGGACCAGGGCGAAACCTGCACCGATGTAATCGTCGAGCAGACGTTCAGTGCCCTGGCTGTCGGTGAGGCTGGGCTGGGGGAACATCTGCCCGCTGCGCACGCCGCCCGCGGCACCGGCGGTGAGCACCAGGCCTTGGCGCAGCCGTGGTTTTGGCTTGAAGCGCATCTGCAGGAAGTAGTCACGCAGCGGCGGTACCCGCCCGATCAGCGAGAATGCACCACTGATCAATCGCGCCCGCAGCACGGTAGCGGGCGCCATCACCACCCCGAGGTTCAGCGCGAGCTTGATCAATGCCCACGCGTGATCGCGGCGCTCGCTTTCGTAGGTGAGCAAAACGGCCGGGGCCATTTTCCCGGTCAGTACGCCGATCAGTTTCCAGGCCAGGTTATGGGCATCGCGCACGCCGCTGTTCATGCCTTGTCCGGCATAGGGCGGCGTGAGGTGTGCCGCGTCACCGGCGAGCAACACACGGTTGACTTGCCAGCGTTCGGCTATGCGGGCGTGAAAGGTGTACACGGTTTTACGCACGATGGAGAGCGGTGCATCGCCCTTGAACGGGCGTAGCAAAGCTTGCAATCGCGCTTGGCTGAGCATCTGCGCGTCGCTTTCGCCGTCCTTGAGCATGAACTCGAAGCGCCGCGTGCGATGCGGGCCGGGGACCTCGACGATCGGGCGGCGCGCATCGCAGTACACGCGGGTTTGCCAGAACGGGTCATCGTCCTGATCGGTGTCCACCACCAGCCAGCGCGAGGCGAAGCTGGAGCCGACCATATTGATCCCAAGCTGTTTACGCACCGGACTGCGCCCACCATCACAGGCGATCAGGTAGTCGGCCTGCACTTCCAGCAGTTCCTTGTTGGCGTCCACGACCAGCGCGCGCACGCCGTGCTCGTCCTGGGTGAACTCCAGCAGTTCGTGGCTGAAGCGTGCAGTCAGGCAAGCGAAACGCTGCAGGCCGGCCCTCAACGTGCTTTCGAACAGCGGTTGGCGGAACGCATTGCGCTTGGGAAAACCGTATAGCTTGCCGCTGGGTTCGACCTTGCCGAAGCACCGCCCGCCAGGGCGCGTAAAGTAATGCACGCCATAGCCGGCCACCACGTCCGCCAGCACCGCCTGGCTCAATCCCATGGCCTGCATGGTGCGCAACGACTCATCGTCGATCGAGACCGCGCGAGGCTCGGTGACGGTGCCCGGTTTGCTGTCGATAATCCAGGCATCCACGCCGGCCTGGCCCAGCAGGTTGGCCAGGGTCAGCCCGGTAGGGCCGGCACCGACGATCAGGACACGGGTATTGATACTGTTCAGGGTTGTCATTGTTGTTCCCCTACGACTGCATCAGTCCAATGGCTTGGAGGATGGGTTGGCGCTGTGGGTCAGCGCGAGCATGTGCCGCGAGAGGGTGTGGGCCAGCGCGACCATCTGCTCACCCTGTTCCTGCTCCAGCGCCTTGTGCCGCTCGGCTGCCGGGCGCACGCAACTGAGGCTGCCCACCACCTTGCCGTCGCCGTCGAATATCGGTGCGGCCAGGCCGTACACGCCGGGGTCGACTTCGCCTGCACTGGCCACATAGCCCTGGCGCCGCAAGCGTTGCAGCGAGCGGCGGAAGTCTTCCCAGGTGGCGCCCAGGTTGCTGGCCCGCACCTCGTCAGGGTGCTCGAGAAACAGCTGGCTGTGCTGGCGGGCGTTCATGTGCGCAAGGATGGCTTTTGAGGTCGCGCCCATGAACAACGGCCGTGGCGAACCACGGGAATAGCTGACGGTGCTGGCCAATTCACCGCACTGGTGAACACACACCACTTGGTCCTTGAACAACCGGCAGATCAGCCAGACTTGTTGCTCACTCCAGCCTGGCAGGTTGGCCTCCAGCTGCTGCGCGGCGCGTACCAGCGGGTCGCTGAGCCGCAGTTGACGGTCCCAGGTAATGATCCTGGCTCCCAGTGCATAGCGCCCGGCCTCGACCTGGAACAACAGATTGGTCTCGGCCAGTTCACGCACGTAGCGGTAGGCGGTGGAGCGGGTAAACCCCAGCGCGCTGACCATGTCGTCGACCGCCCAGATCGGCTGCGCCTCGGTAAACAGATCCAGCACGCGCAGCATGCGCTCCAGGCTGGAACCCTTGGTGTCGCGCTCTGGCGGTTGGGATGATTCATCGATCAGGGTCATGGTTTATTGCTCGTCGACGATGGTGTTACGCAGGGTGCCGATGCGCGAGATCTCCACTTCCACCACATCACCGGGCTGCATCCACACCGGCGGCTCGCGGAAGGCTCCAACCCCGCCGGTGGTGCCGCTGACAATCACGTCACCGGGGGCGAGTTCGGTAAAGGTGGAGCAGTATTCGATCAGTGCGCCGACATCGAAGATCATGTCGCGCGTGGACGTGTGCTGCATGACCTCGCCGTTGAGCCGGGTGGTCAATTCGAGGTTCTGCGGGTCGCTGATTTCGTCACGGGTGACCAGCCACGGGCCAAACCCGCCGGTGCTCGGGAAGTTCTTGCCGGGGACGAATTGAAGGGTGTGCTTTTGCCAATCGCGCACGCTGCCATCGTTGTAGCAGGCGTAGCCGGCGACGTAATCGAGGGCGTCGGCTTTGCGGATGTGGCGCGCGGTCTTGCCAATGATGATGGCGAGTTCGCCCTCGAAATCCAGCTTGTGCGAGACCGTCGGCCGCACGATGGGTTGCAGGTGAGCGGTCTGGCTGTCGGCAAATCGCGTGAAAATCATTGGGTAAACCGGCATGTCACGCCCGGTTTCGCGCACGTGGGTCGCGTAGTTGATGCCGATGCACAGCACCTTGCCGGGGTTTGGAATGACCGGCAGCAGCGTCACGCCGGCCAGTGCCCGGCGCGGCAGGCTCGACACCTGCTCATCGCTCACCGACCCCAGGCGGCCGAGGGCAAGCGCCTGCTTGAGATCCGCGCCGAGGGTATTTTTCATCGATTCCAGATCAGCCACCTGGTCGCCTTCGACGATGCCATAGGTGGGACGGCCTTCAACGGTGAAGCTTGCAAGTTTCATTCGATAGTCCTTGTGGGCGAGGGAAGCGTGGACAGAATTTCACTCTATTCGCGCTTAAAAATCCTGTAAAGCGGGATTTTTCTTAAATCCCAAATTGCAGGAAAAATGTATATTTTTTGCCTTCGCGCAGCCGCGTGCCTGCCTTCGGGAGCAGGCCATTCGGTGTGCTGGCGGTCGGGTCTAGCCCAGGGTTATCCCTGTGCCCAGCAGCCGTGCAGGGACATGCGCATCCGTAACGGAACCTTGATCCGCGCAATGGGCCCGCTGGCCATGTCTCGCGAATCCAGGATCACCAGTTCGCTGCGCGCCTGGTCCAGCACATTCAGCAGTGCGACCACGTAACCGTCGGCCTCTTCGGCATCCGCGGAACGAGGGATGAATATGGGCTCCTGGAAGCAACTGTTGTCCCCTGGGAACCAGGCGTCGGTGCTGCCCGTCTTGAGGTTCAGATGGGCCACCTGGTTGAAAAACTGAAAGGGCATGGGTCCGTTTGCGGGGTTGTAGGGCAGTGTCGGATCAAAAGCGAGCACAAAGCCGTGTTCGTACGGGCGACCCAGATAGCGCTCATCGCAGCGGGGAAACTCACACATGTAGTCGGTCAACGGTTGCGGCTCGACGTCATCCCGCGCGTCGTTCAGATCAAACGTCCAGCGCATCAGGCTCGAAGGCAGGTCCTCGGGGGCGGGCACCGCACCGTCCGCCTGGGGGAAGAAATAAAACACGTTGCCGCCAGTAACCGGCATGTCCACGTACACTTTGCCGTCTTGATCGAAGGCATTGAGGGTGTGGCCTTGAAAGCTGTCCTTGGGTCCTTTGAACCAGCGGATAGCCTGCGCGTTGCCATTGCGCGGCAGCACGGCAAACAACTGCGGCAGATCAGGTTGCCACTGAAAATGCGGCCCGCCGTTTTTCATGCGTTCTACATCGACGGTCAGCGGAATCAGTGGGAACACGACGTAGTGCTCGGTGACCGCAAAGTCATGCACCATCGCCGCATAAGGTGCCTGGAACCAGATCTCTTTGAGCAGATTGCCGTCGGGTGAGAGTTCGAAATACGCCATATCCGGCGTGCCGTCACCTTTGGCTTCATAACTGAAGGCCAGCAGGTTGCCGGTGACGGGGTCGATCTTGGGGTGGGCGGTAAAGGTCGCCGACTTGATTTGCCCGGCAAAATCCCATTCGCCCAGGGTTTCCAGGGTTTGCAGGTCCATGGCCCAGGGCAGGGCGTCCTCCTTGAGTGCGAGCAGCCTGCCGTTGTGAGGGATCACCGACGTATTGGCGGTGGTGTTGTTTTTGGCCGCCAGTGGGTCATTGGTGTACGCGTTTCGATAGACGCCATTGAGGGAACGGCCTTCACGGCGCTGCGCGAGCAAGCGATCGGTCTTCACGTAGCGTCGCCGCAGGGACACCTTGCCGTCAGCAAAATAGAAACCGCTGACTATCCCGTCACCGTTGAAAAACATATCGCTGCCCAGCATGGGCGGGTATTGCGGGTCGGGGGCCACCTGATAGAAGACGCCTAGGATGGACGCGGGAAGGGTGCCTTCGACCTCAAGGTCCAGCACCTCGGCTTCGACACGACTGGGGCTATACAGCGCCCCGGAAAATTCAGGGGTTTGCGGGAATCGGGTACTCATGGCTAAGACCTCATGTGCGCAGTATTTATTTATCGAGCAGGCCGGCGGGCAGCGCAGGCGCGTCGGGTGTTGAAGGGCCGGACGCGCGGCGAAAACGGGCAACCATCCAGCAGGATATGACCAGGGCGACGATATACGCCGAGGCCGCCAGCCAGCCGACCGCACGGAAGTGTCCGTCACCGACGACCAGGGCCGCGCCAAACGGGCCGAGGCCCTGGCCCACGAAGATCGCAGCATTGCCCAGGCCTGCGAGTCGACCGCTCGCGTCCAACTCGGCTGCCATCGAGAGCAGGTAGGGGAGGCTGAAGAACCAGACCATATGGATCAGGCATGCCGTGGTGGCGAACGCCATGGGGCTGTCGCCGTAGACCATGATCAGCGTGGCCATCACCGCCGTGCCGAACCCCATCAACTGCGGAAACAGCAGCCCCAGGCGTCGCCCGATAAGGCCCGCCAGTGCAGCACCGAGTGCCCCGGCAAGAATACTGCCACCCAGTATGGCGCCGATCTGCTGGGGCTCCAGGCCGATACTTTTGCCGATGCGCTCCTGATACACCCACAGCGCAGAATGGCCAAAAAACAACAGCGCAAACAGCCCGATCAACAAGAGTGACGTCAGGCCGAACGGCTGGGCCAGCCGCGCCGGTGCACCGTCGGCGGGGGTGTACTGCGCAGGCACGCGTCCGCAGCCGAGCAGGGCCAAGGCACTGGCGCCGGCCAGCAGGTAAAACGCGCCGTTGACGCCAAAGGCCATGAGCACCGCTGGCATCGAGGTCACCAGCAACATGCCCCAGAACAGATTGCCGATATTGATCACCGCGAACGTCGCGTCCTTGGCTGTGCGCAGTGCCGCCGAGGCATACACCACCGCCATCACCGCGCCGCCGCTGGCGCCAGAGACAATGCGGCACAGCAGCAGCGATGTTTCGCTGTGGAACCGGGTACTCGCCAGATTGGCGCAGACCAGCACCAGCAAGGCGAGCTGCGCCACCCATCGGCGATTGACGCGGGTCATCAACAGGGCAAACACCCCGCAGGTGAGCGCCATGGCAATCAGTTCGCCTGCGAAAATCCTACCGATGGCATTGAGCGGGATACCGAGCTGATCGATAAAAGCCCCGCCCAGAATCGGTTGAATCTGCAAGGTGCCAAGGGACGTGACCATCATCAGGCAAATAGCCGCCAGTGATGTTTTGCTGTCGATGCCAGCGGATGCATTCATGAATGCAGTACCTCGATAGGGTGAGCGAGCGCTTGTCGGTCAGAAGGTGTGGGCGTAACGAACCTGCACGGCATAGTCCTGCCGGGAACGGTTCTCGACACCGGTTTCCTTGTAAGTGTTAAGCCAGAAGCCTTGGCCTTCACTGATTTTCCAGAACATGCCGGGGCCTATGCCCAGCACTTTTTCCCGCGAGTCGCTCAGCCGGTCGCCGTTGATCTGGTCGTCGGTGATCTGCCGGAAGTAATAGCCGTTGATCCCCACCGACACGTTGGGGATGACTTCATAGGACGCCGTGAAGTTGGCCCAGGCCGACTGCCCGGCGCGGCTGTCGCTCACCGGTTTGCCCTCGAAGGAATCCTGCGAGCTGCTGGCCGGATCGCGGTTCTTGAAGTTGTACAGGTAATGCAGGCGCCAACTGACTTCCCAGCGCGGTGCCGGCATCCAGGTTGCGGCCCAGTAGGGGTTCAGGGAGTAATAGTTCGACCCTGGGTTGAGGTCTTTGTGTTTGTCGTATTTACCGGTCGGCAGGATCGTGTCAAAGGCCACCCGCTGCACAAACACCGGGCGCCCGTGCGCATCGACGATAGGATCGAATTGGATCTGCGGCCCGACGGTGACATCGCCAAGCCCCGTGGCGTTGTCTTGCAGCGCCGGTCCATTACTGCCAAAGGTGGCATCCAGTGACACGACGGGCACCAGCAAGCTCCAGCCCAGGTGGGCCCCGCCGCCAATGGTGTCGGGCGAGTAGTAGCTGAGTTGGTTGATCAGCGTGATCACGTTGATTTTGGGATTGTCGAAGGCGCCGTTGGCCTTGCCGCTGTTGGTCCTGACACTGCTGGCGGTGCTGAACTTCAAGTAGGTGAGATGGGACAGGCCGGGCGGCCCGGCAAAACCATCGTAGAAACTGGTGCCGCCGAGGTTGATGCCACTGGGCTCGGTCACCGAGGGCGCTGGCGGCCCATCGGCGGCGAATACAATTGACGAGGCGAAGCTGAGCACCAGGCACGCTGGCAAGTATTTGAGTGGGCTCATTGACGTGGCTCTATTATTGGAATTGTGAGCAGAGGGAACTCCCTCGCACAATCACCCTAAGCCAAACCCCGCCGGCGTACTTGCGCGGTACCGCCAGAGTTGACTGATAGCGCCACGGGGCTCGTTTTAACGCCAGCGCTGTCAACCCTCGTAGCGAAACCCACCCGACAACTTGCCCTTCAAATACCCCACCAACGCACTCACCGACTTCGGCACATGGGGCGAATACGGCCTGATCAGGTAGATCTCATCGGCAAACGCGCCCTTGAGCGTCCAGCCCTTGAGCACCTGTACCAGCTTGCCGCTGGCCAGCGCGGCTTGGGCGCTGAAGTCCGGGAGCAGGGCGATGCCCAAGTGGTTGAGCGCCGAATCACGCAGGGCTTCGCTGTTGTTGGTGGCGAAGCTGCCGGCGATGGGCACGGTGAGGCGTTCGGCCTTTTTGCCGCCGCGTTCGAAGGTCCATGCGGGCTGGTCGGTGCCGCGTGGGTAGAACAGGCAGTTGTGGGCGGACAGGTCGCCGGGTTCGCGCGGCTCGCCGTGGCGTTGCAGGTAATCGCGGCTGGCGACCAGCACCGAGCCGGTATCGCACAGCTTCCAGGCCACATGGGTTTCCGGCACCTGGAAGCCGTGGCGCACAGCGAGGTCGTAGCCTTCGGCCGCCAGCGAACTCAAGGCATCCGAGACATCCAGCTGGATACGTACCTGCGGGTACTGCTGCAGGAATTCCGCCAAGTGCGGCACCAGCTGTTGTCGGGCGAATGCCACGGGGGCGGTCAAGCGCACCAGGCCACGAATCTCCCCGGCGGAATCGCGCACCGACGAGAAGCTGCGCGCGATTTGCTCATAGGCACCGCGCACTTCACGGGTCAGCGACAACCCGGCATCGGTCAACCGCACACTGCGCGTGGTGCGGGTCACCAGCCGCGTGCCGGTGGCTTTCTCCAGGTCGGAAATGCGCTGGCTGACGGCAGATTTACTCACCCCCAGGCGCGCGGCGGCGGCGGTGTAGGTGCCGTGTTCCTCTAGCACTGAGAGCCAGTGAATGTGGGTCCACAGCCCTTCGATCTCGGATTTTTCCATGGGTTTATTGTTCGCTTGTGAGGACAATCAGTTCTTGATTCTGCTCTGGTTTGGAACAAACCGAAAGCCTATCGTGTGTCCCAACGCAACCCACCTGGGATCTACTGCCATGACTACAACAATCGAGCACTACATCAACGACCAGCGCGTCAGCCGCGATGATCGCTATCAGGACGTCTACAACCCGGCCACCGGCGAAATCACCGGCCGCGTTGCCCTGGCCAGCAGCCAGACCGTGTCCGAAGCCGTCGCCGCTGCCCAGGCCGCTTTTGCCGGTTGGGCCGACACCCCGCCTATCCGTCGCGCCCGAGTGCTGTTCGAATACCTGCACCTGCTGCGTGAGCGCAAGGACGACCTGGCGCGCATCATCGTCGCCGAACACGGCAAGGTCTTCACCGATGCCCAGGGCGAAGTCGACCGTGGCATCGACATTCTCGAATTCGCCTGCGGCATCCCCAACCTGCTCAAGGGCGAGCATTCCGACCAGGTCTCCCGTGGCATGGACAACTGGACGATGCGCCAGCCGCTGGGTGTCGTGGCCGGCGTCACGCCGTTCAACTTCCCGGTGATGGTGCCGATGTGGATGTACCCGATCGCCATTGCGGCGGGCAACACCTTCATCCTCAAGCCAAGCCCGACCGATCCAAGTGCTTCGCTGTTCATGGCTGAACTGCTGCGTGAAGCCGGCCTGCCCAAAGGCGTGTTCAACGTGGTGCAGGGTGACAAGGAATCGGTGGACGCGCTGATCGCGCACCCGGACGTCAAGGCTGTGAGCTTCGTCGGCTCCACGCCGATTGCCCAGTACATCTACGAAACCGGTGCGCGCAACGGCAAGCGTGTGCAAGGCCTGGGCGGCGCGAAGAACCATATGGTGGTGATGCCGGACGCGGATATCGAAAAAACCGTCGACGCCTTGATGGGCGCCGCCTACGGCAGTGCCGGCGAACGCTGCATGGCCATTTCTGTCGCGGTACTGGTCGGCGATGTCGGTGACAAAGTCATCGCCGCCCTGACCGAACGCGCCAGGCACCTGCGCATCACCGACGGCCGCGACCTCAAGGCCGAGATGGGCCCGATTGTGTCCCGCGCCGCACTGGAGCGCATCAGCGGCTACATCGAACATGGCGTGCAGGCCGGCGCGCAATTGCTGCTCGACGGGCGTGACTATGTCCCTACCGAAGCCGGCCTGGAAAACGGCTTCTGGCTCGGCGCGACCCTGTTCGACCACGTGACCCAGGAGATGAGCATCTACCGCGAAGAAATCTTCGGCCCGGTACTGGCCTGCGTGCGCGTGAATGACTTCGCCGAGGCGGTGAAGCTGGTCAACGACCACGAATTCGGCAACGGCGTCAGCTGCTTTACCCGCGACGGCAACATTGCCCGCGAGTTTGCCCGGCGTATCGAAGTGGGCATGGTCGGCATCAACGTGCCGATCCCGGTGCCGATGGCCTGGCACGGGTTTGGTGGCTGGAAGAAGAGCCTGTTCGGCGACATGCATGCCTACGGCACTGAGGGTGTGCGCTTCTACACCAAGCAGAAATCGATCATGCAGCGCTGGTCGGAGAGCATCGAGCAGGGCGCGGAGTTTGCGATGCCGGTGTCCAAATAACGTTGGAAGAACACCGTAGGGCAAAAGTGGGAGGGGGTTAGCCCCTCCCACTTTTGGTTGTTTTTCACTTGAGGGTTGACGGCCAGGCGAATGACGAATACTGTACATAAACACAGTGTTTAAGCGCTGATCAACCAGGATGGCAACATCAGCCACGCCAAACACTGTGTGCAAGTTAATGGATTAACTTAATGCACAGGCTCGTTCTACCGAGCCGTTTTTATTGATAGAGAGGGAACTCATGTCCTATCCAGAAAGCAAACTCACCGGCTTGACCGGTTTCGCCCTCGCGGCAAAAGTCACTGGCGGCTGGTCCGGCCCTGTGGTCAGCATTACCAGCCTGGATCAACTCAAGGCTAATATCGGCGACACCACCCCACGGGTATTGGTGATCAACAGTAATATCTCGGCGTCGAGCCTGACCAAAGTCAACTTGGGTGCCAACAAGACCCTGATCGGTTCGTTCCAGAACCGCACGTTGGAGAATATTCACCTGCGTGCAACCGCGCAGTCGCAGAACATCATTCTGCAGAATATTATCTTCAAGCATTCGGCGAGCATTAAGGCCAATGACGATATTCAGGTGTACCTGAACTACGGCAGCAAATACTGGATTGACCATTGCTCGTTTGTCGGGCACAGCTGGTCCACCACTGACGGCAGTGAAGACAAACTGCTGTATATCGGTGAAAAAGCCGATTATGCCACCATCAGCAACTGCTTCTTTGGCAGCCACAAGTACGGGCTGATCTTCGGTCACCCGGCGGATGATAATAAGGCAGAGTTCAACGGTTATCCGCGCCTGACGTTGTGCCATAACCGCTTCGACAACATGGAAGTGCGTGCGCCTGGCTTGATGCGCTACGGTTACTTTCATGTGTACAACAACTACATCAATAACTTCCACCTCGGTTTTACCCTGGCACAGAACGCCAATATCCTGTCTGAAAGCAACTATTTTGGCGAAGGCAGCCAAAACAAAGGCATGTTGGATGACAAAGGCACCGGGACGTTCACGGATATAAACAGTGTGCCGCCGATCACCAACCAGAAGTCGCCCAAAGCACAATGGACGGCCAGTTCCAACTACGCCTATACCTTGAAGACCGCGGCGCAAGCCAAGGACTTCACACAGAAGAATGCTGGTGCCCAGGCTGCGTCGCTGGTATTCGGTAGTTGAGTAGCTAGCTTTCTATTGAGCTGTCATTTATTGCAAGTGCCACTGTATTTATATCAAGGATATAAATACAGTGATGGCCTTTGTAATCTAAATAATTCTTCATGTTGCGATAGGCGAGTGCCCATGTTAAACCTTGGTGCGCACTTGCAGAGCCAACTATCTCTTGCTCTTTCGGTCAGTATTAAGTTGCTGGCTGTTCGGTGCTATTTAATCTTCGCTTGTCACTTAAGCGTCAGCAAAAGGACATCATCATGAAACATGCGAATCACACACCCACTCGCTGGACACGGGCCGATGCGCTGAAAGTTAATGAAAATGACCCGACGACGACACAGCCGTTAGTGAGTCCTGACTTTCCTGTCATGAGTGACACGGTCTTTATCTGGGACACCATGCCCTTGCGTGAACTCGATGGCACGGTGGTATCGGTGGATGGCTGGTCGGTGATCTTCACCCTGACCGCCGACCGTCGCCCCCATGATCCACAATTCATCAATGCCGATGGCCGTTACGACATCAAGCGCGATTGGGAAGACCGCCATGGTCATGCGCGGATCTGCTACTGGTATTCGCGTACCGGCAAGGACTGGATCTTCGGCGGCCGGGTCATGGCCGAAGGGGTTTCGCCGACCACCCGTGAATGGGCGGGCACGCCGATCCTGTTGAATAACAACGGTGACATCGACCTGTACTACACCTGCGTCACGCCGGGTGCCACGATTGCCAAAGTCCGGGGCCAGGTCATTACGTCGGACACCGGTGTCACCCTCCAGGGCTTTGATCAGGTCAAGTCGTTGTTCGACGCCGACGGCACCTATTATCAAACCGAAGCGCAGAATGCGACCTGGAACTTTCGCGATCCCAGCCCCTTTATCGATCCCGTCGATGGCAAGTTGTACATGGTGTTCGAAGGCAATGTCGCCGGCGAGCGCGGGACTCACGCAGTGGGCCCGAACGAGCTGGGCCTGGTGCCGCCGGGGCACGAGGACGTGGGCGGTGCCCGCTACCAGGTGGGCTGCATCGGCATCGCCGTGGCCAAGGACCTCAACGGTGACGAATGGGAAATCCTGCCGCCCCTGGTCACGGCTGTTGGCGTGAACGACCAGACCGAACGGCCGCACTATGTGTTCCAGGACAACAAGTACTACCTGTTCACCATCAGCCACAAGTTCACCTATGCCGATGGCGTGACGGGGCCGGATGGCGTGTATGGGTTTGTCAGCGATCATCTGTTCGGGCCTTATACGCCGATGAATGCGTCCGGGCTGGTCCTCGGCAATCCGCCGTCGCAGCCGTTCCAGACGTATTCCCACTGCGTGATGCCCAACGGCCTGGTGACGTCGTTTATCGACAGCGTGCCCACCACCGGCGATGACTACCGCATCGGTGGCACCGAAGCGCCGACGGTCAGGATCGTGTTGAAGGGCGATCGTTCGTTTGTGCAGGAGGCTTATGACTATGGCTATATTCCGGCGATGCGGGATGTGGTGTTGAGCCAGTGACCGCAGTGCAAAACCCAGCCTGATTCAGGTGTAAACCGATCCAAATGTGGGAGGGGGCTTACCCCGATGGCGGAGTGTCAGTCACCGTAGATGTCGACTGACCCACCGCTATCGGGAGCAAGCCCCCTCCCACTTTTTTTGATCGCGTTTCAGGCCATCTTTAACGCTCAAGTCCCCGCTCTGAAGGCCGATACAGGCACTAGCACCACGAGTGATCCCGAACTCGTAGGTGCACGCCTGGTCGTCGCTCAGGTCAACGAATAAAAATCAAAAGGGGTGGCCATGACCATATTGCAGCGTGTGATCGGCGGGTTTGCGGTGTTGGTGCTGTTACTGCTAGTCATGGCGGGGATCAGTTATCAGAACACCCAGTCCATCAGCAGTCGCTTGAACATTATCACCGGCGAGTCGGCACCCTTGAGCCGGGCCGCCAGTGAGCTATACGTGCACATTCTGCGCGCCAACCAGGCGTTGCTGGCCATTCAGATCAGCACCGACCCCAAGCAGATCGAGGACGGCAAGCGACCGTTCACCGAGAGCATCGCCCAGTTCAATCAATTGCTCGACAGCACCGTTGCCTATACGGGCGAGCATGAGGCGCTGCGCGCGAACCTGGCGCAGCAGCGCCAACAGGTCGCGGCCTACGCCGAGCAGGCGCAGGCGTTGATGACGTCCCATGTGCAACACGTGCAGCAGTTGGCGCTGACCCGGCAACTGCAAGGCTACAGCAGTGCGCAGGCGATACAGCTGACCAGCTATCTGCGCGATTACATTGCCCATGCACGCAGTGTCGGCGAACCGCAACAGGTGGCCGCAGCGGAAAAGCTGCTGTTGGAAGTCAACAAATCCTACGATGGCTTCGCGGCTCATACCGTCACGCCGGCCATTGATAAATTACAGCGTGTGCTCAATCTCCAGGACGAAGTGATCAGCACCCGGGCCCAGGCCCTGGCGGCAATTGACCCCAGGGTCGGGCGGATTGCCGGCGTCATGGTCAATCGCCTGCTGACTGACCTGACCGCCCCTGACGGCCTGTTCCAGGCTTATCAGGTGGAGGCAAAACTGGCCGCGCAGGTGCAGCAGCAACGCAGTGCGGTTGACGCGGCGCTGAAAGCCACCCTGGACAGGATTGGCGAGTTCGGCAGCCAGTCCCTGGAGGTCGCCAACCAGGCCAGCCAGTCGGCCAATGCCACCATTGGCACCAGCCGCAGCTTGCTGTTGATCGCGTGTGTGCTGGCGGTGCTGGCGGCGGTGGCGATTGGTACCTGGGTCGCCTTCAGCCTGCGGCGTCCGCTGGCGGCGTTTCGTGACGTCCTCAAGACGCTCACGGCGGGGGACATGCGGGTCAGTTTCGATGTCAGCCGTAAAGACGAGTTCGGTGAGTTGGGCGGTTACCTGAACGAACTGACCACGGCCCTGCGCAAAACCTTTCGTGAATTGATCGGCTCTGCCGATGCGCTGGCCGTTACCGCGGGCAGCAACGCCTTGAACAGCGAGCAGACCACCCGTGTGGTGGATGAGCAGAAGGACCGCCTGCAATCGGCCGCCTCGGCCATGACGCAGATGGAAAGCACGGTCGAAGAGGTGGCCCGGCGTGCGCAGGACACCCGCCAGGCCGTGGACGACACAAGTGAGCTCACGCACAAGGTGCAGGCGCGTGTGGCCGAGACCATCGTCAACATCCGCCAGCAGGCCGACCAGGTGAACAAGGCCACGCAGGTGACCGATGAGTTGCAGAAGTACGGGCAGAATATCGAAGGCATTGTTGTCGCCATTCGCACCATTGCCGAACAGACCAACCTGCTCGCCCTGAATGCGGCCATCGAAGCGGCCCGTGCCGGCGAGCAGGGACGCGGTTTTGCGGTGGTGGCCGATGAAGTGCGCTCCCTGGCCAGCCGTACCCAGACCTCGACCAGCGAAATCCAGGACATGATCGGGCTCATGCAGGAAAAAATTCACTCGGTGGTGCACGTGATGAACGAAAGCCAGGCGCAGTCCACCCAATGCGTGTCCCTGGCCTCGGGCGCGGGTGACTTGCTGCTGTCGATGAGCGACTCGGTCGACAGTATCCGCGACATGAATATCCAGATCGCCGCCGCCACCGAGGAGCAGAGCGCCACGGTGCAGGAAACCAGTCGGATGGTCATCCAGATCAACGATTCGGCCCAGCAGACGGCAGACGGCGCCGAGCAGTCCGCCATCAGCAGCCACGAGCTGGCGGACATGGCCAAGGTGCAGCGCGAGCTGCTCCATCATTTCAGCGTTTGAGCCGCGGGAGTCAGAACATGAAAGCATGGTTAATCCTCGCCTTGGGGGCGACGCTGTTCATTCCGGGCGCGGCCCAGGCCGCCACGCCCTTGCTGGGTGTGGGCATGGCAAAGTACGACGATAACTTCCAGACCCTGCTGCGCAACGGGGTGCAGCAACAGGCCAGCGTCATGAACGCCGACATCTTTATGGAGAACGGGCAGGACAGCGTCGATTTGCAGATGCGCCAATTCCGCAACCTGGTCAATTCCAAGGTGGATGCGATCATCGTCGCGATGGTCGACGGCAAAAGTGCGGCGCAGATGATGCAGCTGGCCTCGGATGCAAAGATCCCGCTGGTGTTCGTCAACCGCAATCCGAACCCGCAAACGTGGCCGGCGCAGACCGCGTTTGTCGGCTCCAACGAGTTGGAGTCGGGTACTTTGCAGATGGAAGAGCTTGCGCGCCGCGCCGGTTACAAGGGCAACGTGGTGATTCTGGTGGGCGACCCGGCCAACGCGTCCTCTTTGATGCGCACCGAGGACGTGGAAAAAGTCGTCGCCAAATACCCCGATATGAAAGTCGTACAGAAAAAAGTCGGTAACTGGGAGCGTAGCCAGGCCGCCACGATTGTTATTGACTGGGTCAAGCAGGGCGTCGATTTCTCGATCATTGCGGCCAATAACGATGAAATGGCGATCGGCGCGATCATGGGCCTGGAAAAGGCCGGCAAGCAGGCCAAGGACTATTGGGTCGGCGGCATCGACGGCACACCGGACGGCTTGAAATTGATGGCTGAGGGCAAGATGGCGGTCAGCGTGTTCCAGGATGCCGCCGGCCAGGCCGGCGGCGCAGTGGACACCGCACTGCGCCTGGTTCGCGGTGAGGTGCTGGAGTCGGCGGTGGTCTGGGTGCCGTTCAAGTTGATCACGCCCGAGAATCGCCAGGCGTTTGAATAGCACTGAGCACCTCGATCCAACCTTGGAATGCAGTCAAATGTGCTCAGGCAGGGGGATTGGTGAGCTTGGCATGCTACTGACCGATCATGCGAACCACCCGCCTGGCAATCAGAACACCCACCACGGGCGCCAGTGCAAACACCCCAAACAGCCACACCGCAGCGCTTGCGGTGCCTTCGACACCGCCGGGCTCACTGAGGCCGGCGACGTTTGCGACCATGCCCGCCAGTGCCGCGCCAAACGCGGTAGCGAACAGTTGCACGGTAGTAATCGACGCGCTCGCGAGGTCCTGCTCACCGGCCGGCGCCACCTGGAACACCCGCGTCAGCAAGTGCGGCCAAGCCAGCCCCACGCCCAACCCAATCAGGATAAGCGCCAGGCAGATCGGTGTGAGCGTCTGCCCGCTGCCGTTGCTTTCGACGGGCATCAAGATGGCCAGCGCCACCATGCCCACCACGCCCAGGATCGGCCCGGCCAGGATCGCCCGTCGAATGTTGCTGCCCGTCACACCCGCGCTGGCGATTGACCCCAGCGTCCAGCCGGCCGCCATCAATGCCGCCAGATAACCGGCCACCAGCGGCGACTGGTGGTGCAGGACTTGAAGAAACAACGGCACGAAGATTTCGCCACTGGTCACCGCCACCGCCAGCAATGACATCGTCGCGTACAGCGCGCCGAGTGCCGTGGTGATCCGAAACGCGCCGGCGGGCAACAGTCGATGGCGGGCGCGGCTTTCCGTGACGATCAGCAGCGCGGTGAACACAGCCGCCACGGCCAGCCCCAGCAGGTTCAGGGGCAGGGTGGACGAGACACTGCCGGCCGACACCGCCAGTACCGCCGCCGTCAGCAGCACCAGTTGGGCGAGTGGCAACGGGGTCGGCGCAGCGCTCTCGGTGCTGCGCCTGGGCAGTACCGCCGCCGCCAGCACCGCGAACAACCCGGCCACCGGAATCAACGACCAGAACGCCGCGCGCCATATGCCCAGCTCGGCAAACACTCCGCCCACCGCTGGCCCGACCAGCGTCGCCACGCCCCACATCCCCGACACCAACGCCATCGCGCGCGGCCACAGGCTTTCATCGAACACCAACCGAATCATCGCGTAGGACAGCGCGAACAAGAACCCACCGCCCAATCCCTGCACCAACCGCCCCACGAGCATCACCGGCATGGACGGCGCAAACGCACAGGCCAAGGCCCCGCCGGCGAACACCAGGCTGGCGACCAGGTACGCCGCACGCGGCCCGAGGCTGCCGAGCAGGCGCGCCGACAATGCCGAGCCGAGGATCGAGGCGGCGACAAATAACGTGGTGTTCCATGCGTAATAGTCGATGCCGCCGATGTCCTGGACCACTGACGGCAGAATCGTGGTGGCGATGTACACGTTGATCGCATGCAGCACCACGCCGCCGGCCAGTGCGAGCGAACGTACGCCGTTGGCACCGGACAACAGCGCGGCCCAGTTGGAGGGGGAGGGTTGAGGTGTGTCCATGCAGGCTCCGATTCAAAGGACTGAAGGCTTGCCAAGGCAAGCCGACACCCTTTATAAAACCTCATGTTTAGATGAGGTCAAGAGCCGGATGGAAGCGAAAATCGATGTGCGCATCCCCCTCGGCGTGGGCGAATTGGCCCGGCGCAGCGGCGTGACCGTGGCCACGGTGCATTTCTACGAAGCCAAGGGGTTGATTCACGCACAACGCAGCGCGGGCAATCAGCGTCGTTATCAGCGGGACGTACTGCGCCGAATTGCGGTGATCAAGGTCGCGCAGCGCGCGGGCATTCCGTTGGCGACTATCAAGGACGCGTTGGACGAACTGCCTTCAGGACGGCCGTTGACGGCCAAGGACTGGACCCAACTCTCCACACACTGGCGCGACCTGTTGAGTGAGCGTATCAACAGCCTCACTCAACTGCGCGACCAACTCGATGGCTGTATCGGCTGTGGTTGCCTGTCCCTGGATGATTGCCCGTTGCGCAATCCGGGGGATCAGTTGGGACGGCTGGGGGATGGGGCCGTGTTGCTCGGAAAGTGAGAGAGTCAGCGCCGCCCCGTGCGCGTACTCACATCCACCCACACCGCCAACACCAGGATGCTGCCCTTCACAATCATCTGCCAGTAACTGTCCACGTCCAGCATCGACATGCCGTTATCCAGGCTGGTAATCACCAGTGCCCCGAGCAACGCGCCATACACCGTGCCCGAGCCGCCGCGCATCGACGTGCCGCCGATGAAGCACGCCGCGATAGCGTCGAGCTCACCCATGTTGCCTGCTGACGGTGAGCCGGCAGCCAAGCGTGCGGTATTGACCAGACCGGCGAGGGCACACATCACGCCCATGATGCCGAAGATCCACAGTTTCACTGCCTGCACGTTGATGCCTGACAGGCGCGTGGCTTCCATGTTGCTGCCCACCGCGTAGACGCGGCGGCCGAACACGGTCTGGCTGGTGACGTAGCTGAACACACCGAGCAGCACCAGCAACAGCAGCACCGGTACGGGGATGCCGTCGTAGCTGTTGAGGGTGGTGACGAACCCGGCGAGCACCGCGCCGATCACCCCCACGCGCAGCACATCGCGCATCAGGGCGTGCGGCGCCAAGCCATGCAGCGCGCGGTTGCGCCGTTGTTTCCAGGTCAAAAACAGAGTCAGGGCAAACAGCAAGACCCCAAGGCCAACCCCCACCGAATGCGGCAAATACCCCTGGCCTACATACACCAGCGACGGCGACACCGGCGCGATGGTGGTGCCGCCGGTGATCCCCAGCAGGATCCCGCGAAACGCGAGCATGCCGCCGAGGCCAACGATAAACGACGGAATGCGCAGGTAAGCGGTCATGTAGCCATTGGCCAAGCCGATCATCAGGCCGCACAACGCCACCAGGCTGAGGTTGGCCAACAGCGGAATGTGATAGACCACATCCAGGATCGCTGCGAGCCCGCCCAACAGTCCCAGCAACGAACCCACCGACAAATCGATCTCGCCGCTGATGATCACCAGCACCATGCCGCACGCCAATATCCCGGTGATCGACATTTGCCGCAGCAGGTTGGACAGGTTGCGCGGGGTGAGAAAGCCGCCCTCGGTCTGCCAGCTGAAAAACAGCCAGATAAACGCCACGGCGATCACCAGGGCGAGCATTTTGTAGCGAGTGAACAGCTGTTTGACCTGATTCATCTACGCGGTTTTCCGATTGTTATTGTTTTGGCTGAGCGCGGCGGCGAGCACCTGTTCCTGGGTGAGCCCCTCGTTGATGAAGTCGCCACGCAACTGGCCGTCGCCGATCACCAGCACGCGGTTGGACACGCCGAGCACTTCGGCCAATTCCGAGGAAACCATGATGATCGACACGCCTTCTGCCGCCAGCGCGCCCATCAGTTTGTAGATCTCATACTTGGCGCCCACATCCACCCCACGTGTGGGCTCGTCGAGAATCAGCACCTTGGGCTTGGTCATCAGCATTTTCGCCAGCACGGCCTTTTGCTGGTTGCCACCGGACAGGCTGGTGATCGGCAGGAACGGGCTGGCGGTCTTGAGGTGCATGCGCGCGATCTGCTGGTCGATGCTGCCCAGTTCGGCCTCGGCATCGATGCGGGTCAGGTGGGCATAGGTGTCGAGCACCGCCAGGGTGATGTTCTGGCCCACGCCCAAGTCGGGGATGATGCCCTGGCGCTTGCGGTCCTCGGGCACCATGCACAGTCCGGCGCGGATCGATTTGAGCGGCGTGCGCGTGTCGATCACCTGGCCGTCGAGCCACACCTCGGCGCTGTAACGGCCGGGGTAGGCGCCGAACAACGCCGACACCAACTCCGTACGCCCGGCGCCCACCAGCCCGGCTATGCCGAGGATTTCGCCGCGCTTGAGCACAAAGGAAACATCGTCGACGCGCTTGCGCTGGGGGTTGTCGACGTCATAGCAGGTGACGTTGCGCGCTTCGAAAATCACCTCGCCGATGGCATGGGGCTCGGTGGGGTAGAGGTTGCTCATTTCCCGCCCGACCATCTGCGTGATGATCTGCGGGATGTCCATGTCGGCCATGGCCGTGGTCGCGATGTGCTTGCCATCGCGGATCACCGTGATGGTGTCGCACACGGCCGCCACTTCATCGAGCTTGTGGGAGATGTACACGCAGGCCACGCCCTTGGCCTTGAGGCCGCGGATGATGTCGAGCAGCACCTCGATTTCCGAGCGGGTCAGGGCCGAGGAGGGCTCGTCGAGAATCAGCAGGCGCGCCTGTTTGTTCAGGGCCTTGGCGATTTCCACCAGTTGCTGGTAGCCGCCGCCGTACTGTGACACCGGCAGCGCGACGTTCATGTCCGGCACCTTGAGCTCGCGCATCAACGCTTCGGCGCGATGGAGCATCGCCGGGTAGTTCATGCGCCCGCCGGGCAACGTCAGCTCGTGGCCCATGAAGATGTTCTCGGCCACCGACAGGTCGGGCACCAGGGTCAGTTCCTGGTGAATGATGACGATGCCGGCGGCCTCGGTCTCGCTGATGGACTGGGCCCTGAGCGGCTGCCCATCCCAGAGGATTTCGCCCTCCCAGGTGCCATGGGGGTAGACCGCCGACAGCACCTTCATCAGGGTGGATTTACCGGCACCGTTCTCGCCGCACAGGCCGACGCATTCCCCCGGCCGCACCTTGATGTCGATGCCGTTCAGCGCGTGGACACCGCCAAAGGTTTTGACGATGCCGTTCATTTGCAGCAGGTAGTCGGACATACCATGGCTCACACACAGGACTGACGACATGACTGTAGGAGCGAGCTTGCTCGCGAAAAACACCAAGTCACCGCGTTTATTCAGGCTTTCCGCGTTTTCGTTCGCGATCTTTGCTGGCAAGCCAGCGCCTACAGGCCGATCTGCTCTTTGGTATAGAACCCGTCCTTCTCCAACAGGTCGATATTGGCCTTGGTCAGCGGCGTCGGGGTGAGCAGGATGGTATCGACTTTCTTGCTGCCATTGTCGTACTGCGAGCTGTAGGTGGGCTTCTCGTTACGCGCCAGTTGCACCGAGAGCTTGGCGGCTTCGGTGGCGATCAGCTTGAGCGGCTTGTACACGGTCATGGTCTGGGTGCCGTCGATCACGCGCTTGACGGCGGCGAGGTCGGCGTCCTGGCCGGAGATCGGCACCTTGCCCGCCAATTTCTGCGCGGCCAGGGCCTGGATCGCACCGCCGGCGGTGGCGTCGTTGGAGGCGACGATGGCGTCGATCTTGTTGCTGTTACGGGTCAGGGCGTTTTCGACGATGCTCAGGGCTTCGGTGGGGTTCCATTCCTTGACCCACTGCTGGCCGACAATCTTGATGTCGCCCTTGTCGATGGCCGGTTGCAGCACCTTCATCTGGCCTTCGCGCAGTACCTTGGCGTTGTTGTCGGTGGGCGCGCCGCCGAGCAGGAAGTAATTGCCCTTGGGCGCCGCCTGCAGCACGCCGTTGGCCTGCATCTCACCGACTTTTTCGTTATCGAAGGAGATGTAGGCATCGATGTCCGCGTTGAGAATCAGGCGGTCGTATGACACCACCTTGATCCCGGCTTTCTTGGCTTCGGCGACCGCGTTGGTCAGCACGGTGGCGTTGAACGGCACGATCACGATCACATCGACACCCCGGGAGATCAGGTTTTCGATCTGCGAAATCTGCTTCTGCTCGTTGGCATCGGCGGACTGCACAAAGACCTTGGCATCGAGTTTTTCCGCCGCGGCGACGAAGTAGTCACGGTCACGGGACCAGCGTTCCAGGCGCAGGTCGTCGATGGAAAAACCGATTTTCGGGTGGGCGGAATCGGCCATCACCGGCAGTGCGAACAGGGCCAGGGCAGTGGCGAGCAGGGTACGTTTGAATGACTTCATGGTGGTGCGTCCTTTTATTGTTGTTGGAAAGACACTGGGTGAAGACTCTAGGCGAACATTGTAGGTGTGGCTAACCGGCGTGTTGTGGCAAGCCGGGCTTCTGTGGTGAACAGGACTTTTGTGGTGAATGGGTTTGGTGTGGTGAGCAGGCTTGGTGTGGTGAGCGGGCTTGCCCCGCGCTGGGCTGCGAAGCAGCCCCAAACCCAGGCACCTCGGTGTGTCAGCTAAAAACACATCGCCTGCAATGGGGCCGCTTCGCGCCCCAGCGCGGGGCAAGCCCGCTCACCACAACAACCCCGCGCGCCACACTGTCACCGATAAATAAACCGGTTGACCACCCCCTCCAGCATCTCCTGCCGACCACTCACGGCCTGCGGGTTCAGTTCGTGGATAAACGCGTGTTCGGCCAGGGACTCCAGGCTGAACTCACCGGCCAGCACGGCCTGGCCCAGCGGCTGCTGCCAGCCGGCATAGCGTTGGTCCTTGAACTGCTGCAGCCGGTCGTTCTGCACCATCGCCGCCGCACGTTCCAGCGCCAGGGCGAGTACATCCATGGCGGCGACATGGCCGTGGAACAGGTCGACCTCGTCCAGGCTCTGGCGGCGTACCTTGGAGTCGAAATTGTAGCCGCCATTCTTGAAGCCACCGGCCTTGAGGATTTCATAGGTGGCGAGGGTCATCTCCTCGACGCTGTTGGGGAATTGGTCGGTGTCCCAGCCGTTCTGCGGGTCGCCCCGGTTGGCGTCGATGCTGCCGAAGATACCCAGGGATACTGCCGTGGCAATCTCGTGATGGAAACTGTGCCCGGCCAGGGTGGCGTGGTTGGCCTCGATATTCACCTTGATCTCATGCTCCAGGCCGTACTCATGCAAAAAGCCGAACACCGTGGCGCTGTCGTAATCGTACTGGTGCTTGGTCGGCTCCTGGGGCTTGGGCTCGATCAGCAGGTCGCCCTTGAAGCCGATCTTGTGCTTGTGCTCCACCACCATGCGCATAAAACGCCCGAGCTGTTCGCGCTCGCGCTTGAGGTCGGTGTTGAGCAGGGTTTCATAACCTTCACGGCCGCCCCACAGCACGTAATTGGCGCCCTTGAGTCGCAGCGTGGCGTTCATCGCGCTGAACACCTGGGCAGCGGCGTAGGCAAACACCTCCGGGTCCGGGTTACTGGCGGCACCGGCGGCAAAACGCGGGTTGCTGAAGCAGTTGGCGGTGCCCCACAGCAACTTGATGCCGGTCTGTTCCTGATGGCGCTCCAGATGGTCGACCATCTGCGCAAAGTGGTTGCGGTACTCCTTGAGCGAACTGCCTTCCGGCGCCACATCGGTGTCGTGAAAACTGTAATAGTCGATGCCCAGCTTGGAGAAAAACTCGAAGGCCGCCTCTGCCTTGCCGATGGCCACGTCCATCGGCTCGCCGCTGCGCTGCCACGGGCGCTTGAAGGTGCCCATGCCGAACATATCGGCGCCGGGCCATACGAAGGTGTGCCAGTAACACGCGGCCATGCGCAGGTGCTCGCGCATCGGTTTGCCGAGGATCAGCTTGTTGGCGTCGTAATGGCGAAAGGCGAGGGGGGCATCGCTGCTGGGGCCTTCGAAGCGAACCTTCTCGACACCGGGGAAGTACGGCATGGCGTTTTCCTTATTGTTCTTGGCGGTGTCTGGATACTAGCAACGGCACTCGGCCCGCTGATTATGAAAATCACCAAGGTGTAGTGCGATTTTGACCGGCGAGGGCTAGTCTGTTGCCACAGGCCCGAGGACAAAAACAATGAAGACCCTACCGCCCGTCCACCGCATCGCCCTGTTGTTCAACGGCAGCAAAATCTACGACCGGGGCATCATCGCCGGCATCGGCAATTACCTGAGCAGCACCCGCGCGTCCTGGGATCTATTCCTCGAGGAGGATTTCCTCTGTCGCCTGCGCGGCATCGAGCGCTGGCAGGGCGACGGCATCATTGCCGACTTCGACGACCCGCTGATCGGCGAAGCGTTGGCCGACAGCCAGCTGCCGGTGGTGGCGGTGGGTGGCTCCTATGAAGACGCGCGCGCCTATCCCAAGGGCATTCCCTACGTGGCCACCGATAACCACGCATTGATGAAGTTGGCTTACGAACACTTGATCGAAGCTGGCCTGACTCGGTTCGCCTGTTTCAGCCTGCCCGAGGCCCAGGCCAATCGCTGGGCCCAGGAGCGTGAAAAAGCCTTTCGCCACCTGCTGCAACGGGATGGTCTGCACATCGAGGTGTATCGCGGCCTGGGCACCAGCGCGCCGTTGTGGGACAGCGCGGTGGAACAGCAGATTGCCTGGCTGCACAGCCTGCCCAAGCCCATCGGCATCATCGCCGTCACCGACGCCCGCGCCCGGCAATTGCTGCAAGCCTGCCTGACTGCCGGCATCGCCGTGCCGGAGCAAGTGGCGTTGATCGGCATCGACAACGACCCCCTGACCCGCACCCTCACGCGGGTGCCGCTGAGTTCGGTGATCCAGGGCACGGAAACCATGGGGCGCACGGCCGCCGCCTTGCTGCACCAGATGCTGCACGGCAAACCGTGCGTGGGCACGCAGGTCCTGGTGCCGCCGGAGGCCATCAACGTTCAGGCCTCCAGCCTGCATCAACCCTTGGGTAACCCTTACGTGATGCAGGCGCTGCTGTTTATCCGCCAGTACGCCTGCCAGGGCATCAAGACCGCGCAGGTGGCGGCCTATGTCGGCGTGTCGCGTTCATCCCTGGAAGCGCACTTTCGCAAGGTACGCGGCTGCAGCGTGCATGACGAGATCCTGCGCTTCAAACTCGCCGCCGCCGCCAAGGGCCTGGAAAGCCACGAGCTGGCGATTGCCGATATTGCCGCCAAGTGCGGGTTCAAATCGGCGCAGTACCTGCATACGGTGTTTCGCCGCGAGTTTGGTTGCACGCCCCGCGAGTATCAGCAGGGCTAAAAGAGTCATCCCAGCAAGGAGGCTTTGACGGCAGCTGGGGTTTTGTTGCTGGCCTGGCGTTTGCGCACGGGCGAGTCAGAACGTCGCCTTAACCTGCAATCCCAGCACCAGCGCATTGTCGATGTTATCTCCCGAAAACGCCCCCGGCTCGACGATGTATTGCACATCCGGGCGCAGGTTCAGCCACGGCGTGGCCTGGTAGCCGTAGCTGAGTTCGATCAGTTGTTCGGCGTTGTCGAGGTTGGGGTAGGTCGAGCCGGCGTTGAAGGCGGCCAGTTCCTGCACGTCACGGCTGCGCGGGTTGGGCACGGCGCGCCCGTACCCCAGGGACAGGGTGTCGCGCGGCCGGCCTTCGAAGGGTTTGTACAACACCACGCCTGCGCCGTACCACTTGCTGAACGGCGAGGCCGCTTCGCTGGCAGCGGAGTATTGGCCGAAGGCATGCAGGCTGCGACCGGCGGATGCGTCGGAAGCCCATACGGCCTGGTCGATCAGCAGGTAGTGGCCGCCGCGACCGTTGACCTTGTCATCGCTGCCGATGCGCTTGACGTCGGAGCTGTCGTAGTAATAGCCCAGTTTGTATTCACCCGGCAGGGGGCCTGCGTGTTTGTACACCAACTCGATCGGCACCACGGTGCCGGTGGTGTGCTTGGGGCTCAGCTTCCAGGCGCGGCTGGAATCGCCATTGCTGTCGGGGTCGACATTGAAGGCGGCCACGCGCAGTTGCCAGGCAGGTGACAAGTCGTATTTCACCCGGGCGCCCAGGCGTGCGTTCGGGTAGTTGGTCCAGCCGCTGCCGCCGGACATGTTCAGCGGATGCCCGCAGAACCCGGCGTTCATGAAGGTGCACAGGATGCCGCTGTCCAGTCCGCCGAGGTCATTGCCCATGGCCATATAGCCAAGCTTGAGGTTCAGCGCCGGGGTGAACAACGTGTGCTCGTAGCTCAGCTCGGTGAGACGGGTGTAGAGGCCGCCGTAGTTTTCCTGGATCGGCAGGCGGTTGCCCACCAGGTCTTCGGAGGCGCTGTTGCCGCGGCGGTCGTTGAGGGTCAGTTGGATGCGGTCGCCATTGTTGAAACCGTAGAGTTTGCCCAGGTCGAACTGCACGCCCAGCTTGAGGTTTTGCGAGTAGCGCGCCGAACGGTGCTGGCCGCCGTGGGCGTTATAGGCGGTCTCGCCGCTGTAGTCGCCGGTAAAGCGGATGCCTTGCTCGTCGAGCTCGCGGCGCAGGCCGCCCCAGTCGCCGGTCAGGGTGGTGTCGTCGGCTTGAGCGGGCAGGGCGGCGCCCAGGGCCAGGCCGAGCAACAGACGCCCAAGGGAAAGATGAGAAGAGGGGGTCATGCGGAGTCTTCCAAAGCAGAAGGCGCGGTACCGGGGCACCGCGCCAGGAGGGGGTTATGGCAGGGCGTAGGCGATCACGTAGTCGCCACGGTCGGTGGACTGGCGCGCACCGCCGGCGGTGATCACGATGTACTGCTTGCCGGTTTTCGGCGACACGTAGGTCATCGGGCCACCCTGGCTGCCGACGGGCAGGCGGGCCTTCCAGATTTCATCGCCGTTGCCGCTGTTGAAGGCGCGCAGGTAGAAGTCCTGGGTGCCGGCGATAAAGATCAGGCCGCCCTGGGTCGACAGCGTGCCGCCGAGGGTCGGCAGGCCGATCTTGATCGGCAGGTGCATGCGGATGCCCAGGGGGCCGGTGTCTTCAACGGTGCCGACCGGCACTTGCCACGCGACTTTCTGGGTCTTCATGTCGATGGCGGTGAGGGTGCCGAACGGCGGCGCCTGGCACGGGATGCCGGCCACCGACAGGAAGCGGTTTTTGTTCACCGCATACGGCGTGCCCTTGAGCGGGACCGCGCCCATGCCGGTGTTCAGCGCTTCGCCACCGGACGAAGACTGGGCCTTGTTCTGCGACGGCAGCATCTGGATCCACAGGCCCAGGCGCATGTCGTTGACGAAGATAAAACCGTGCACCGGGTCGGTGGAAATGCTGCCCCAGTTCATGCCGCCCAGGGAGCCGGGGAAACTCAGGGATTTATCCGTGCCCGGCGCGGTGTACAGGCCGTCGTAGCGCATGCCCTTGAAGTCGATGCGGCACAGCAACTGGTCGTACGGGGTGGCGCCCCACATGTCCGACTCGCTCAGGGTTTGCGCGCCGATCTGCGGCATGCCCACGGACTTGGGCTGGGTCGGCGAATAAGGCTCGTTCGGAATGTTGGCGGCCTTGACCGGTACTTCCTTGACCTCGGTCAGCGGCGTGCCGGTGGCGCGGTCGAGTACATAGATCTGCCCGGCCTTGGTGCCGATCACCACCGCCGGTACCGCCTTGTCGCTGCCCGGTGGGGTGAAGTCGATCAGGCTCGGTTGCATCGGCAGGTCGAAGTCCCACAGGTCGTTGTGGACGGTCTGGTACACCCACTTTTCAGCCCCGGTCGAGGCATCCAGCGCCAGCACGGACGCGCCGTATTTATGGTTGAGCGGGGTGCGTTCCACGCCGTAGATGTCGGTGGACGAGCTGCCCATCGGCAGGAAGACCGTGTTCATCAACGGGTCGTAGGACATCGGCGCCCAGCTGTTGGGCGTGCTGCGCACATAGGTGCTGCCGGCGGCTGGTGCTTGTTTGTCTTCAGGGTTGCCCGGGTCGAAGGCCCAGCGCATTTGCCCGCTGATCACATCGAAGCCACGGATCACACCGCCGGGCATGTCGGTCTGGACGTTATCCGCGACGCGGCCGCCCACCACCACGGTAGTCCCGGCGATCAACGGCGCGGAAGACAGCTGGTAGTAGCTGTCCGGCACATTGCCCAGGCCGGCTTTCAGGTCCACCTGGCCGTGGGTGCCGAAGTCTTCGCAGAATTTGCCGGTGTCGGCATCCACGGCGATCAGGCGCGCATCGATGGTGTTGGTCAGCAAGCGGCGCTGGCACTGCGCACCGGCGGGAACGCTGGCGGCGATGATCGGCGAGCTGTTGGGCTGGGTCGGCTGGGCAATCGGCGCGGTGGCGTCGAAATACGCCATGCCCCGGCAACGCTGCCACACCGCCGACTTGGCGTTGACTTCGTTCTTCCACAGCTCTTTGCCGGTGTCGGCGTCGAGGGCGATCAGGTTGTTGTGGGGCGTGCAGATAAACACCTTGTTGCCGATCTGCAGGGGCGTGAGCTGGTCTTCGGCGCCGTTGCCGTCGCTGAGGGCCACGTCACCGGTGTGATACGTCCAGGCCACCTTGAGCTTGTCGACAGTGACGCGGTTGATCTGGTCCAGCGCGGCGAAGCGGCTGCCCCCTTCGGTGTTGCCGTAGTGGGCCCAGTCTTTCTGCGCGTCGGCTGCGGCCACGGGCGTGATGCCTGGGCCTGCACCGGTCGGCGCGACGCTGGGGTGGGCGACAAACATATTGCCCGCCGCCACCGCCACGCCCACCGCCAATACGGCGGCAACGCCATAGGCACCGCGCACGGGCCGGCCGGCCAGCAGCGGATACACCAGCGCCACTACCAGGCCGATGACCGCGAACATGAACAGCCGCGAGAACAGCGGCCAGAACACCAGGCCCACATCCGCCACCGCCCAGATGGCCGTGCCGATCAGGAACGCCGCGAACAGCCATGCACCTGCGGTTTTTTGCCGGGCAATGAGCAGGCCGGAAACCGCCATGGCCACGCCGCCGACCAGGAAGTACCAGGAACCACCAAGGCTCACCAATTTGGCGCCGCCAACGGCCAGCGCGAGGCCGAGCAGGACGATGATTACGCCCAGGCCCAGGAGTAAGAATCTATAGACGCCAGTGGCGCGCGATGCTCGTTTCATGTCGAAAGGACTCGAGTGAGAGAGGGCAAAGACGCGATTTTAGCAAGATAATTAACTGGTTAGTACATTAGAGTCCTGCAATAGACTATTACAGGTGCTGCGATGATGGGCTGGGGCTAAATGTCGCGCGTGTCGCTGAAGTGTAGGCACGCCTTGGGCAATATGTGGCAGCGCGTAAGCGGGTTGCCACATACGGGGTGGGTTTGGTTTTACGCCTCGGCTGGTTTTTTGCCGCGAGGTTTTTTCTGCGCAGTTTCCCCGTCCTCCAGTGCGTCGCCCCCCAGGCTGCGCGTCAACTCGACGGCGGCCTGCTGGAACAGGGGGTGCAATGTCTGCGCCTGCTCGGCGGTCAGGCGACTGGCCGGGCCGGACAGCACCAGGGCACCGATCAGGTTTTCCCCTGGGCCGAAGATCGGCAATGCCATCGACGCGGCGTGGGGGTCGGTGGCGCCATGGGAAAACAACGGCTTGATCATCTTCGCCGCCAGCGAATACGGCGTGCGTAACGCTTCGGCACCGGCTGCACCGTCCATGGGGCGGGTGTCGCCTGGTTGCAGGTGCAAGCGCAGGTGATGCGGGGAGTTGACCCGGTAGAGGCACATTCGGTAGGCGCCGTGGCGCACATAGAATGAAGCTGTTTCGCCGGTTTCCTGGGTCAGGCGATGCAGCAGCGGGGTGATATGGCGCTCAAGGTCGAGGCCGTCCTGATACACCGTGTTCAAGCGCATGATCTCGGTCGCCAGCTGGTAGCGACCGTCCGCCAGGCGAGTGATCAGGCCGTGGTCTTCCAGTGACACCATCAGGCGCATGATGGTGCTCTTGATCAGCCCGGTGCGCGCGGCCAGCTCGGCCAGTTCCAGGGCCGTGTCCCCCATCTTGAAGGCGGTGAGCACGGTCAGCACCCGATCAGCCGAAGCAACTCCGGTGACGGCGGGGCGTGGGCGTGTTTTTACCATGGGGGGGCTCCTTGAAGGCGGGGGGCGGGTACGCTGCAAAATACTGGCATTGCCCGCAGGGAGCAATGCCAAGCGATTGAGCGTACAGCGATTTCAGCGCGTTACCGGGCGATCAGTTCGCCTGTGCCGCTCAAATCCCGCATCTGCCTGCGCCCCATCAGCAGTACCATCACGGCACCGGCGGCACACAGCGCCGCCAGCGGCAACAGGGCCAGGGCGTAACTGCCGGTGGCGTGGTGAATGGTGCCGTACACATTCACCATGATGCCGCCACCAATCAGATTGGCCATCGCGCCCACGGCGGCCAGACCGGCGGCGGCAGTGGAGGACGAGAGCCAGGTCGAAACCAGCGCCCAGAACGGCCCCTTCATTGAGTACGCCCCGATCAACACCATGGACAGCATGAACACCGTCGCCACCAGCGAGGAGGTGACCAGTGCGAGCAGCAAACCGGCGGTGATCAGCAGCAAGGTCATCGCGGTGTGCCAGCGGCGTTCACCGCTCTTGTCGGAGCTGCGTCCCCACAAAATCATCAGCACCGAAGCCAGTCCGTAGGGAATGGCATTGACCAGGCCGATTTCCAGGTTGTTCAGGTCAAACGTCTTGAGCAATTGCGGCGCCCACACGCTCATGGTGCTGCCAGCCGCCGACGCCCCGGAGTAGATCAGTGCCAGTACCCAAATGTGCTTGTGGCGCAGCAGTTTCCACAGCGAGATATGCCCGATGGCGGTCTTGCGGCTGCGCTCTTCGTCCAGGCGGCCGGTGAGCCAGCTGCGTTGTTCGTTGCTCAGCCACTTGGCCTGTTCGGGGCGGTCGGTGAGTACGAACAGGCAGGCGATGCCCAGCAGTACGGCGGGGATGCCCTCGATGATGAACAGCCAGTGCCAGCCGCGCATGCCGAACCAGCCGTCCAGGCTCAGCAACAGGCCGGACAGCGGCGAACCAATGAAGTTGGCGCCGGGAATGGCGACCATGAAGATAGCGACCATGCGTCCACGGTATGCCGCTGGCAGCCAGTAGGTGAGGTACAGCAGCACGCCCGGGAAGAAGCCGGCTTCGGCCGCACCCAGCAAAAAGCGCATCACGTACAGCGAATTGGCTCCGGTCACAAACGCGGTGCCGGCGGAAATCAGTCCCCAGGTGATCATGATCCGCGCAATCCACACCCGTGCGCCGAAACGTTGCAGCGCCAGGTTGCTTGGCACTTCCACCAGGAAATACGACACGAAGAACAGGCTGCTGGCAAAGCCGAAGATCGCCGGTGTAAGGCCCAGGTCCTGATTCATCTGCAGGGATGCCATGCCGATATTGCCGCGATCAATGATCGCCAGCAGGTAGCAAAGGATCAGGAACGGCAGGAGTCGCCACGCCACCTTGCGCATGGTTGAGCGCTCGATCGCGCTGATGTCGGTAGAACTGATAGGCATGACTCTCTCCCATTTTGTTTTTTTTGGAGAAGCGTAATGAGCTCGACCTTCCTTGGGTGAAGGCCGGGCGATGGGCGTTCAATCAGTGTGCGAACAGGTGGCGGTTGACCACCGAACGCGGCTCCGGTGCGCAGCCGTCCCAGAAGTCGATGATCTGTTGCACGGCCAGCAGGCCCACGCGATCGCGCGCCTCGGCAGTGTTGGCGCCTACATGGGGGGTGGCGACCAGGGTCGGCAGGCCCCACAGCGCTGAGTCGGTGGGTGGCGGTTCGGGGTTGAAGGTGTCGAGGCCGGCGCCGGCGATCTGGCCGGTGCTCAGCGCCTGCACCAGCGCTTCGGTATCGATCAGTTCGCCGCGTGCGGTGTTGATCAACAGGCTGCCTGGGCGCATGCGCTTGAACTGCGCCGCGCCGAAAAGGTTGCGGTTCTGCTCGGTCAGCGGGCAATGCAGGCTAATGATATCGCAGCTCGCCAGCAAGGCATCGAAGTCCTCGGCGCGCTCGACATTCGGCAGGTCGGGCAGGTTGCTCAAGTAGGGATCAAATACCTTGATGGTCATGCGCAGCGGCGTTACCAGTTCCATCAGGATTCGCCCGATAGCGCCCAGGCCCACCAGGCCCAGGGTCTTGCCGGACAGTTCGATGCCCACGGCGGTAGCTTTGTCCCAATGGCCGTCACGCATGCGCGCATCGAGCAGGGCAGTCTGGCGCGCGACGCTGAACATCAGCGCCAGGGCATGCTCAGCCACCGATTGCGCATTGGCGCCCAGGGCGATGGTGACGGGGATGCCGCGTTCAGCGGCGGCGGCGATGTCGATGGTGTCGTAGCCCACGCCGTGCTTGGCGATGATCTTCAGCGCGGGCGATGCATTGATCATGTCCCGGGTCAGTTTGCCCTGGCGCACGATGATTGCGTCCGGCTGTTCGCGGGCAATGATCGCGGTGAGTTCGTCGACCGGGGCATACGGGGTGGTAGGGATTACGCGCACGCCATGGGCGGCGGCGTGGGCCATGGCTTCGGCAGTTAATTGCGGGCCGGTCAGCAGGAGAGTTCGGGTCATTTGGCGCACCTTGGTTTTCTTATCTGTGTGCAGTTGGCGGTTCGTGATGTCGCTCAACAGTGCTCGAAACCTAACATAATGAAATGGCGTTGCAATAAATAATTTTTGTTGATTTGCGCGAAACGGTTGAGTGCATGCGTGCAACCCCGTGTTATTCAACGAATTAAGGGTCTTATTCAGCCTTAAACCGTTTTTCATGTGCCGAAGCCGCTGTGGGTGAGTCTTGTCAGTTTTAAATTGCAGTGTTAATTTCGAAATGCCATTTCATTTTATGAATTTTCACGCTTAATAAAAACCACAAGAGGAATGCCCCATGTCCATCGGATTCAGAGTGCTCAAGCAGCAACGTAAAGTCGCTGCCGAGTGGGTCGAGCGTTACCGGACAATGCCCGTCGCCAATATCAGCGATTCGATGAACCGCATGACCGCCGGTGGCGCCGCCCTGCAACCGATGCACCACAAGGGCGTGCTGGTGGGGCCGGCGCTGACCGTCAAAGCGCGGCCTGGGGACAACCTGATGCTGCATTACGCCCTGGATATCGCCCAGCCTGGCGACGTGATTGTGGTCGACGCCGGCGGCGACCTGAGCAACGCACTGATCGGCGAAATGATGGTGGCGTACGCGATCAAGAAAGGCGTGGCCGGCATTGTGATCAATGGCGCCATTCGCGATGCTGCGAGTATCGGTGCCGGTGACTTCCCGGTGTTTGCCGCCGGCATCACCCATCGCGGCCCGTACAAGGACGGCCCGGGCGAGGTGAACGTACCGATTGCCTTGGCGGGCATGGTGATCGAACCGGGCGATCTGCTGATGGGTGACGAAGATGGCTTGGTCTGCGTGCCCTTCGACCAGGTCGGCGAGGTGTATGATCGCGCCTACGCCAAGCATGCCGCTGAACAGAAGCAGCTTGAACAGATCGCGCTGGGCGAGAACGACCGCACCTGGGTCCTGAAATCGCTCACACAAAAGGGCTGCGAGTTTATTTGAATCCTGCTTCCCACTCCCGTTGGCCGGCGCCTGTGCGCGCGCTGCGCCATCGAAATTTCCAGATCTACTTTGTCGGCCAGGGCCTTTCCACCCTGGGCAAGTGGGTGCAACAGGTCGCGCTGTCCTGGCTCGCCTATCACTTGACGGGCTCGGCCGTGTTGCTGGGGGCGATTGCGTTTCTGACGCTGTTGCCTCAGCTGCTGGTGGGACCGCTGGCGGGCGCCTGGTCCGACCGCCATGACAAGCGCCGCCTGTTGATGGCGGTGCAGGCCGCCCTGGCCCTGCAATCGTTGGCCCTGGCCGTGCTGACCTGGCAGCAGTGGATGGGCTGTGAAGTGATCATCGCCATGGCGCTTCTGCTGGGTTTGCTCAACGCCCTGGAAACGCCGCTGCGCCAAGCCTTGATCGCGAGCTTTGTCGACGAGCCCAAAGACCTGCCCAACGCCCTTGTGCTCAACGCGATGCTGATCAATGCCGCACGCTTTATCGGCCCGCCGTTGGCCGGCTTGCTGATCAACTGGAGCGGCGAGGCCGGTTGCTTTGTGCTCACCTCCATCGCGTTCGGTATGTTGCTGATCGGCCTGGGCAGGGTGCAAAGCCGAGCGCAGGCCAGGGCCAAAGGGTCTACCGGGGAGATTTTCCGCGAAGGTCTGCGCTACCTGTGGACCACCCTGGCGATTCGACGGCTGCTGGTCAGCGTGGTGATGGTCAACCTGTTGGCGTCCTGCTACACCGTACTGCTGCCGATCCTGGCCAAGCATGCGTTCAGCGGCGATGCGCAAACCCTCGGCTGGCTGTGGGGCGCAGCCGGTGCCGGTGCGTTTGTGGCCACGATCTTCCTGGCGTTTGCCGGCAGTGCTTCGAACCTGGGCCGCATTATCGTGCTCGGCACGCTGGTGTGTGCGGTGTCGCTGTGCGCGGTGGCGGCCAACCCGCCGCTGTGGTTCACCCTGGCGGCGCTTGCCGGGCTGGGCTTCGGCATCACGGTGAGCAATGTCAGCAGCAATATGACCCTGCAAAGCGCGGCGCCGGAAGCGTTGCGCGGCCGGGTGATTGCGTTCTATATCGCCATGCGTTTCGGCTTTGAAGCCATCGGCGGATTGTTGGCCGGCCTGCTGGCGGCGGCGCTGAGCGTGCAATGGACATTGCTGCTGGCGGGGCTGTTGCTGGGGGTTTATCAGGGTGTCAGTGGGTACATCAGCCGCAGGCGTGGTTGACAGCAACCACGCCTGCGCCGCGTGTCTCTCAACGAAACGCCGGCACCACCTGCTCGATAAACAGCGCCAACGACTTCTTCTTCTCGGCATGGGGCAGGCTGTTGTCGCACCAGAAGCTGAACTCATCCACCCCCAGTTCCTGGTAGTAGCGGATGCGCGGGATGATTTCTTCGGCGGTGCCGATCATCGCGGTCTTGTGCAGGCTGTCCAGTTCGAACTCCGGGCGGGCGGCGAATTTTTCTTCCGGGCTCGGTGCCAGGAAGCCATTCACCGGCACCTCTTTATTACCGAACCAGGCATCGAAGGTGCGATAGAACTTCGAGATCGCCTTGGCCCCGACTTTCCAGCCGTCCGGATCATCGGCGGCATGCACGTGGGTGTGGCGCAGCACCATCAGTTGCGGGCGTGGTACGCCGGGGTTGTTGTCGAGGGCGGCCTGGAATTTGTTTTTCAGGTCGAGGACTTCCTCGTCGCCCTTCATCAGCGGCGTGACCATCACGTTGCAGCCGTTGGCCACCGCAAAGTTGTGCGAGTCCGGGTCGCGGGCGGCAATCCACATCGGCGGATTAGGCTGCTGGATCGGCTTGGGCACGCTGGTGGAGGTGGGGAATTTCCAGATGTCGCCGTCGTGGGCGTAGTCGCCTTTCCACAACGCACGCACCACCGGCACCATCTCGCGCAGCGCCTGGCCGCCGCTGGAGGCGGGCATGCCGCCGGCCATGCGGTCGAACTCTACCTGGTAAGCGCCACGGGCCAGGCCGACTTCCATGCGCCCGTTGCTGATCACGTCGAGCAAGGCGCATTCGCCCGCCACCCGCAACGGATGCCAGAACGGCGCGATGATGGTACCGGCGCCCAGGTGAATGGTGGTGGTCTTGGCCGCGAGGTAAGCCAGCAGCGGCATCGGGCTTGGCGAGATGGTGTATTCCATGGCGTGGTGTTCGCCAATCCATACGGTGCTGAAACCGCCGGCCTCGGCCATCAGGGTCAGTTCGGTCAAGTCTTCGAACAATTGGCGGTGGCTGACACTTTCGTCCCAACGCTCCATGTGTACGAACAGGGAAAACTTCATGACGCTTACCTCGGATCTATTGTGATCGGCCTGTCGACTGCGGGCCCTTAAGTGCTCTCGCCATGATGAAGCTTGCCAGTGATGACGGCGGTTCGGCGGATTGATTGTTGGTATACCATAATACGGAATGTCCGCAAAATTTTTCTCTCAACCGGTTACCGGGCTGACACCCGCAATCAAACTGTGGGAGGGGCTCAGGCCGGCATCGGCAACGCACCCATCTTGCCGTGGCAATACACCAGTGGCCCGGCGTTGTGCCGGGGCACGATCAGGTTCTTCACTGCGCCGACCATGATCGCGTGATCGCCGCCTTCGTATTCGCGCCACAACTCGCACTCGATCACCGCCGTGGCATTCGCCAGGATCGGGTTGCCCAACTCACTGAGGGTCCATTCAATGCCCTGGGCTTTGTCCTTGCCCTTGCGCGCAAAGGCATAGGCTTCTGTTTGCTGCCCACCGGAAAGCACATGAATGGCAAAGCGTTTGTTCTTGATCAACACCGGGTACGAGTCGGAGCTGTAGTTGGGGCAGAACAGCACCAGCGCCGGGTCCATGGACAACGAGCTGAAGGCACTGGCGGTCAACCCGACGATTTGCCCGTCGTCATCGAGCGTGGTGATCACGGTGACCCCGGACGGAAACGAACCCATCACTTGTTTGTAGATAGCGGCATCGATCATGGGGCGGTCCTCTGCGGGTAAAGCGGTTTTTATGGGTTTGTAGGTCTGATGGTATACCGTAATACAATCGATGCAACCGCTTTTTCAGTCGCCCGATGAACGTCAAGGCTGGGTCTTACAGCCAATAAATACGGGCACCATGGCAGGAAACAACAGATTGCGCTGTGGCACACTTGCGGATCAGATGGGCGCTGAAACTACGGATCAGTCTTGTGAAAATGTTGGAATACCATAATATGGTGTTCATCTGAGGGGCGGCCAGAGAGCTCCCCCGGTTTGGCGTCAAACAACTATAAGATCAGACAAACGCGAGTTCATTTCCATGCCCCAGATGTCCCGGCAAGACCCCCTGATCGAGCTTCACACGGTCGATTACGTCCCCCTCGCAGAGCGCCATGGAAAGGCCCGCGACCTGTTCACCTTATGGTTCAGCACCAACATCGCACCGCTGCCGATCGTCACCGGTGCCATGGTGGCCCAGGTGTTCCATCTCAATCTGGCGTGGGGGCTGCTGGCGATTGCCCTCGGGCATCTGCTCGGCGGCATCGTGATTGCCCTCGCATCGGCCCAGGGCCCGCGCATGGGCATCCCGCAGATGGTGCAGAGTCGTGGCCAGTTCGGCCGTTACGGCGCGCTGCTGATCGTGTTCTTCGCCGCACTGATCTACATCGGCTTTTTCATCTCCAATATCGTCCTGGCCGGCAAGTCCATCGTCGGCATCGTGCCGTCGGTGCCGGTGCCGGCGAGCATCCTGATCGGCGCCCTCAGCGCCACCGCCATCGGCGTAATCGGCTACCGCTTTATCCATAGCCTCAACCGCATCGGCACCTGGGTGATGGGCAGCGCGTTGCTGGCCGGTTTTATCTACATCTTCGCCCATGACTTGCCGGCAGATTTCCTGACCCGTGGCGGTTTCAACGCCGCTGGCTGGTTGGCCACCGTGTCGCTGGGGGTGATCTGGCAGATCAGCTTTTCGCCCTACACCAGCGACTACTCGCGCTACCTGCCGGCGGATATCGGCATCACCCGGCCGTTCATTGCGACCTACCTGGGCGCCACCCTTGGCACCATCCTGTCCTTCGCCTTTGGCCTGGTAGCCGCACTGGCCACGCCCGAAGGCACCGAAGCCATGGTCGCGGTCAAGCAAGCCACCGGCTGGCTGGGGCCGATCCTGATGGTGCTGTTCCTGCTCAATATCATCAGCCACAACGCCCTGAATCTGTACGGCGCGGTGCTGTCGATCATCACCTCGGTGCAGACCTTCGCCAGCCAGTGGACCCCGAGCATCAAGGTGCGCGTGCTGCTGTCGGGCGTGGTCCTGGCCGGTTGCTGCGTGGTGGCGTTGGGCGCGTCGGCGGACTTCATCTCGCAATTCATCGGCCTGATCCTCGCGCTGTTGCTGGTGCTGGTGCCGTGGGCGTCGATCAACCTGATCGACTTCTACATCATCAAGCGCGGGGTCTATGACATTGCCTCGATCTTCCGGGCCGATGGCGGGGTGTATGGGCGTTTCAACCTGCATGCGATCGTGGCGTACTTCATCGGCATCATCGTGCAACTGCCGTTTGCCAATACGTCGCTGTATGTGGGGCCGTGGGCCAACCTGGTGGAAGGCGCGGACCTGTCGTGGCTGGTGGGACTGGTGGTGACGTGCCCGTTGTATTACTGCCTGGCGACACGTCAACACACCCGGAAGATCAGGGCGGCGCGGTTGGGCTACACCGACTGAGCCACTCCGCCGAACTCCTCCAACGCATCCCGCAACGCGCCCTCGAAGTATTCCTTCGAGGCGCGATCCCAGAGGATATGAAACGCCGGCAGCTCCACGCTCCCTGTGTGGATGACAATCGCATTGACCCGCGCCACTGACGTCTGCGCCACCATCCCGGGCTTGAACGCCGGGTCGCTCAAGTCAACCCCGCACAGCTTGGCCATCACCTGCGCAATCACGCCCCCGCTGAGTCGCACACAGGCATGGCTGTCCTGGCGCGGCAGCAGGTAATTGGCGCGGTGGTCCAGTTCCCAACGCGCTTCTTCATCGGCAATGCGCTGCCCCTGATCCTGCGGGCTGCCCAGCACCAGGTATTCGTTCTGCGACAGGCGCGCCACCCAGCTGCCGTCCGCTTGTGCGCTGGCTTGGTTGGGCGCGCCCGGCAACGTGAAGCCGCGCGCCGTGAGGTACTCGGCGCTTTGTGCGCCGCGAAAGCCGACCCGGGGCAGGTCGGTCTGGTCCTGCAGTTGGCAGGGCGGCGTGAACAATTCGTGGGCTTTCAGACTGGTCATGGCTTAACCCTCCTGGCGTTGGTTGGTGGGGTCGAAGAACGGCAGTTGCACCACCTCGGCCTGGACGACGATGCCGCCCTCGACGCGAATCGGAATGCGCTGCCCCGGTGTGCTCTGGTCGATCCCGGCGTAGGCCAGGCCGATGATGCGGCCCAGGCTGGTGGAGTATTCGCAGGAGGTGACGTTGCCGCTGATGTCCGCGCCGTTGAGCACCAGGTGGCCTTCCAGCGGTTGCACGCTGCCCTTGGGCAGGCTGAAGCCCACCAGTTTGCGTTTCAGCGGCTGGGCTTCGAGGATGTCCACCGAGCGGCGACCGACGAAGAACGGCTTGTTGCGGCTGACCGCCCAGCCCATGTCGATTTCTGCCGGGTGAGTCATGCCGTCGGTGTCCTGGCTGATGATCACGTGGCCTTTTTCCAGGCGCAGCAGGCGTTGGGTTTCGACGCCGAAGGGGCGAATGTCAAAGGCCTTGCCGGCCGTCATCAACGCGTCCCACAACGCCAGGCCGTGGCGTGCCGGTACGTGGATTTCATAGCCCAGTTCGCCGACGAACCCCACCCGCAGCAGGCGTGCCTTGATCCCGGCCACCGTGCCCTGGCGCACGCCCAGGTAGGGGAAGCCTTCGGCACTGAGGTCGAGGTCGTTGCACACCTGCTCCAGCACCTTGCGCGAATCCGGCCCGGCCACGTTCACCGCACAGATCGCCGCCGTGACGTTGGTCACGTCCACGTCCAGGCGCCACTGTGCGTTCCACTTGAGCATCTGCTGGTAGATGCGGTCGACGCCGCTGGTGGTGGCGGTGACGTAGAAATGCTTGTCGGCCAGCCGCGCGCACACGCCGTCGTCGATCACCACGCCGTGTTCGTTGGTCATCAGCGCATAACGCGAACGGCCCACCGGCTGCTTGAGGAACGCGAAGGTGTACATGCGGTTGAGCAACTCGGCGGCGTCCGGGCCGCGCACGTCCAGGCCACCGAGTGTGGACACATCGATCAGCCCGACCTTGTTACGCACGTGCAGCGCTTCGGCCTGCATGCACGCTTCGCGGTCCTGGGGCTTGCCGTAATAGGCCGGGCGCTGCCAGATACCGGCGGGCATCATCTTCGCCCCGGCTTGCACATGGCGCGCGTGCATCGGCGTTTGCCGGTACGGGTCGAAGGCCCGCCCGGCGACATGCGCAAGTTTCTCCGCCACGAACGGCGGCCGTGCGGTGGTGACCCCGGTTTCGCTGATCGTGCGCTGGGTCGCCCAGGCCACCAGCCGTGCGGTCGGCAGCGCCGAGTGACGTCCCTGGGACGGACCCATGCCGACCGTGGAGTAACGCTTGACCAACTGCACATCGCGGTAGCCGATGCGGGTGGCGTTGACGATGTCCGCCACTTGCAGGTCTTCGTCGAAGTCGACGAAATCCTTGCCCTTGGGGTGCGGGAAGATCGGCCAGTGGAAGTTGACCTGGGCTTCGCTGCGTAGCGCTGCAGGCGGGCTGGCGCTGTTCAAACCGAGGGCGCACAGGCTGTCGGCGGCGGCGTTGGTCCCATCCGCCAGCACATTGTCCAGTTGATGCCGACCGTGTACGGAACCGGCCACGCCCAGGTTGCGCGGCAGGCCACTGAGGCTGAACTCCGCCCGCGAGTCGTCATAGGCCAGCTTGCCACCGGCCTGGCATAGCAGCTGATAGACCGGCATATAACCGGCCGACATGCACAGCAGGTCGCAGTCGATCACTTGCCCGCTGGCGCTGACCTGGCCCTGGCCGGTGATCTGGCGCACATCGACGCCTTTCACATGGCGCAGGCCTTTTTCATGCAGGGCTTCGAACACCGTGCTGTTGCTCAGGCACGGTATCTTGCGCTGGGCCAGCGCGCCCGGCAGGGCTTTGTCCGCCGGGGCGTGACGCAGGTCGATCACGGCGGCCACCTCCACGCCCTGGTCATGCAGGTCGAGGGCGGCGAGGTAGCCGTCATCGTTGCCGGTGAGCACTACCGCGCGCTTGCCGGGCTTGACCGCATAGAGCTTCATCAGGCGTTGCGCGGCGCTGGTGAGCACCACCCCCGGCAGGTCGTTGTTGCGGAAGACCACCGGTTGGTCGAACGAACCGCTGCACACCAGGCACTGCTGCGCGCGCACTTTGTACAGGCGCTTGCCCTGGATCACCGGCAGGTAGTTGTCGGTGAACCAGGCATTGCAGGTGGCGTCGGTGAGCACCTGGATATTCGCGTGTTGCTGCACCGCGCCGAGCAACTCGCGGCGCAAGGTGTCGGCACGGGTGCCGGCAATATCGAAGCGCGCGTAGGTCAGCGACCCGCCGAGGATCGGTTGCTGCTCGATCAGCAGCACCTTGGCGCCGGCATTCGCGGCGGTCAGCGCGGCCTGCAAGCCAGCGGGGCCGGCGCCGATCACCGCGAGGTCGGTAAACAGGTAGGCCTTGTCGTAGTACTCGGGTTGGAACGTCAGGTCGAGCACGCCCAGGCCGGCTTTTTTGCGGATGATCGGTTCCCAGACTTTCCACATGCCCTTGGGCTTGTAGAACGAACGGTAGTAGAAACCTACCGGCATGAACCTGGAGAACTTGCCCAGGTAGGCGTCCTTGTCGTTATCCAGCGAGCCGTTGACGTTCTGCGCCGTCACCGCCAGGCCGGCGGACAGCGCATGGGCATCGGCCAATACGTTGGGTTCGCGGGGCAGTTGCACCAGGCTGTTGGCGTCATGGCCGGCCATGGTCAATGGGCCGCGTGGGCGGTGGTACTTGAACGAACGCGACATCAGGAAGCGCCCGTTGGCGAGCAGCGCGCTGGCGATGCTGTCGCCCTGCAAACCTTGGTAGGGCAGGCCGTCGAAACTGAAATCGAGTGGCTGGTCACGCTGGATCAGCAAACCCATGGGGGCGGGGAGGCGGTTCATCCGGCGATCTCCTTGGCGGTGGTGAAGTCGACGCGGGTGGTGAACACTTCGCGCGGATCGAAGGTGCGCACGATCTCGTCGGTGACCGTGTGGCGCTCGGCGAGGAACCAGTAACTGGACGGCGTGTGCATCCACCATTCGCGCACAACACCGGCGAGGTTGTCGGTGTTGAACACGTAGTCGGCCCATTCGGCATCGCTGCAGGTCACCGGATCGGGCATCGGTTTGAATTCACCGCCGTAGGTGAACTCGCTGATATTGCGCGGCCCGTTGAGCGGGCAAATCATGATTTTCATCGTCTGCTCTCCGTCAGTGGCTGGCCGCTGTGGCGCCCATTTCGTTGACTTGCTGGAAGGTCGAAAAGCGCTCGAGGCCGAAGGGCTTGATCAAGTCCGGCACCTTGCCGCCGCTGGCGACCAGCTCGGCCATGGTCTTGCCGCAGATCGGCGTGGCCTTGAAGCCCCAGGTGCCCCAGCCGGCGTCGAGGTAGTAATTCTTCAGCGGCGACAGGCCCATGATCGGGCTGTAGTCGGGGGTCATGTCGGTGATCCCGGCCCACTGGCGCATCAACTTGGCGTTGGCCAGGAACGGAAACATCTCGATGGCATGGGCCAACAGGCTTTCCTTGAGGTCCAGGGTCGAGCGCGTGTTGAACAGCGGGTACGGGTCGGAACCGCCACCGAACACCACTTCGCCCCGGCTGGTTTGCTGCACGTAGCAGTGCAGGGCCGAGGAACTCACCAACGGGTCGATGAACGGCTTGAACGGCTGAGTGACCATGGCCTGCAACGGGAAGGTCTGGATCGGCGAACGGATACCGGCCTTGGCCATCAGCAGCGAGCTGTGCCCGGCAATCGCCTGCACCGCGCAGCCGCACCGGATGGTGCCGCGATTGGTCTTCACCGCGGTGATGGCGCCGTTCTCGATCACCAGGTCCTGCACTTCGGTGAGCTGATGGATTTCCACGCCGCGCTTGGCCGCCTGCTTGGCGTAGCCCCAGGCCACGGCATCGTGACGCGCGGTGGCGCCGTCGATATGCCAGAGCCCGGCGATTACCGGCAAGTGGCCGGGGTCGAGGTTGAGGCTGGGCACCAGCTCGCGGATCTGCTGGCGGTCGATCATCTCGGTACGCCCGCCGAAGTGCTTGTTGACCTCGGCGCGCTGGCGGAACGAACGCACGGTGGCGTCGGTATGGGCCAGGGTCAGTTGGCCGCGCTCGGAGTACATGATGTTGAAATCGAACTCGTTGGACAGCGACTGGAACATCTTCACCGACTCGGCGTAGAAACGAACGCCTTCGCTGGTGAGGTAGTTGGAGCGGATCACCGCCGTATTGCGCGCGGTATTGCCGCCGCCCAGGTAGGCCTTTTCCAGCACCGCGATATTGGTGATGCCGTGGTACTTGGCCAGGTAGTAGGCCGTCGCCAGGCCATGGCCACCGGCGCCGATGATCACCACGTCGTAACTCGACTTGAGTTCCTTGGGCGGTGGCAGGTCCACCTCCACCGGGTACTCCGAACTCAGCCCGTATTTCAATAGATTGAATGGCATACGGCCTCCGATTGGCTGCGTAGGGCGTGGTGTTGCGCCAGGGCGGCGGCCACGGTGTTTTTCATCAGGAAGGCAATGGTCATCGGCCCGACACCGCCGGGCACCGGGGTGATGGCGGCGACATGGGGCAGGGCGCTGTCGAAGTCGACATCACCCACCAGGCGGCTGCGGCCGTCGTCGTCGATGCGGTTGATGCCGACATCGATCACCACGGCGCCGGGCTTCAACCAGCTCGCGTCAATCAAGCGGGCGCGGCCCACGGCGGCGATCACGATATCGGCCTGGCGACACAGGGCCTGGGCGTCGTGGCTGCGCGAATGCAGCACGGTCACCGAGCAATCCGCCTTGAGCAGCAGTGCGGCCATGGGCTTGCCGACGATGTTCGAACGGCCGATCACCACCGCGTGTTTGCCACGCAGGTCGCCGCAGGTTTGCTCCAACAGATACAGGCAACCGCTCGGGGTGCACGGCGTGAGCACTGCGCGGCCCTGGCTGAGGCCGCCGACGTTCTGGCTGTGAAACCCGTCGACGTCTTTCTCTGGCGCGATGGCCTCCAGGGCGCGCAGTTCGTCCATCTGCGCCGGCAACGGCAATTGCAGGAGGATGCCGTGGATCGCCGGGTCGGCATTCAATTGGCCGATCAGGATCAACAAGTGTTCGGTGCTGGTATCGCTGGGCAGGCGATGCTCCACGGAGCGGATGCCCACCTCTTCGGCGCGCAGGATCTTGTTGCGCACATAGACCTGGCTGGCCGGGTCGCTGCCCACCAGGATCACCGCCAGCGCCGGTTGAATAGCCTGCCCATGCAGCCGCGCCACGTCCTCGCGCACTTGCAGCAGCACGCGCGCCGCGGCGGCTTTGCCGTCGATCAGTTTATGCGCGCTCACCGGAACACCACCGTTCTGTCCTGATTGAGGAAGACCCGGTGCTCCAGGTGGTACTTGACCGCCTTGGACAGGGCCACGGTTTCGGTGTCGCGGCCGATGGCGACCAGATCGTCGGGCTTGTACACGTGGTCGACGCGCTGCACTTCCTGCTCGATGATCGGGCCCTCATCCAGGTCGCTGGTCACATAGTGCGCGGTGGCACCGATCAACTTCACGCCGCGTTGATACGCCTGGTGATAGGGCTTGGCACCCTTGAAACCGGGCAGGAACGAATGGTGGATATTGATCGCCCGTCCCGACAGTTGCCGGCACAGGTCGTCGGAAAGGATCTGCATGTAGCGCGCCAACACCACCAGCTCGGTGCGGGTGTCGTCGACGATCTTCATCAACTCGGCTTCCTGCGCGGCCTTGTTGTCCCTGGACACCGGCAGGTAGATAAAGCGAATGCCCTCGCGCTCGGCCATCGGCCGCAGGTCGAGGTGGTTGGAGACGATGGCGGTGATGGTCATGTCCATCTCGCCCTTGTGGTAGCGGTAGAGCAGGTCGGTGAGGCAGTGGTCGAACTTGCTCACCATCAGCATCACGCGCATCGGCTCGCGGGTGTCGTACAGCTCCCACTGCATGTCGAAGGCCTGGGCGACATCGGCGAAACCGTCTCTGATCGCTTGCAGGTCGCCTGTGTGGCCATCGTTGAAACGGAACACCGCACGCATGAAGAAGCGGCCGCTGAAGTCATCGTCGAACTGCGCCATTTCCCCGATGTAGCACGCCTTGTCCGCCAGGTAAGTGGTGACGGCAGCGACAATGCCGGACACGGCGGGGCACGTCACCTTGATGATGAAATGGTTTTTTTCGTGTTGCATGACACGTCCTCGGGATGATGGCGGCAGCTCATCGCATAGCGAAAAAATGTCTGAGGACAGCAGGCTCATTCCTTGAGCGCGTTTTCTTGTGGGGAATAAAATATTCCTGAGGTGGCTTTATAGGGGAATGGGGGCAGGGCGTCTAGGGGTTTTGGGAAAGTTTTTTAACTGAGGGGAAATTTTTAGCGGGCAGGACGGCATCGAATGCAGTCAAAAATGTGGGAGGGGGCTTGCTCCCGATAAGGGTGGGTCAATGACAAATGCATTCACTGACATTCCCTTATCGGGAGCAAGCCCCCTCCCACAGTTGAATCTCTGTGCTTCAGGTGTATCGCGAGTTCGGATTATTCCTTGTCGTTGCCGTAGTTCATGATCGACAACAACCGAATCGGCACCTGCACCAACTGCTCCGGCCCGTGTGGAATCTCGCCTTCAAACGTCAAGCTGTCCCCGGCCTCCATCCGATACAACTGGTTGCCATGCCGATAAATCAACTCCCCCTCCAGCAAATGCAGAAACTCCGTCCCCGGATGAGCAAAGGTCGGGAACTCCTCGCTGGCGTCATCCATGCTGACCATGTACGCCTCGAAGCTCTTCTTCGGCCCGCGCGTATGGTTGAGCAGGTGATAGGTATGCCCCTTCTCCGTCCCCCGGCGCACCACTTCCATGCCCTGGTCGGCCTTGACCAGCAAGGCGCTGCCATCCTGCTGGTCGTATTCGCTGAATAATTTCGACAGCGGCAGCCCGAGTACATCGCACAGGCGGCTCAAGGTATCGAGGCTGGTGGAGACCTGGGCGTTCTCGATCTTGCTCAACATGCCCTGGCTGATATCGGCAATCTTCGCCACGTCGGACAGCTTCAGGTCCTGGGCCTGGCGCTGGCGTTTGATCTGCAGCCCCAGGTATTGCTCGAGCTTGAGGCGCGGGGCGGTTTCGGTGGACATGATCATCGGCTCCTGCACGGTTTCCGTTCAGTAATATTATTTTCGCACTGGGAAAGTGCAAGGTCTGGCACTTGAAGGCCACCCCGCTGTGCGTATTCCTGCGGGGAAAAGAATTTTCCCATATATACAGCACAAAAGCGCCGCTCCACCCACTTCGATGTGTCGATCGCGATTCTGGCAAGGGTATTGCATTCCTGTAGGGAAACTAACTTTCTTTTTAGGAATAAAAAGACAGCCTAGGCCCACCCACACGGTTTTGCCTTTCGCGAGGAGTGACACGCAATGTTGCCAGCAGAAACCCAGCGCATCATCGACAAGCACGGGATCAAATACGTGCTTGCGCAGTTTGTGGATATACACGGTGCGGCCAAGACCAAGTCGGTGCCCATCTGCGGGCTCAAGACCGTGGCCGAAGAGGGCGCAGGGTTTGCCGGGTTTGCCATCAGCGGCATGGGCATGGAACCCCATGGCCCGGACTTCATGGCGCGCGGCGATCTGTCGACCTTGACCCCGGTACCCTGGCAGCCGGGTTATGGGCGCGTGGTGTGCGTCGGGCATGTCGACGGCAAGCCTCATCCCTACGACAGCCGCTACGTGTTGCAGCAACAAGTGCAGCGCCTGCAGGACAAGGGCTGGACGCTGAACACCGGCCTGGAGCCCGAGTTCAACCTGATGCGCCGCGACGAGCAGGGCAAGCTGCAACTGGTGGACCCCAGCGACAACCTCGACAAGCCTTGCTACGACTACAAAGGCCTGTCGCGTTCGCGGGTGTTCCTCGAGCGCCTGACCGAAGCCTTGCAGGCGGTGGATTTCGAGGTCTATCAAATCGACCACGAGGACGCCAACGGCCAGTTCGAGATCAATTACACCTACAGCGACGCCTTGACCTCCGCCGACCGTTTCACCTTCTTCCGCATGGCCGCCGGCGAGATCGCCAATGACCTGGGCATGATCTGCTCCTTCATGCCCAAGCCCGACCCGAAACGCGCCGGCAACGGCATGCACTTTCACCTGTCGATCAGCAGCGCCGAGAACAAAAACCTGTTCCATGACGCCAGCGACCCAAGCGGCATGGGCCTGTCGACACTCGCCTATCACTTCGCCGCCGGCTTGCTCGCCCATGGCCCGGCGCTGTGTGCGTTCGCCGCGCCCACGGTCAACTCCTACAAGCGCCTGGTGGTCGGCAACTCGTTGTCCGGCGCCACCTGGGCCCCGGCCTTTATTGCGTTTGGCGCCAACAACCGCTCGGCCATGGTGCGCGTGCCGTATGGCCGCCTGGAGTTCCGCCTGCCGGATGCCGGCTGCAACCCCTACCTCGTCAGCGCCGCGATCATCGCCGCGGGCCTGGACGGTATCGATCGCCAGCTGGAAATCGACCACGTCTGCAACGAAAACCTCTACAGCCTGAGCCTCGAGCAGATCGCCGAGCGCGGCATCAAGACCCTGCCGCAATCCCTCAAGGAAGCCTGCGACGCGCTGGAAGCCGACGCGCTGTTCGCCGAAATGCTCGGCCCGCAGATCGTGGGCGAGTTCATCAAGCTCAAGCGCATGGAGTGGGTGGAGTACAGCCGCCATGTGAGCGACTGGGAAATCCAGCGCTATACCGAATTTTTCTGACACCGTGTGACGGAGACTTGTTATGTGTGGAATCGTAGGCCTGTACCTGAAGAATCCGCAGCTGGAACCCCAGCTCGGCCAGCTGTTTGAACCCATGCTGCAAGCCATGACCGACCGTGGCCCGGACAGCGCCGGTTTCGCCATCTACGGCGATGAAGTCGCCGATGGCTGGGTCAAGCTGACCCTGCAAGCCACCACCGAAGCCTTCGATTGGAAAGGCTTGATGGGCGAGCTGGAAGGGCGCCTCGGCTGTTCCCTGGACTGGTTCCAGAACGCCAGCGCCGCCGTATTGAAGATCCACGCCGACGAAACCCCGGTGCGCCTGGCCCTGGCCGAACTGGCGCCGAGCGTGCGCATCATGAGCGCCGGGCAGAGCATCGAGATCCTCAAGGGCATGGGCCTGCCCCAGGAAATTTCCCAACGCTTCGGCCTGGCAAACATGCAGGGCAGCCACATCATCGGCCACACGCGCATGGCCACCGAAAGCGCGGTGACCATGGAAGGCAGCCACCCGTTCTCCACCGGCGCCGACCTGTGCCTGGTGCACAACGGCTCGCTGTCCAACCACTTCCGCCTGCGCCAGGAACTCAAGCGCGAAGGCATCCACTTCGAAACCGACAACGACACCGAAGTCGCCGCCGGCTACCTGACCTGGCGCCTGCAACAGGGCGACTCGCTCAAAGAGGCGCTGGACCATTCCCTGGAAGACCTCGACGGCTTCTTCACCTTCGCCATCGGCACGCGCAACGGCTTTGCGGTGATCCGCGACCCGATTGCGTGCAAGCCGGCGATCTTGGCCGAGACCGACGACTACGTCGCCATGGCCTCCGAATACCAGGCGCTGTCGAGCCTGCCGGGCATCGAGAACGCGCGGATTTGGGAGCCGGCACCGGCCACGTTGTACATCTGGGAACGCCAGTCAGCTTAAGGAGCGCACACATGAAAACCATCGATCTTTCCACCGCCACCGTGCGTGACCTCAACCAGGCGCTGCACGCCCAGGCCATCGACAACGAATGGCGCGTGACCCATTCCAACGGCAAGCACAACCTCGCGGTGGGGGTGAACCAGGCCGTGTCCATCGATATCGAGGGCCACGCCGGCTACTACTGCGCGGGCATGAACCAGCAGGCCTCGATCACCGTGCACGGCAATGTCGGCGTGGGCTGCGCCGAGAACATGATGTCCGGTTCGGTGCGTGTCAAAGGCAGCGCGTCCCAGGCGGCCGGGGCCACGGCCCATGGTGGTTTGCTGGTGATCGAGGGCGATGCGGGCGCGCGTTGCGGGATCTCCATGAAGGGCATCGACATCGTCGTCGGCGGCAGCATTGGCCATATGAGCTGCTTCATGGGCCAGGCCGGGCGCCTGGTGGTGTGCGGCGACGCCGGCGATGCGCTGGGGGATTCGCTCTACGAAACCCATATCTACGTGAAAGGCACGGTGGAGTCCCTGGGCTCGGACTGCGTCGAAAAAGAGATGCGCAGCGAGCACCTGCAAGAGCTGCAGGAACTGCTCGACCGCGCCGGTTTCGCCCACCAGGCGGCGGATTTCAAGCGCTACGGCTCGGCCCGTCAGCTGTACAACTTCAAAGTCGATAACGCCTCCGCGTACTGATCAGGAGCTCCACCATGACTGAACAAACCCCTCCGGTCCTGCGCGAGTCGGCCACCTTCGACCGCCTGACCATCCAGGAAATCCAGCGTGCCGCCGAAACCGGCATCTACGACATTCGCGGTGGCGGCACCAAGCGCAAGCTGCCGCACTTCGATGACTTGCTGCTGCTCGGCGCCAGCGTGTCGCGCTACCCGCTGGAAGGCTATCGCGAGAAGTGCGGCACCGATGTGATCCTCGGCAACCGCTTCGCCAAGAAGCCGATCCACCTGAAGATCCCGGTGACCATCGCCGGCATGAGCTTCGGTGCGTTGTCGGCCAACGCCAAGGAAGCCCTGGGCCGTGGCGCGACCATCGCCGGCACCAGCACCACCACCGGTGACGGCGGCATGACCCCGGAAGAGCGCGGCCAGTCCCAGCACCTGGTGTATCAGTACCTGCCGTCGCGCTACGGCATGAACCCGGATGATTTGCGCAAGGCCGACGCCATCGAGATCGTCCTCGGCCAGGGCGCCAAGCCCGGCGGCGGCGGCATGTTGCTCGGCATGAAAGTCACCGAGCGTGTGGCCGGCATGCGCACCTTGCCCATCGGCGTGGACCAGCGCAGCGCCTGCCGCCACCCGGACTGGACCGGCCCCGACGACCTGGCGATCAAGATTGCCGAGCTGCGCGAAATCACCGATTGGGAAAAACCGATCTACGTGAAAATCGGCGCGAGCCGGCCGTATTACGACGTGAAGCTGGCGGTCAAGGCCGGTGCCGATGTGATCGTGCTTGATGGCATGCAAGGCGGTACTGCCGCGACCCAGGAAGTGTTTATCGAGCATGTGGGCATCCCGATTTTGTCGGCCATCCCGCAAGCGGTACAGGCTTTGCAAGAGATGGGCATGCACCGCAAGGTCCAGTTGATCGTCTCGGGCGGGATCCGCAACGGTGCCGATGTCGCCAAGGCCATGGCGATGGGCGCGGATGCGGTCGCCATCGGCACGGCGGCGCTGATTGCCCTGGGTGACAACCACCCACGGCTGGACGCGGAACTGAAAAAAATCGGCTCGGCCGCCGGCTTCTACGACGACTGGCAGAACGGCCGCGACCCGGCCGGCATCACCACCCAGGACCCGGAGCTGTCCAAGCGCCTCGACCCGGTGGAAGGCGGGCGGCGGTTGGCCAACTACCTGCGGGTGATGGTGCTGGAGGCGCAGACCATGGCCCGTGCGTGCGGCAAATCGCACCTGCACAACCTCGACCCCGAGGACCTGGTGGCGCTGACAGTGGAATCGGCCGCCATGGCGCGGGTGCCGCTGGCGGGGACCAGTTGGGTGCCAGGTTCCGGTTACTGAGTTTACCCCCCCTGTAGGAGCGAGCTTGCTCGCGAAGATCGTCAACGATAACGCTGGCACCCCGGATGAACGCGTTGCCTGGACGTTTTTCGCGAGCAAGCTCGCTCCTACACACTTCTGTTGCAGGAGCTTTGAACATGATCAATCGTCTTCTCGGCAAATCCCTTATTGGCTTATTGGCGACCGGTGCACTTGTGCCCCTCGCCCAGGCCGCCGACGCCCCCACCTTGAACACCGGCAGCACCGCCTGGATGGTCACCGCCGCCGTGCTGGTGCTGTTCATGTGCTTGCCGGGGCTTGCGTTGTTCTACGGTGGCCTGGTCCGTGCGAAAAACATGCTCTCGTTGTTCACCCAGTGCTTCGGCATCGCTGGCCTGGTGGGCGTGCTGTGGGTGATCTACGGCTACAGCATGGTGGTCGACACCACCGGCATGGTCGAAGGGCAGGTGACCTTCAACAGTTTTGTCGGCGGCCTGAGCCGCGCCTTCCTGGCGGGCATGACCCCGGAGAGCCTGGTGGGGGATATTCCGGAAGGGGTGTTCGTGACCTTCCAGATGACCTTCGCCATCATCACCCCGGCCCTGATCGCCGGCGCCTTTGCCGAACGCATGAAATTCTCGGCGGCGCTGCTGTTCATGGCCCTCTGGTTCACCCTGGTCTATGCCCCGGTGGCGCATATGGTCTGGGGCGGTTCGGGGGCCTTGATGCATAACTGGGGCGTGCTCGACTTTGCCGGCGGCACCGCCGTGCACATCAATGCCGGTGTGGCTGCGCTCGCTGCGTGCCTGATCCTCGGCAAGCGCAAGGGCTACCAGAACACGCCGATGCCGGCGCATAACCTCAGCCTGACCATGGCCGGCGCGGCGATGCTCTGGGTCGGCTGGTTCGGCTTCAATATCGGCTCCGGTGGCGGCCTCAGCGGCACCTCGGGCATCGTCATGCTCAACACTCAGTTGGGCGCCTGCGCCGGGATCCTGGGCTGGATGTTCACCGAGTGGTTCAAGGTCGGCAAGCCCAGTGCCCTCGGCCTGGCCAGCGGCGCGTTGGCCGGCCTGGTGGGGATCACCCCGGCGTGTGCCTACGTGGGCGTCGGCGGTGCGTTGGCCATCGGCTTGCTGTGCGGGGTGTTCTGCTACTTGAGCGTGACGGTGTTGAAGCGCCGTTTCGGCTACGACGACAGCCTCGACGTGTTCGGCCTGCACGGCATTGGCGGGATGATCGGCGCGGTGTTGACCGGGGTGTTCTGTGTACCGTCCATGGGGGGCCTGGTGGAAGGTGTGACCATGGGCGGGCAGGTGGTTGCCCAGCTCAAGGGGGTGCTGCTGACCACGGTGTACTGCTTCGTGATCAGTTGGATCATCCTCAAGGTGGTCAATGCCCTGGTTGGCTTGCGTGCCCATGAGTCGGTGGAGGAGATGGGGCTGGACCTGGCCGAGCATAATGAGCGGGCCTACAACCACTGATCATTCCCCCTGAGTAAACGCAGCTCAAAATGTGGGAGGGGCGGTGCGACGATTCGACTTGCCCCGTGGCGGCTGGGGAGCCGACGACTCTCTAACGGGTGCCCCGGGACTGAAATGTGGGAGGGGCGGTGCGACGATTCGACTTGCTCCCGATGGCGGCCTTTGGGCCGATCATTTGTTGGAGTTGGAATGAGTACATATCCGTTGCCGCGGTAACGACCACTTAGGGTTCCGCTCTTACAGCGGGTCACTTTTGGAAAAGAGCCCCAAAAGTAACCAAAAGGGCTCTTGCCCCACCACTCGGCACCTCGCCCAGGCTCGGTGTGCCCGTAATCCGACAGTGATTCGGGGGGCCGCCGCCACGCGCCATCCATGGCGCGGGGCGGCTAAACCGGCATCCCTGCCGGTTTACCCCCCAAATCACTATCGGATTCCGGCCAGCGTGGTTAACGGGGCGCCTGAGATCAAGATCAAGATCAAGATCTACAGCAAGAGCGGCTCGCTTCGCATCGTGGTTACCGTTGTGGATACCTATGCGCTGACAGCGGTCTGCCAGTCAGCTGGGTTGTAGCTGAGCCACGGCCACGGGGGGCAAGTCCCCTCCCGCATTTGCCTTGCTGCGTTGCAGCTGGCTCGCCACCAGGGTGTTCTTCAGCAGGTAGGCAATCGTCATCGGTCCCACACCGCCGGGCACCGGCGTGATCGCGCTGGCTACGGTGCGTGCGCTGGCGTAATCCACATCCCCCACCAACCGTGTGCCGGCCTCGGTGGTGATGCGGTTGATCCCCACATCAATGACCACTGCGCCGGGTTTGAGCCAACTGGCGTCGATCAACTGCGGCCGGCCTACGGCGGCGACGACGATGTCGGCCAAACGGCACAGCGCCGGTGCATCGGTGCTGCGCGAGTGCACCACGCTGACCGAGCAGTTGGCCTGCAGCAGCAGGGTTGCCATGGGTTTGCCGACAATGTTCGAACGCCCGATCACCACCGCGTGCAAGCCGCTCAAGTCGCCGCAGGTTTCGTGCAGCAGGCGCATGCAGCCGCTGGGCGTGCAGGGCGTGAGCACTTCGATGCCTTGCACCAGGCCACCGACGTTTTCGCGGTGGAAGCCATCCACGTCCTTGATCGGGTCGATCGCGTGGATCACTGCCGCCTCGTCGATATGCGCCGGCAGCGGCAACTGCACCAGGATGCCGTTGACCGTCGCATCGGTGTTCAACCGGGCAAGCAGGTCGAGCACCTGCGTCTGGCTGGCACTCTCCGGCAGCCGGTATTCCAGGGAGCGAATCCCGACTTCCTTGGCCCGCAGCAGCTTATTGCGCACGTAGACGTGGCTGGCCGGGTCATCGCCCACCAGCAATACCGCCAGGGCCGGGTAGATTTGCTGCGAGGCTAGCAGCAGGACCTCTTCGCGAACCTCGTCGAGCACCTGGGCAGAGATGGCCTTGCCGTCGATATCGCGGGCAGGCGTGGGGAGAGAGCTGGTCAAAAGCGTCACCGTTGTCTGGGGAAATAAGGCGCTGAGGGATAAGAATCCCTCAGCCATAGGCAGGCCGGAAGGCTCAGGCTACCAGTTGATGGCAGGCATACACCACCAGCACACCGGCGACCAGCGTGGCATAGGGCAGCCAGCCGGCGCGGCGCTGGCCGTCATCGGCCTGGATATACAGGTCGGTGAGCATGGCGGCGGGGAAGCGGCCCTTGTCCTGCACATAGTGGCGGTAGCAGAACACCGGCAGGATCAGCAGCGCCAACAGCAGGCCGGTGACCAGCGTGCCTGCGCCCCAGATATCCGCGCCCAGGCCCATGCAGGCCAGGTTGACGAAACTCAGCACGGCGCCGGCCGCCAGCAGCACGGTGGGGGCTTTGTACGGGCGCACCCAGTCGGGGCGGTCCAGGCGGTGGATCCAGCCGGCATTGAGGTTGAGGAAGTTGAAGATGATGTAGCTGACATTGGACGCCGCAAGCACGAACACGTAGTCCGACATCAGCAACAGCAGCAGGTTGAACGACAGGTCGGTCCACATTGCCGCTGTCGGCGCGCCATGTTCGTTGGTGCGCCCCAGGTACTTGGGCAGCCAGCCATCCACCGAGGCCTGGTACAGGGTGCGCGACGAACCGGACATCGAGGTCATGATCGCCAGCAACGTCGCCAGCACCAGCATGATCAATACGATATTGGCCACCACCTTGCCGCCGCCGATGCTGTCGGCCAACACCTGGCCAACGCCCATGCCGCTGTAGATCGCCGGCGAGAGCAGGCCGCTGTACACCGCGGGCGTCACGATTGCACCACTGGCATCGAGTACCGCCGGCGTCACCAGTTGGCCCAGCCCGAGGCTGCCTTGAAACGCCAGCGGCACCAGGGTGAACACCAGGATGCACAGCAGGCCGGCGTAGAAGATTGCCTTGAAGGTGTCGCGCTTGGGGTCCTTGAACTCACGGGTGTAGCACACCGCCGTTTCAAAGCCGTAGGTGGACCACGCCGCCATGAACAGCCCACCGGCCATCAGTGACCAGCCGGACATATCCCACGGCCCATCGATGACTTGCCCGGCCGCGTCATGGGCCAGGGGGTACAGCGGCAGGAAGTTGGCCTGGGTCGCATCCCCGGTGAACAACGGCACCACGCCCACCAGCAGCAGCGGAATCAACGAGGTGACGCCGAGCACCAGGGTCAGGCGTGCCGACCGCAGGATGCCGCCGTGCTGCACGGCAAACACCGTGAGCAAAATCAACAAACCAATGGCGAACGTCGCGTTGATGCGCAACGACAGGCCGCTCTTCACCCAGCCGAGGTCCAGCAGGGTCAATTGCCAGGTGTTAATCAATGCATCGGCGGGAAACAGCGCCGTGAGGATATACCCCGCCGCCAGACCCGAACCGATGGACAGCACCGGCGACCAGGCCAGCCAGTTGCACCACACCGACACCGGTGCGATCAGCTTGCTGTAGCGCACCCAGGCCACCGCGCCGTATACCGAGGCGCCGCCGGATTTGTGCGGGAACAGCCCGGCGATCTCGGCGTAGGTGAAGGCCTGGATAAACCCGAACAGGATCGACACGATCCACACGATCCATGCCGGTTTGCCCACCGTGGCGGCGATCGCACCGATGGAGAACAACACCAGCGCGGGCACGCCACTGGCGACCCAGAAGGCCCCGCGCCAGTCGATCTTGCGGTGCAGGCTGCCCACCGAGCCGGCAGCCTGCGGTACAGCCTCGAACGTCGTCGCTTCCATCTTCGTATTCCCATGTCTGAATAGCGGTTAGGTTGGGGCAGTCAAAATGGGGTGGCACACACGTTTCGGGACGATCAGCTACGCACCCGGCTTTTGTCCGGGTCGTAGAAAATCGCTGCGCTGACCGTGGCGCTGATGCGCTTCTGCAGGCCATCGACTTTGCCAATCTCAAGTGCCGTGCCGGGCTCGGCGCAGCTCACATCCACCCGGCACAGCGCGATATTGCTGGCCAGCAACGGTGAGCGGCAGGCACTGGTGATCACCCCGACCTGGGCCCGGCCCTGGTACACCGGGTCGCCATGGTGGGCGGCCTCGTTGCCGCTCAGGTGCAGGCCAACGAGCTTGTGGCTGGGATGGGCACTGCGCCGCAGCAGGGCGTCACGCCCGATAAAGTCGTCGGTCTTGCTCTTGAGCGGCACGCTGAAACCGATACCGGCCTCGAACGGATCGGTCTGATCGCTGAACTCGTAGCCGGCGAAAATCAGCCCGGCTTCGATGCGCAGCAGGTCCAGGGCTTCCAGGCCCAGGGGCACCAGGCCCAAGGGTTGGCCGAGTTGCCAGATGCGGTCCCAGACCCGTTCGGCGTCTTCGGGCTGGCACCACACCTCAAAGCCCAGTTCGCCGGTGTAGCCGGTGCGCGAAATCATCAACGGGCAGCCGTCGAAACCGTCCAGCCGACCGACCAGGAAGCGAAACCAGCCGAGGGTTTCCACACTTGGTTGCGTGGGCGGGGTCCAGACCATCTGCTTGAGCAGTTCGCGACTCAAAGGCCCCTGCACCGCCAGGTTGTGAATCTGCTCGCTGGCGGACTTGACCCACACCTTCATGCCCAGTTTCTGTGCCTGCTCGCGCAACCACACGCCGGCGTAGTCTTCGCCGCAGATCCAGCGGAAGTTGTCCGGGCCCAGGCGCAGCAGGGTACCGTCGTCGAGCATGCCGCCGTGGGCGTGGCACATCGCCGAATACACCACCTGGCCCACCGCCAGGCGCCGTATGTCGCGGGTCAGGCAGTACTGCAACAGGGCTTCGGCGTCGGGGCCGATGATTTCGAATTTGCGCAGGGCGGTCAGGTCCATCACCGCCACCCGTTCGCGGCAACCGAGGTATTCCTCGGTGACGCCGTAACCGTCGTAGCGCAGTGGCAGCCACCAGTTGCGGTAGTCGGTGAAGCTGCCGGTGAGGGCGCGGGTACGTGAGTGAAACGCGGACTCACGGGTGAGGATCGGGTCGGCATCCGCCGTGGTTCGAGTGCTCATGGCGATGGAAAAACGCTCCTTCTCGCTGTAGATGCGGACATGGATGTCGGTCGGGTTCCAGCCATTGGCCGGGTCAATGTCATCCGGGCACGAGGTACTGCCACACAGCAGGTCGGTCATGGCCCGCAGCAGCACATAATCGCCGGGCCGTGACCAGGGTTCATCCAGGGTCATCTGCTGGTGCGCATCGATACCGGTGTTGAAGAAGAAATTGATCGCCGGCCAGCCGTTGCGCGCCTGCACGCCATGGGGGGCGAGGACGCGGCTGAGGTTGTCGCTGCAGTTGTCGTGCCCGAAATAACCATGGGTTTCGTAGTAGCGCGCCGCGCAGGCCAGGGCGAATGAATCGTGGCGCCCGACGGTGTCTTGCACCACCTCCAGCATCGGTTGCATATGGCGGTCGAAAAACTTCGAGAACAGCCCCGGTGCCGGGTAGGCGCTGCCGTTAAGGGTGCGCGTGACGGTCTGGTCCAGGTCCAGCTCGACGCCGCGATCCAGGGCGCGCCGGTCGAGGGCGACGAAGTCCGAACACTGGCGGCCCGCGACGTCCAGTACCTGGATGTACTGCCCCTTGGCGACGGTGTAGCCGTGGGCCGTGCCCGCGCGCAGGGTGAATTCGTCGAGTACATCGCCCAACGGCTCGGGCAGGGCCGGCAGCAGCAGCGGCGACGGATTGGCCCGCGTCACTATCAGACGCAGCTCGCTGGGCCGGTATTGCCGGTCCACGGCGGTGGCCTCGGCGGGGGCTGCGACGATTACCAGCAGCGCGTCCTCGGCGACAAACTGCCGGCTGTGGCCGGGCGGGCTGTCGGTGTCCCATAGCGAGGCCGCCAGCGGCAAGGCCTGGGCGTCGATGCCGCGCCGCTGGAGCGCCTGGCCGATACGCCCAGGCACGCAGCACGCCGTCGACCCGCTCAGGCCCCAGCTCGCCAGGGCGCTGCGGCCACCGGCGTCGAGGGCCAGCAGTGCGCAGGTTTGCCGGCCTTCGACGTCGATCACTTGCAGGCCGTCGCCGGGCTGCAAGTCGACCAGGGTCACGCCGCCGGCGGCCACGCGGTAGCGTTCCAGGTTCGGCGCGCGGGCAAACAGCCCGGGTTCGCGGGGATGGGAAACACGCGGTGCATTCATCATCAGCCGACCGACTTGATGGGGGTCGTAGGCTCATCCAAGTACGCCGCCATCGAGTCATCCAGGGCCTGCAACCACGGCGTGTGGTGCGGCGGTGACTGAGTGCCGGTCATCAGCGAGCGATAGGACTTGTCGCGATAGCCCATGATGTTTTCCGCCTTGTCGTGCTTCCAGTGCAGAAAGGTTTCGTTGACGGCGGCGATGTCGAAATTCGGGTAGTCGGTGGCGTCCACCAGTTGCTGGATATAGGCGCCCTGGTACTCGAACATCTGCTGGTTGGTTTCCAGGGTCTGTTCCCGTGCGTGCCACGCCTGGCTGTCGGCGACCATGTCGGCGTGGCCGGGCAGCTGAATGCGTCCGAGGATCACGTCGCGGGCATACCAGGCCTGGGCGTCGAACATGTTGAAGGAGTACCACTGGTCCTGCATGCCGAGGTAGATCAGGCGGGGGTTGGGTTCCCAGAACACGCCCTTGTAGAGGTTCATCGGCCACAGGCGGTTGTCGGTCTTGAGGCTCAGTTCATCGGGCAGGAACGGGAAGTGGTGCTTGTAGCCGGTGCACAGAATTACCGCGTCGATGTGCTTGCTGCTGCCGTCGACAAAGTACGCGCGGTTGTTTTCCAGGCGCTGGAGCAGTGGTTTTTCTTCCCAGTTATCCGGCCAGGCATAGCCCATGGGCGCGCTGCGGTAGCAACTGGTGATGCTGCGCGCGCCGTATTTGTAGCATTGCGAGCCGATGTCCTCGGCCGAATAGCTGCTGCCGACGATCAGCAGGTCCTTGTCCTTGAACTCCAGCGCCTCGCGGAAATCGTGGGCATGCAGGATACGTCCGGCGAACTGTTCGAAGCCTTCGAAGTACGGCACCTTGGGCGTGGAAAAGTGGCCGCAGGCGTTGATCACGTAGTCGAATTCCTCGCAGGTCAAGGTGTCGCTGGTGTAGTCGTGGGCGTAGAGGGTGAAGCGCTGGCTCTGTTCGTCGAAGGTGACTTGGCGCACCACATTGTTGAAGCGGATGTAGTCGCGCACGCCGGCCTTTTCCACGCGGCCCTTGATGTAGTCCCACAGCACTTCGCGCGGCGGGTAGGAACCGATGGGCCGGCCGAAATGCTCTTCGAAGGTGTAGTCGGCAAACTCCAGGCATTCCTTGGGGCCGTTGGACCACAGGTAGCGGTACATGCTGCCGTGCACCGGCTCGCCGTTCTCGTCGAGGCCGGTGCGCCAGGTGTAGTTCCACATGCCGCCCCAGTCCTGCTGTTTTTCGAAGCACACCAGCTCAGGGATGGCGGCGCCTTTGTCGCGGGCCGACTGGAACGCGCGAAGTTGCGCCAGGCCGCATGGGCCGGCACCGATGATTGCAACACGTAGGGTCATGAGCGTGCCTCCTGAAGGTTTCAGCGAAAGATCACTGTCTTGTCCTGGTTGATGAACACCCGGTGTTCCAGGTGGTATTTCAGGGCTTTGGAAAGGGCCACGGTTTCGGTGTCACGGCCGATGGCGACCAGCGAGTCGGGCAGGTGGGTATGGTCGACGCGCTGGATTTCCTGCTCGATGATCGGGCCCTCATCCAGGTCGCTGGTGACGTAGTGGGCGGTGGCGCCGATCAGCTTGACGCCGCGGTCATAGGCCTGGTGATACGGCTTGGCGCCCTTGAACCCTGGGAGGAACGAGTGATGGATATTGATCGCCCGGCCCGAGAGTTGCTGGCACAGGCCGTCGGACAGGATCTGCATGTAGCGCGCAAGCACCACCAGGTCGGTCTGGGTGTCTTCGACGATGCGCATCAGCTCGGCTTCCTGGCCGGCCTTGGTGTCCTGGGTGATCGGCAGGTAGATGAAGCGGATGCCTTCGCGTTCGGCCATCGCCCGCAGGTCCAGGTGGTTGGAGACCACGGCGGTGATGTGCATGTCCATCTCGCCCTTGCGGTGGCGGTAGAGCAGGTCGGTGAGGCAGTGGTCGAACTTGCTGACCATCAGCAGCACGCGGGTCGGTTGGCGCGAGCTGAACAACTGCCAGTGCATGTCGAAGCCACCGGCCAGGTCGCCGAGGCCTTTGCGCAGGGCGCCGATGTCGCCGCTCACGCCGGTGTTGAAACGGAATACCGCGCGCATGAAAAACTGCCCGGTGAACTCATCGTCGAACTGCGCCAGCTCGCTGATGTAGCACTGCTGTTGGGCCAGGCACGCGCTGATCGCGGCGACAATCCCGGACGCCGCCGGGCAGGTGATCTTGAGGATGTAATGTTCGCGGGAGGCGTCCATCGAAAGCTCCTGAGTTCAGTGAAGGAAGGCTCAGCCCTTGGCCGTGCGCTTGGTTTTCTGCGGGTCGTCGAAGGGCAGGGCGTGGGTGCTGGCGCTGGCCTCGAGGCTGCCGCGAACCTGCAAGGCAATACCGGGTTCGGAACAGGCGACGCTCATGCGCGCGATGGCCATCGAGCGTTTGCTCAGGCGCGAATACATGCCGCAGGTGATCACGCCGACTTGCTGGTTGCCCTGCCACACGGTGTCGCCGGCCTCGGCGGCGCGGACGCCCTCAAGCAGCACGCCGGTGATCTTGAAGCGCTCCTGGCCGCGCAGGCGCAGGTGTTCTTCGGCGCCACGGAAGGCGTTCTTGCCTGGCGAAACGGTGAAGTCCAGGCCCATTTCCCAGAGGGTGTCGCCGGCCTTCTGGTCGGCGAAGGGGTACATCTGCGAGTTGTCGTAGGGGAAAAACATCAGCGAACTTTCCACCCGCAACCAGTCCAGGGCGGTGAAGGCGCAGGGAATGATCCCCAGGCTCGCGCCTTGTTCGAGGATGCTGTCCCACAGGAACGGCGCATCGGCGGCCTTGCAGAAAATCTCATAGCCACGTTCGCCGGTGTAGCCGGTGCGCGAGATCATCACCGGGCGGTCGAACAGGCGGGTTTGCAGGTGGTGGAAGTACGCCAGCTGGCGGATGCCGGGCACGTGTTCGGCAAGGAAATCCACCGCCAGCGGACCTTGCAGCGACAGGTCGTGCAGGTCGTCATCGAACAGCACCGCCACTTGCCGGCCCTGGGCCGAGCGCACGAGCATTTCATGCCCGGTGCCGGCGCCATGCACCACCATGAACGCGTTGGGGCCGGTGCGGTAGACGATGCAGTCATCGACGAACTTGCCGTCCTCGTCGAGCATCGAGGCATACACCGATTTGCCCGGGTAGAGCTTGGCGATGTCGCGGGTGGTGGCCCACTGCAACAGGCTCTCGGCGTGGGGGCCCACGTAATGGACTTTTTTCAGGCCGGATACGTCCATCAGGCCGGCGCGGGTGCGGATCGCCTGGTGGTGGTCGGCGAGGTCACTGCTGTAGGTCCAGGCAGTGCCCATGCCGTTCCAGTCTTCGAGGTGGGAGCCGAGGGCGCGGTGCCGGTCGGCCAATGCAGAAATACGCCATGAGTGGGTCATGTGAGGTTCCTTGTCGTAGAAGAGGGGGCGTCAGGCCTGTGGGTCGAACTGGCTCAGCCACTCGACCAGCGTGTGGCGGTAGCGGGTCATGCCCTTGTAGTCGGCGATGGGGTCGGGCAGGTCGCGCAGCACGCGGTGCAGGCGACAGCCCCAGCCGGGTTGCGTGACCAGCTCGTCCAGGCTGATCAGGTAGGTGCGGATGCTGAACATCACCGCGTGGCTGCGCGGCAGGCGCGCCATCACTTGCAGCTCGACCCGCAGGTGCACCTGCTGGCCGACGTTCTGCGCGGTGATCCGGCCGCGATCGGCGCCCCATTCATGGAAGGTTTCCGGCGATGAATCCAGGCGCGGGTTGATGGTCAGGGTCCAGTTCAAGCGCCGTACCGGCTGGCCGACCTGCAGGTTGAGCAGGTACTTCAGCGCCCGTTCGAACACGCCCATCTGATGGGCCATGGGCACCGGTGCGTGCCATTGCTTGAAACTCATGCCGGCGTCGAACGCCAGTGACCAGTCGGCCGGGCTGGTGACCAGGCCGGCGTCCATGTACAGGTCGCCGTCGCGCTGGTCGAGCAGGGCGAAATCCCCCTGCACCTGGCGGCCGATGTACTCCAGCGGCGCACAGGGCAGGCTGGAGGCATCGCCGAAGATGAAGGCCTGGTCGATGTCCAGCAGGTGGTTGCGCCACTGCCAGCGCTCGCCGTTTTGCGTCAGGCTGAACGCCTGCGGGTAGTCGGCGGCCAGGTGTTCCATGATCATCTGCAGCGCATCCCAGGCCGCCACTTGCATGTGGGGCATCACCAGGTAGCGGCGTGGGTCCTTGTCCAGCACCAGGGCGCGCTCGGCCATTTCCGAGCGGTAGTGCTCGTCGATGTCGAAGGCGTGCTCATAGATCGAGCCGGGGTCGCGGGAGATGGCCGGTTCGATGTTTACCGAGTACAGGTAGCTGTCCTCGATAAAGGGAAAGGGGAAACGCCGGATCGCGGCCGGGCTGTTGCGAAAGCTGAAATCGTCGCGATAGCTCAGCACGGGGCTCGTTTGCAGGGGCATGGCACTCACTCCTATAGGTCCAGCGAAACGCAGGGGCCGCTGCCGCGCGAGACGCAGGGCATCAGAAAGTCGGCCTGCTCGGCCGGGCTGAGGAAGCTGTCGCGGTGTTCGATGGCGCCGCCCTGGTGGCGCGTGATGCACTGGCCGCAGACCCCGCCACGGCACAGGTTGGGCACCTGTAGTCCGGCGTGTTCCAGGGCTTCGAGCAGGCTTTGCTCGGCCTCGACCCGCAGGCGTCGGCCGCTGCGCAGCAGGTGCAGGTCGAATGGCTGGCCGGGTTGTGCGCCCTTGAAGGCTTCCGAATGCACACGCCTGCTCGGCCAACCGAGGCGTGAAGCGTGTTGCTCAACCGCCTCGAGCAAGGGCTGCGGACCGCAGGTGTAGACGTGGCTGCCCAGCGGCCGGTTGCCGAGGATTGGGTTAAGGTCCGGGCGCCGGTCGTAGGTGTGCAGGCGCGGGCCGAGGCGCTGTTGCAGCTCGTCGAGATAGGCGTCGCTGAGGCCCCGGCGGAACAGGTAATGCAGCTCGAAGTCGGCCTGCTGTTGTTCCATCGCGGCGATATAGGCCATGAACGGCGTGATCCCGATCCCGGCGGCGATGAGGATATGCAGGCGCGCGGTGCCATGGGGTGCGAACAGATTGGCCGGCGGCGAAATCTGCAGGGTGTCGCCGACCTGCACCTGCCTGTGCAGGTACTGCGAGCCACCGCGCGACGCGTCTTGCAGGCGCACGGCGATGCGGTAGTGCTGGGGCTGCGCCGGGTCGCTGGTGAGTGAATAGGCGTTGCGCACCGTGCCTTCGGCCAGCGGCAGGTGCACCTGCACATGGCTGCCGGGCGAGAAGCCGGGCAGGCTGCCCGTGGCGGGCGTCAGGGTGAATTCGCGCACCACCGGCGTGAGCATGCGTGCGGCGCTGACCTGGACGTTGAGGGCCGCGCTCATGGCTGGAACCCCGCGTAGGGCTGGTCGGGGTTGATGCACACGCCGAGATACGCCCCCAGGCGCCGGGAAAAATGCGTGCGGACCTCCAGCCCGACGTGGCAGCCGATGCAGTTCAACAGCGGCTCCGGCCCGGCCGCCTGGGTCAGGCCGCAGTGTGCGCAATACACCTGGCGCAGGCCGGGGGTGGTGCAGGTCATCTCGATCTCGTCGTCTTCCAGGCCAGCGGCGCGGGCCTCGCCGTGCACACGCCAGATAAAGGCTTCGTCGCCCAGCAGGTAGAGCCGGCAGCCCACGGTGGCGCTGGCCAGCGCCTGTTGCAGGCGCCGCGCAAAGTCGGGGTGTTCGCCGTTCAACAGCAGGGGGCTGTCCAGTTCGCTGATGAACGCTGCGCTGGCGGCGGCTGATTGCATCACCACGATAGGGCGGCTGCGGGTGTGGGTCATGGGGGCTCTCCACGCTGGGTTTTGTTTCCTGTTGGGAGAGATACTTTCCTATGGGGAAAATCTTCTCAATCTGGAAAAAGGGCTATGCCTTTGGAGATAAGCCTTGCGCGCCGGCCATTCGGGGCATGGAAGTTGCTGGGCCTTTCGACCACGCAGCGCAACCGGACGGGGAGTTATCGAAGAGTGCTGACACGACCAAAAGGCTGGCCGCTCTGGTTGGGGCCTGTGCGCCCCGAACAGGCGCGCAGCGTGCGCAGGTTGTTGGCCGGGTTGCCCCTGCACGCTGACGGTGCCTTGTCGGGTTTCCTGGACCGTTTCGACGCACTGCTGCCGCCTGCCAGGCTCAACCTGATCCTCGGCGGCGAAGACCTGGGCCCGACGCGACGAGGGTGGGTCGACGGCTGCCAGGCGGTCGCGCATTGCCCCTGGCGCGACGCCAGCGTGACGGACGCCCCCCAAGCCTGCGGACCGTGCCGGCAACGGGGCGTGCACCGTCTGGTGTGCGCCTTGCCCGAGGGTGAAAAGGGCGCATTGCTGCTCGACACTCCCCGGCGCGCCGGTGGCAGTTGGCGCCAGTTACTGGAAGAGGCGGCGCAGGCGGTAGGCGTGAGCGTGCGCCTGCGCAGTCAAATCCGTGAACAGCAGCGCAAACAGGCGACCTCCCGCCACGGCGCCCTGGCCCGTGAGCTGCACGATTCAGTGGCGCAGCAGTTGGGCTACCTGTCGTTCCAGGCCCATGGCTTGCAATCGCAACTGGGCGAGCCGGCACTGCAGGACCTGTGCACCGGCCTGAGCCAACTGCAACGCCAGGTGCGCGAGCTGATCACCAGTGCGCGCCTGACCATGGACGGGCGCTCGCTGCGCCAGGCCCTGGCCGATTCGGTCGCGGAGTTCTCGCGGCGCTGCATCATCGTCTTCGAACTCGACAACCGCCTGGCCGACGACGCCCTGAGCCCGGAAACCGAATTGCAGATCCTGCAGATCATTCGCGAGGCCCTGGCCAATGCGGTGCGGCATTCCCACGCGCGCCACGTGCGCATCGAACTGCGCCAGACCCAGGACGGCGACGCCTCGGTGTCGGTGGAAGACGATGGCATCGGCTTGATCCCGGCCTGCGACGAGCACAACCATTTCGGTCTGGCGATTATCCGCGAGCGCGCCGCCAGCATCGGCGCGCGGCTGAGCATAGAAGCGATCCGCCCGCACGGGGTGCGCGTGCACCTTGGCCTGCGTCGCCACCACGATCTGCCACAGGGGAGTCTCGATGGACTGCACGACCTTATTACTGATCGATGATCACCCGTTGTTTCGCAAGGGCCTGGCGCAGTTGTTCGATGCCAGCGGCGACTTCGAAGTGGTGGGGCAGGCGGCCAGCGGCCGCGAGGGCATCAACCTGGCCGTGAGCCTGACGCCGCAACAGGTGCTGCTGGATTTGCACATGCCCGGCCTCAGCGGTTTGCAGGTGCTGGATGAACTGCGCCAGTTGCGCCTGGATTGCCAGGTGGTGGTGCTCACCGCCTCCATGGACCGCGCCGAGCTGCTCACGGCCTTGCGCCTGGGCGCCAGCGGTTATGTGCTCAAGGAAACCGAGCCGGATGCGTTGCTGGCGTATATGCGCAACTGCCACAAGGGCGCGATCGTGCTGGACTCGAGCCTGATTGCCTTGCTCGCCGACCAGGCCGAGCCCACGCAAGCGTGTGAGGCTGCGGGCAGCGAAAACCTTACCGAGCGCGAAGGCCAGACCCTGGCGCTGATCGCCGCCGGCATGAGCAACAAACAGATCGGCCGGGAACTGGGGATCAGCGACGGCACGGTGAAAATCTACGTGCGCAGCCTGTTGCAGAAGCTCGGCCTGCATTCGCGCCTGGAGCTGGCGGCCTGGGTGCACAGCGGCGCCTTGATGAAACACGAGGAGCGCCACTAGATGAGGGACAGCCCCGAAGCGTTTGCGCCCCCGCCGATTGACCTGATGGATTGCTTTCCCGCCGCCTTATTGCAACTGCGCGACAACGGCCAGATCGCCCACTTCAACCTGGCCTGGGCCGAGCTGATGGGCGCGCCGGGCGCGGAGCGCAACCTGATGGACTACGTGCACCAGGAAGACCGCCCGCTATGGCGCCAGGCCCTGAATGAACTGCGCCGCCGCCCCGACACCTCATTCAACCAGCGCCTGCGCTTTGTGCACCCCAACGGCGAGTTGCGCTGGTTCGAGATCAGCCTCAAGCGCGGCCCCCAAGGCTTCTATTTGGTGGCCGGGGACGTTACTGCCCACAAGCGCCGCGAAATCGCCTGGCAGGCCAGCCAGCGCAGCAGCATGAGCTTGCTCGACAGCATGCCGGGCCTGATCTATCGCGGCCGCAACAACCGCGACTGGACCATGGAATTCGTCAGCGCGGGCTGCCTGGAGTTGACTGGTTACCCCGCTGAGCGACTGGTGGACAACCATGAGTTCACCTACAACAGCCTGATCCTGGCGCAGGATGCCGACTATGTGTGGCGCGAGGTGCAATATGCGTTGTCACGGCAGGAGCCGTTCGAGCTCAATTACCGGATTCGCTGCGCCGACCGCTCGATCAAGCACGTGTGGGAGAAGGGCGTGGGGATTTATGCGGATACCCGTGAGGTGTTGGGGATCGAGGGGGCGATTTTCGAGCGCAAGAGTTGACGGATAAACGCACTTCAAATGTGGGAGGGGGCAAGCCCCCTCCCACATGGGATTCAATGCGCGCCTGCGGCCTTGTTCAGATCACTCTCGGCCCACTGCGTATACACACACGCATCCGCCGTCGCCCAGCGCACACGCACCGGGTCGCCGGCCTTGAGCGGCATGCCCGCAGCGGACAGCGCCTTGACCGTCATCGATGTGCCGCCGAGGGTTTTCACGGTGCAGGTCTGGCTTTCGCCGAGGAACAGCACCTCACCCACAATCGCCGACACTTCATTCCAGCCCGCCGCCAACGGTTGCTCAGCGGCCTGTTCGACACTCAGCGCCAGGGCTTTTTCCGGGCGTACCATCAGCAGCACCTCCTGCTCGGTGTGCAACCCGCTGGTCAGGCGGATCGACACGGATTGGCCTTCGAACGCCGCCACGGCATTGCCCTGGGCCTTGAGCTTGAGGAAGTTGGAGTTGCCGAGGAACGACGCCACGAACGCGTTCGGCGGGTTTTGGTAGAGGTCGAAGCCGCTGCCCAGGCCGACGATCTTGCCGTGGCTGAAAATCGCGATGCGCTGGGACAGGCGCATGGCTTCTTCCTGGTCGTGGGTCACGTAGACGATGGTGATGCCCAGGCGCCGGTGCAGTTGGCGCAGTTCGTCCTGCAGGTCTTCGCGCAACTTCTTGTCGAGGGCGCCGAGGGGTTCGTCCATCAGCAGGATGCGTGGCTCGTACACCAGCGCGCGGGCGATGGCGACCCGTTGCTGTTGGCCGCCGGACAATTGCGAAGGGCGGCGATGGGCGAACTGTTCCAACTGCACCAGCTTGAGCATGGCGTCGACTCGCTTGTCGCGTTCGGCGCTGGCCAGTTTGCGAATCGCCAGGGGGAAGGCGATGTTGTCGCGCACCGACAAATGCGGGAACAGCGAGTAACGCTGGAACACCATGCCGATGTCGCGCTTGTGCGGCGGTACGTTGACCAGCGATTGGCCGCTGACCAGGATCTCGCCGCTGCTTGGCGTTTCGAAGCCGGCAAGCATCGACAGTGTGGTGCTTTTGCCCGAGCCGCTGGAGCCGAGGAAGGTGAGGAATTCGCCGTCCTGGATGTCCAGCGAGATGTTGTCCACGGCAGCGAATTCGCCGTAGTGCTTGTTCAGGTTGCGCAGGCTGACCAGGGGTTGGCCATGGCTCTGCGCGACATCGTTGATCACTGCACTCATGTTCTTCTCCTCGGCGCTCAAGCGCGGGTTTCGGTACGCCGGCGAACGGCGGCGGCAATCACCATGACCAGCACCGAGAGGCCGATCAGCAGCGTCGACGCGACGGCGATCACAGGCGTCAGGTCCTGGCGCAGGGTGGTCCACATTTTTACGGGAAGGGTTTGCAGGGTCGGGCTGGCCATCATCACGCTGAGCACCACTTCGTCCCACGAGACCAGGAAGGCGAACAGCGCACCGGCGACCATCCCCGGACGAATCGCCGGAAAGGTCACCTTGAACACCGCCTGCAACCGCGAGGCGCCGCAGATCACCGCCGCGTCTTCGATCGACTGGTCGAACAGTTTCAGCGAGTTGATGATCGAGATGATGGTGAACGGCAGCGCCACGATCACATGGCTGACCACAAAGGCGAACATCGTGCCGGTGTAGCCAAGCTTGAGGAACAGCGCGTACACCGCCACGGCGATGATCACCAGCGGCACGATCATCGGCAGGGTGAACAGGCCGTAGAGCAATTCACGGCCGGGGAAGCGCCCGCGCACCAGGGCAAAGGCGGTGGGCAGGCCGAGGGCGACGGCGAATACGGTGGTCAGCACGGCCACCTTGAGGCTGGCCATGGCCGCGTTCATCCAGTCGGCGTTGGAAAAGAACTGGCCGTACCATTTCAGCGTCCAGCCCGGCGGCGGGAACACCAGCCATTGCGACGAGCCGAACGACAGCAGCACGATAAACACGATCGGCAGCAGCAGGAACAGGCCGATCAACCCGGTGGTGGTGTAGAGGCCCAAGCGCATCCTGCGGCTCATGGCATTGGGGGTCAGGAGCATGACGGCTTACCTCGCGTTGCGGGCGCCAACCGGGGATTCCGGCTGAAGCTTCAGGTAGAAGTAGAACAGCACCAGGGTGATGAAGATCAGCAACGCGGCGCCGGCACTGGCCAGGCCCCAATTAAGGAACGATTGCACCTGCTGGATGATGAACTCGGGCAGCATCATGTTCTGCGCACCGCCGAGCAGCGCCGGGGTGACGTAGTAACCGAGGGACATCACGAACACCATCAGGCCGCCGGAGAACAACCCCGGCCGGCACAGCGGCAGGAACACGCGCAAGAAGTTGGTCCACGGGCTCGCGCCGCAGATCGAGCCGGCCTGCAGGATCATCGGGTCGATGGCCTGCATGGTCGCCTGCAATGGCAGCACGATGAACGGAATCATGATGTAGCTCATGCCGATCACCACGCCGGTGAGGTTATGCACCATCTCCAGGGGCACATCGATGATGCCCATGGCCATCAGCGCCTTGTTGATCACCCCGGAGGCTTGCAGCAAGACCAGCCAGGAGTAAGTGCGGGCGAGCAGGCTGGTCCACATCGACAGCAGCACAATATTCAGGATCCAGCGTCCCCAGCCGCGCGGCACCAGGGTGATCGCCCAGGCCAGCGGAAAGCCCAGCAGCAGGCTGAACAGGGTCACCAGGCCCGCCACCGAAAAGGTGTTGAGCAGCACCCGTGCATAGGCCGAGTTGGCGAACAGCTGTTCATAGTTGCCCAGGCCCGGCACTGGCTCCAGCACACCGCGCAGCAGCAGGCCGATCAGCGGCGCCAGGAAGAACAGGCCGAGGAACAGCAGGGCCGGGATCAGGTTGCTCGAGCCCCGCCAGCGCTGTGCCAGGGACGGCGCCCCGGCCTTGGGCGAAACCGCGCCGGCAGCGCCGAGGGCGCTCCCGGTCGGTGTGGTTGCCGTCATTTTCATTTGACTAGCCATTCATTCCACCGTGTCGCAATGGCCGGACCGTTCTTGGCCCAGTAGGCGAAATCGAGGGTGATCTGGTCCTTGACGTAGGCGGTCGGCAGGTTCGGCGCGAGCACCGAATCCAGGCGCTGCACGCTGTCGATGTTCACCGGCGCATAGGCGGTCAGGTTGGAGAAATCCGCCTGGCCCTTGGCGCTGCTGGCGTTGGCGAGGAATTTCATCGCCGCCGCTTTGTTTTTCGAACCTTTAGGCACGACGAGGATATCGGCCATGACCAGGTTCTGCTTCCAGCTCACGCCCACGGGCGCGCCGTCTTCCTGCAGGGCGTGGATGCGACCGTTCCAGAACTGGCCCATGCTGACTTCGCCGGAGGCCAACAACTGTTGCGACTGCGCACCGCCGCCCCACCAGACGATGTCTTTTTTGATGGTGTCGAGTTTCTTGAAGGCGCGGTCCAGGTCCAGGGGGTAGAGCTTGTCGGCCGGGACGCCGTCGGCCAGCAGCGCCAGTTCGAGCACGCCGGGGCTTGGCCATTTGTAGAGGGCGCGTTTGCCGGGGTAGGTCTTGGTGTCGAACAGCGCGGTCCAGTCCTGGGGCTTGCCGGCGCCGAGCTTGCCTTCGTTGTAGCCGAGCACGAAGGAGAAGAAGAACGAGCCCACGCCATGGTCGGAGACGAAGCGCGGGTCGATCTTGTCGCGCTGGATCACCGAGAAGTCGAGGGGTTCGAGCAGGCCTTCGGCGGCGGCGCGCAAGGCGAAGTCGGCCTCGACATCCACCACGTCCCACTGCACGTTGCCGCTTTCGACCATGGCCTTGAGTTTGCCGTAGTCGGTGGGGCCATCCTGGACCACGGTAATGCCGCTGGCCTTGCTGAACGGGTCGGCCCAGGCCTGCTTCTGCGCATCCTGGGTGCTACCGCCCCAGCTCACGAAATTGACGCTTTCGGCCGCCATGGCCGCGTGAGTGGCCGTGGCCAATAAACCCGCGAACAGCACCGCGGTTGCACGTTTGTTCAACACCATTTTCACGCCCTCATTTGTTTTGTTATTGAGCGGGCTTGGTAATGCCCGCCTATCGGGAGCAGTAGGTCCATCGGGGGCCTCTAATCGAGACCCCAAAAGGCGACCGTGCCAAGGGCTGTTATTGGTGCTCTCCCTGGCGGGCGCACTTGGCGGAAGCGTTCGGTCTATGGAATATCATATTATGGTATTCCAAACTTTGTGCAAGCATTTTGCCTTACCGGTTATCCGTCATTCGGTGAAGGGAATGCTCTCGACCACCTCCAGGTCGTAGCCGGTCAGCCCGGCATATTTGAGGGGCGGGCCGAGGTGACGCAGTTTGCCGACGCCGAGGTCTTGCAAGATCTGCGCCCCGGTGCCCACTTCGGAATAGATGCGCGACTGCGAACGGTTGAACTGGCGCGGTGCCTGGGTCAGTTGCGGCACGCGTTCGAGCAGCGCCTGGGACGACTCATGGTTGGCCAGCACCACCACCACGCCGCTGCCTTCAGCGGCGACACGTTGCAAGGCCGCCCACAGCGTCCAGTTGGACGGGCCGCTGTAGTCGGCACCGACCAGGTCGCGCAGCGGGTCGATCACATGCACGCGCACCAGCGCCGGGGTATCGCGGCGCAACTGGCCCATCACCATTGCCATGTGCACGCCGCCGTCGATGCGGTCTTCAAAGGTGATCAGGCGGAATGTGCCGTGCACCGTGGGCAGGTCGCGTTCGCCGATGCGCACCACGGTGCGTTCGGTGCTGAGGCGGTAGTGGATCAGGTCGGCGATCGTGCCGATCTTGATGCCGTGCTTGCGCGCGAAGATTTCCAGTTCCGGACGGCGGGCCATGGTGCCGTCGTCGTTCATCACTTCGACGATCACCGACGCCGGGGTGTGCCCGGCCAGGCGCGCCAGGTCGCAGCCGGCTTCGGTGTGGCCGGCGCGGGTCAACACGCCGCCGTCCTTGGCGCGCAACGGGAAGATATGCCCCGGCTGCACGATATCGGCCGGTCCGGCATTGCTGTCGACGGCCGCTGCCACGGTGCGTGCGCGGTCGGCGGCGGAGATGCCGGTAGTCACGCCGCTGGCGGCTTCGATGGACACGGTAAACGCGGTGCTGAACACGCTGCCGTTGCTCGGCACCATCTGTTCCAGGCCGAGGCGCTGGCAGTGTTCGTCGGTGAGGGTCAGGCAGATCAGGCCACGGGCTTCGCGGGCCATGAAACTGATAGTCTCGGCGGTGCAGCAGGCCGCAGGCAGCAACAGGTCGCCTTCGTTTTCCCGGTCTTCGTCGTCCACCAGGAGCACCATCTTGCCTTGGCGGTAGTCTTCGATGATGTCTGCGATGCTGTTGAAGGACATGGAGAGTGCTCGATTTGTTGGTTGTATGTATTATGGTATACCACAAAAACTCAACAATAGGATGTCACGATGAAGGCCTACTGGATTGCCCATGTGGATGTGTCCGATGCCGAGCAATACACGCAGTACACCCAGCGCGCGCCGGCGGCGTTTGCAAAGTTTGGCGGGCGGTTCCTGGCCAGGGGCGGGCGCAGCGAGGCGATGGAAGGCGGGCCGGCACGGCAGCGTAATGTGGTGATTGAGTTTGAGAGCTATGAGCAGGCGGTAGCGTGTTATGAGTCCGCTGAATATCAGGAGGCGAAGGCGCACCGTGAAGGGGCGGGGGTGGCGCAGATCATCATCGTGGAAGGGCTGGCGCCCTAGGTCATCAGGCCGAACATGGGCCAAATGTGGGAGGGGGCTTGCTCCCGATAGAGGTCTGTCAGCTACAAGGATGCTGACTGATACACCGCTATCGGGAGCAAGCCCCCTCCCACATTTTGATCCGTGTTTGGCCGTGCGGTCAGCGGATGAAATGAATCTTGCCGCTGTCATCGTTCCCGATATAGATGCCATACACCCCAGCCTGGCGTTCCTCGATATACCGCTCGAGAATCTGCCGGATCGCCGGGTAGTAGATGCTCTCCCAGGGAATCTCCTCGGGCGCGAAGAACGTGTAGTCGAGGGTTTCCGGGCCGAACTGGCCGGTGATCTCCAGCGCGATGGCGCGGAAGATGATGTAAACCTCGCTGATTTTCGGCACGCTGAAGATCGAGTAGGGCGATACGATCTCGGCGCGTACGCCGCTTTCTTCCCAGACTTCACGCAACGCCGCCTGCTCGGTGGTTTCGCCACCTTCCATAAAGCCGGCAGGCAAGGTCCAGGTGCCCGGGCGGGGCGGGATCGCCCGTTGGCATAGCAGGTATTTGCCGTCCTGCTCGATGATGCAGCCGGCGATGATCTTGGGATTGATGTAGTGGATATAGCCGCAGCCCCGGCACATCAGGCGCTCATGGGTATCGCCCGGTGGCAGCTGGTGACCGAGGTCACTGCCGCCGCATGTCGGGCAAAAGCTGGGGCTGGCCAAGGTCAGTGACCTATGCGCGGTTCTTTCAGCGCGATGGGCAGGGTGATTTCCGGAATCTTGCCGGTTTCTTCCTGTTTGCGCTTGAGGTAGTCCAGGGCCACGGCGGCGGCCGCACGCACGTGATCGACGCAGGCCTGGTGGGCCGCCAGCGGGTCGCCGCTCTTGATCGCCTGGACCATGCGTTCCATTTCCTGGTTACTGGTGCCGCGACGGTTTTCCTGGGACACCGAGGTGGCGCGCAGGTAGCTGATGCGCGCTTGCAGCTGGCGCAACTGGGTGGCCGCCACATGGTTGCCCGAACCTTCGAGCAGCACGTCGTAGAAGCCCTGGACCGAGTCGATGACCTGTTGCAGTTCACCGTCCTTGAGGGCCTTGCGGTTTTCTTCCAGGGCTTTTTCCAGGGCCTTGATGTCCTTGGCCTTGGCGCGCAGAGTGAACAACTGCACGATCAAGCCTTCGAGTACGCAGCGCAGTTCATAGATGTCGACGGCGTCGGCCAGGGTGATGATTGCCACCTGCGGGCCCTTGGCATCGGCGAATTCCACCAGGCCTTCGGACTCCAGGTGACGCAAGGCTTCGCGTACCGAGGTGCGGCTGACGCCGAGGCGGTCGCACAGGTCGCGCTCCACCAGGCGGTCACCGGGCAGCAGTTGGAAGTTCATGATGGCGCTGCGCAGTTTTTCCAGCACGATTTCGCGCAGGGTGACCGGGTTGTGATTGACCTTGAAGCTGTCGTCGAGGGGCGCGCGTTTCATGGGGTCTGCTCTGAATGTGGCGGTTAACTGGAGGCCTCGGCCGGCCGGGGCCGATTGAGGGCCGAAAATCGTGCCCAAGTTTATCATGCTGCGTTCCTTAAGCGACAAACCCTCACGCCCCCGCGCGCCTCAGGCCAGGGCCGGCAGCGGGCCCAGCTTGCCCTTGTGGTAGATCATCGGCGTGACCGGCTCCTTGGGCAGGATCAGGTTCTTTACCGCGCCGACGATGATCGCGTGATCGCCGCCGTCGTATTCGCGCCACAGTTCGCACTCGATGATCGCCGTGGCCTTGGCCAGCAGCGGGTTGCCCAACTCGCTCAGGTGCCACTCGATACCCTTGGCCTTTTCCTTGCCTTTGCTGGCGAAAGCATAGGCCTCGGCGGTCTGGTCGGCGGACAGCAAGTGGATCGCGAAGCGCTTGCTGTCGCGCAGGATCGGGTAGGTGTCCGACCCATAGTTGGGGCAGAACAGCACCAGCGCCGGGTCGATCGACAGCGCGCTGAACGCACTGGCGGTGATGCCGACGATGCCGCCGTCCGGGTCGAGGGTGGTGACCACCGTGACGCCGGAAGGGAATGAGCTCATGACGTCTTTGTAAATGCCGGGTTCGATCATGGTCGGGGTCTCTTAACGCATCACGAAAGGGTCAGGCATGGGCGCCTGGGAGAGGTTGATCCACACCGTCTTCAGCTCGGTGTAGGCGAGCACCGAATCGATGCCGCTTTCACGTCCGTAGCCGCTGTTCTTGAAGCCGCCGATAGGCGCCATCGCCGACACGGCGCGGTAGGTGTTGACCCAGATGATCCCCGAGCGCACGTCCCGCGCCAGGCGGTGGGCGCGGCCAAGGTCGCGGGTCCAGATGCCGGCGGCGAGGCCGAATTGCGAGTCGTTGGCGATGGCCAGCGCTTCGGCTTCGTCCTTGAAACGGATGACCGAGGCCACCGGGCCGAACACTTCTTCCTGCATGATCTTCATCGAGTTGCTGTCGCACTCGAACAAGGTCGGCTCATAGAACCAGCCCCCACCGAGGTTCTGCGGGCGTTTGCCGCCGGTGCGCAGGCGCGCGCCTTCAGCGATGGCGTCCGCGACCAGGCCTTCGACCACGGCCAGTTGCTGCGCGGTGGCCATGGGGCCCATTTCGCTGGCGTCGTCCTGGGGGTTGCCGATGCGGATGCGCTGGGCGCGAGCCACCAGGCGCTCAACGAATTCGTCGTAGATTTCATCCTGCACCAGCAGGCGCGAGCCGGACACGCAGCTCTGCCCGGACGCCGCGTAGATCCCGGCAATCGCACCGTTGATGGCGCTGTCGAGGTCGGCGTCGGCAAAGATGATATTGGGTGACTTGCCGCCCAGTTCCAGGGACAGCCTGGCGAAGTTCTCCGCACTGCTGCGCACCACGTGGCGGGCCGTGGCCGCGCCGCCGGTGAAGGCGATCTTGCGCACCAGTGGGTGGCGGGTGAGGGCGGCGCCGGTGCTGGGGCCGTAGCCGGTGACCACGTTGACCACGCCCGCTGGGATCCCGGCTTCAAGGGCCAGGCGCGCGAGTTCGAGGATGGTCGCCGAGGCGTGTTCCGACGGTTTGATCACGATGGTATTGCCCGCCGCCAGGGCCGGCGCGAGTTTGATCGCGGTCAGGTACAGTGGGCTGTTCCACGGAATGATCGCGGCGACCACGCCCATGGCTTCGTGCACGGTGTAGGCGAACAGGTCGGGCTTGTCCAGCGGCAGGGTACCGCCTTCGAGCTTGTCGGCCAGGCCGGCGGTGTAGTGGAAAAACTCCGGCAGGTAGCTGACCTGGCCACGGGTTTCGCGGATCAACTTGCCGTTGTCGCGGCTTTCGAGCTGGGCCAGTTGCTCCTTGTTCTCGGCGATCAGCTCACCCAGGCGGCGCAGCAATTTGCCCCGTGCGGTGGCGGTGAGGCCACGCCAGGCCGGGCTGTCGAAGGCGCTTTGCGCGGCCTGCACGGCGCGCTCCACATCGGCTTCATCGGCGTCGGGCAGTTGCGCCCAGGGTTCGGCCAGGGCCGGGTTGAGGCTGTCGAAAGTCTTGCCGGACAGGGCATCGACCCATTCACCGCCGATGCACATCTGGAAGCGTGCGAGTGTCATGCAACGATCCCCTTGATTGGATTGTTTTGGGCGTACACCGTGTCGAGGAAGCCCAGCAGCAGCTGGTTGACCAGGCGTGGCGATTCTACCGGCATCATATGCCGTTGCTCGGCCAGCACCGCAACGGTGGCGCCGGGAATACGATCGGCCAGTTGCCGGGCCATTTCCGGGGTTGAGCCGGGGTCGAGTTCGCCGGTGGCGACCAGGGTCGGTACGCGCAAGCCCTTGAGGTCGTCGGCGCGGTACATGTCCTGGGTCGCAAACAGTTCGTAGGTGGTCAGGTAGCCCTGGGGGTCGTTGCCCGCCAGGGTTTCACGCAGGGCGGCGATCTGCGCCGGGTTGGCCGCCTGGTATTCACGGCTGAACCAGCGCGACAGCGCGGCTTCGGCATTCGCATCCGGGCCGTGTTCGGCGGCCTGGGCGGTGCGTGCGATCACGCCGGCGCGCTGTTCCGGGCTGCGATTGAACACACTGTTGAGCACTACCAGGGATGTGAGGCGCTCGGGATAGTGCAGGGCAAACGCCCGGGAGACCAGGCCGCCCATGGAAAAACCGATCACCGTGGCCTGGGGCAATTGCAGGTGGTCGAGCAGCTCCAGCAACTGGTCGGCATACCCCAGCAGCGGCGTGCCGGCGGCCGGACGCGGGCTGGCGCCATGGCCGAGCATGTCATAGGTGATCACGCGGTAATTCGTGGCCAGGCCAACGACTTGCCCGCCCCACATTTCTTTATTCAGGCCCACGCCGTGGATCAAAACCACAGGCTGGCCTTGGCCGGTCGCCAGATAACTGGTGCCAGCCGGGGTGCGTTCAGCGGTGAGCCGAATCATGGAGCGCTCCTGCATGCTTTTTGTTTTGGCCGGTCTTGCTTACTGGGCTTTTTCAGCGGCCAGCTCTTCCAGGTCGATATAGCGGTTGCCGATACGAGGGTGCAGGCGGCCGCCATCGGCGCAGCCCAATACCACGACGATTTCATCGGCGCGCGGCGAATCCTCGATGTGCATTTCCAGGGTGATGTAGTGCGAACGCAGGCCTTCGTCGTCCTTGTGCATCATCGGGATCTGGATCGAGGTGCCAGGGCCGCCGCGCTTGTTGGTGAAGCTCAGGTAGCTCTTGGCCTTGACCGCTTCACGGTAGTGATTGCCGAAGCGCAGGGTATGGATGATCGCGCTCGCGTGTTCGATCTCGCCATCGGCCCCGACCACGGCAGCCTTGCCATACGCCTCGATGTTTTCGGCGCCGCCAATGATGCCCACCAGGCGCTCGACCATCAGTGCGCCGAGGTCGGAGCAATTGGCCCGGATTTCCGGCTTGAGGTCTTCGACGAAGCCACGACCCAGCCATGGGTTCTTCAGCACCACGGCGAGGCCGACCATCTTCACCGGGGTGTCCGCGGCCTTGCCGCCTTCGATAAAGGTTTCTTCTACGTAGCTGACGATCTTGCGGATTTCGAAACTCATGAGCGGCTCCATCAGGTGTGGGGGAGTGGATTGCGTATGATGGTATACCATAATACGTAAAGCACAAGGGTCGCAAATGAGTTTGCGTGGGGGACGGCGATAAGGGGTGAGGCTGAGGTTTTCTCGGATCAATGTTAAAAAATGTCAGATTGAAAAAATAATTAACATGATCCGTTCATTGGTGAGTGATCGATCCCAGCTCAAACGCGGCTCGCCGGTGTGGTGTCAGCCGCCGTTTTCCTCATGAGTACCCCATGAATAGTGGCGGGCTGGCTATGTCCCATATCAACGATGTCGGCTACTGGATCTTCATCAAACTTGCCGGGCTTAACGTGGCCGACGGTTTGCGCACGTGGGCGGTGATCACCACCTTGCTCGGCACCTTGGGTTTCGTGATTACATTGTTGATCTGGCCTTTTGTCTGATTTCCAGGAGTTCCTATGCCTCGTTTTGCTGCCAACCTGAGCATGCTGTACCCGCAACATGACTTTCTCGAGCGTTTCAGTGCCGCGAAGGCCGATGGTTTTGAAGCGGTGGAGTACCTGTTTCCCTACGAGTACGACGCGCAGGTGCTCAAGCAGCGCTTGAGTGATAACGACCTGGTGCAGGCGTTGTTCAACGCGCCGCCCGGTGACTGGGCGGCGGGGGAGCGGGGCATCGCGAGCCTGCCGGGGCGTGAAGCCGAGTTTCGCAGTGGCTTCGAGCGCGCGTTGGAATACGCCGCCGTGCTCGGCAACCACCGCGTGCATGTCATGGCGGGGCTGTTGCCATCGGAATCCCTGCGTGAGCGCCATCACGCCGTGTACCTGGAAAACCTCGCCTACGCCAGCGCGGCGGCGGCCAAGGTCGGCGTCACCGTGTTGCTGGAACCGATCAACACCCGCGACATGCCGGGGTTTTTCCTCAATCGCCAGGACCAGGCCCACGCCATCTGCCGAGAGGTCGGCGCGCGCAACCTCAAGGTGCAGTTCGACTGCTACCACTGCCAGATCGTCGAAGGCGACTTGGCCACCAAGCTGCGCCGCGACTTTGACGGCATTGGCCATATCCAGATTGCCGGGGTGCCGGACCGTCACGAGCCTGACCTGGGCGAGCTGAACTACGGGTTCCTGTTCGAACTGATGGACCAGTTGGGCTACGACGGCTGGGTCGGCTGCGAATACCGGCCAAAGGCCGATACCTCGGCGGGCCTGCAATGGTTGTGGGACTGGAAAGCGGCTCGGTAGTCGACAGAGCCTCTGTGTCGGTTCGGTTCAAATGTGGGAGGGGCGGTGCGACGATTCGACTTGCCCCCGATAGCTGTGTGTCAGCCAACACACCTGCCAACCCTGCCGCCGCCATCGAAGCCTCACTAAAGCTCGACATCTCCCACAGGGGACCAGCGGTGATCATGAGATCTACAGCCGGGCAACTTCCCACCTGCCGACCTCAATCAAATGTGGGAGGGGGCTTGCCCCGATAGCTGTGTGTCAGCCAGACACCTGCCAACCGTGCCGCCGCCGTCGAAGCCTCGCTAAAGCTCGACATCTCCCACAGGGGACCAGCGGTGAACATGAGATCTACAGCCGGGCAACTTCCCACCTGCCAACCTCAATCAAATGTGGGAGGGGGCTTGCCCCCGATAGCTGTGTGTCAGCCAACACACTTGCCAACCGTGCCGCCGCCATCGAAGCCTCGCTAAAGCTCGACATCTCCCACAGGGGACCAGCGGTGACCATGAGATCTACAGCCGGGCAACTTCCCACCTGCCGACCTCAATCAAATGTGGGAGGGGGCTTGCCCCCGATAGCTGTGCGTCAGCCAAGACACCTGCCAACCGTGCCACCGCCATCGAAGCCTCGCTAAAGCTCGACATCTCCCACAAAGGAAGGGCATCAGGCCGGCAACGGATCACCCGGCAGCATCCATTCAATCCCGCGCGTGCGGATGCCATCTGCCGCTGCCGGCGCCAGGGCGTCGTCGCTGATGATCACGTCGAACGGTTCCAGCCCGGCGATGCGGTACATGCTGAAGGTGCAATATTTGGAGCTGCTCGCCACCAACACCACCTGGGACGCCGATTGCATCGTCACTTGCTTGACCTCGACTTTCAGCGCCGAGGGGGTGGTGATGCCTCGGTGCAAGTCCCAGGAGCTGATGGACACAAAGGCGATGTCCGTTACCACCTGGCGCAGGGTCGCCACGGCCAGCCCGCCGACGGAAGAATGGTTGTCATGGTCCAGTTGGCCGCCGGTGTGGATCACCGTGACCTGCGTCGCATCCATCAGGGCCTGCACGATCCCGAAGTCGTTGGTGACTACCGTCATCCCCGATAGCGCCTTAATAGCAGTGGTTGGGTAAGAGGCGGGGAGTGCGAGGCTATCAGTAGCCAATACACGTCCCCGCAGGCGACCCTAGAACTTGAACCGCCCCACCAACCCCTTGAGCTGACCGGAAATATCCGTCAACCGCCCCGATCCGGTCTGCGCCGAGTGGGCAAAGCCTTCGACCAGTTGCGCATCGGCATGGATCTGCGCGATGTGCCGGTTGATCTCTTCGGCCACCTGGTGCTGTTCTTCGGCCGCGGTGGCGATCTGGGTGTTCTGGTCGCGGATCGAGTCCACCGAGCCTTGGATCTTGTCGAAGCTGTCGCGGGCCTGCTGGATGCGTTCCACGCTGGTGTGGGATACGAGCAGGCTGCCCTGCATCTGCTGGGTGACTTCCTGGGTGCGGCGGGCGAGGTTGCCCAGCAGGCTGTCGATTTCACCGGTGGAGTCGGCAGTGCGGCGTGCCAGGGCGCGGACTTCGTCGGCGACCACGGCAAAACCGCGGCCCTGGTCACCGGCGCGCGCGGCTTCAATCGCGGCGTTGAGCGCCAGCAGGTTGGTCTGTTCGGCGATCGAGCGGATGGTGTCGAGGATGGTGTTGATGTTCTGGCTGTCCTGCTCCAGCAACTGCATGGTCTGGGTCGACTTTTGCAGGTCTTCGCTGAGCTTGAGCACGCTGCCGGTGGCTTCGCCGATATGCTGCTGGCCATTGTGCACGTCGCGGTAGCCTTCGTCGGCACTCGCGGCGGCGGCGCTGCAGGAACGCGCGACCTCGTTGGCGGTGGCCACCATTTCGTTGAACGCGGTGCTTACCAGCTCCACGGCTTCACGTTGGCGCCCGGCGGCCTGGTTCATGTTGTTGGCGACTTCGCTGGTGTCGGCGGCGGCGGTTTGCAGGTCGGAAGAGGCGTTGCCGATGCGCTGCACCAGTTGCGCGATCATGCTCAGGAACTGGTTGAACCAGCCCGCCAGGCTGGCGGTTTCGTCCTTGCCTTGCACCTTGAGTTGGCGCGTCAGGTCGCCTTCGCCTTCGGCAATCTCCTGCAGGCCGTCGGCCACCCCGCGAATCGGGCGCACGATCACGCTGGCAAAGCTGGCGCCGACAATCGCGAACACCACGGCCAGGACGGCGGCAATCGCGGCGATCAACCATGTGAGGCTGGTGGCGCCGGCCATGACTTCATCGCGTTTGATGAGGCCGATAAAGCGCCAGCCCAAATCCTTGGAGCTGACCACGTTGGCCATGTAGGCCACGCCGTTGATGTCGACCTGGGTCACGCCGTCGCCGCGCTTGGCCAGTTCGGCGTAGTTGGGGCCCAGGTCGGCCATCGGCTTGAAGTTGTGCTTGGCATCGCTGGGGTCCACCAGCACGTTGCCGTTGGCTTCCACCAGCATCAGGTAGCCGCTGTCGCCCAGCTTGATGTTGCGCACCAGTTCGGTGAGCTGCTTGAGCGACACGTCCAGGCCGACCACGCCGAGGATATTGCCGGTGGCGTCGGCGACGGTGTGCACGGTGCCGATCAGCACCACGTCGTCCGGTGCCCAGTAATAGGCGCCGGTGCGCACGGTAGCACCTGGCGCGGCGATGGCGGCCTTGTACCAGGGGCGTACGCGTGGGTCGTAGTTGTTCAGTTTGGTGTCGTCAGGCCAGCTGGCATAACCGCCGTCGGCGAGGCCCAAGGACAAGTAGGCGGTGCTCGGGTGGCTCTTGGCGAACTGATCGAAAATCGCCAGCAGGTCTTTGTTGGTCTGGGTCAGGGGGATTTGCGCGGCGTCGGCGCCGGCGTAGCTCTTGAGGTCCTTGGCCGCGACAACGCGCGGGTCCTTGGCCACAAAGTCGACGTTCTGGCTGATGCCATCGAAAAACTGCTTCATGCCGTTGTCGATCTGACGGATCTCGCGACCGCTGCTGTCGAGGAAATTGGCCAGGGCCCCCTCGCGCAAGTTCAGCACAACCATAACGGCCACCAGGATGACTGGCAGGCACGCGATAGCGGCAAACGCCCAGGTCAACTTTTGCTTGATATTCATGACTTCACCCGCGGGTATTTATATTTTTGGCAAGGAGAAAACAGTGGCGTCGAGCGTCGCATGTGTTGTTTTGAGGGGATGTGGCCCATGCGTACTCCCTTTGTATCGACTGCGGGAGCACGCACTTTAGGCCGAAGGGCGTGTTTATCCGATGCGCTCGCCACCCAGCGCATCACGCTGCATCGATTGCAGGTTTTTCTCGATGGTTTCGCAGATGGCTTCCATCTGGATCTGGTGTTCGCTGGAGCGGAACGGGCTTTGCAGGTCGGTGCCGATGCGTTCGATGGCCAGCAGCATAAAGCCCACCACGGTGGACGCCAGCGGGGTGAACCAGCCCAGGGATTCCACCAGGCCCACGGGTACGATCAGGCAGAACAGCGAGATAAACAGGCGTGGGAAATACACGTAAGGGTAGGGCAGTGGCGTGTTGGCGATCCGCTCCATGCCGCCCTGGGCATTGGACAAATCCACCAGGGTCGACTCCAGCCGTGCCAGGCGAATGCTGTCCAGGTGCCCTGCCTTGTATTCCCTGGCCAGCAACGCCGCCGAGCCGGTGAGGATGTCATTGGCGAAATTATTGGTGGCGCCGTTGCGGGCGAATTCCTCGGAGGGGATAAAGGCGCGTACTTCATCAGGGCACGGCTCGCCCTTGAGGTGCGCAGCCAGGCAATTCACATAGGCCACATGGCGGCGCAGCAGGGTGGCCTTGACCGGGTTCACTTCGCCGTCGGGGTCGTCCAGCAGGGTCAATACCTGCCGCGCGAAGCTGCGTGAATTGTTGACCATCGCGCCCCATAGCGTACGGGCCTCCCACCAGCGGTTATAGGCGCTGCTGTTGCGAAAGCTGATGAGCACGATCAGTGCCGAGCCCAGCAGGGTGAGGGGCATCAGCGGCAAATTGATCTTGGCGGTGAGGAACAGCATGAAGTCCACGGTGACGGCGACGTCCCACAGCAACAGCCAGAACAGCGACCAGCCCACATAGCCCATGGTCTTGATGATCAGGCGGTACTTTTTGATGATGGCGGCTTTCAAACGACAACCTCGCGGCGAGCGGTAGGCAACAGTGCCTTAGCTCGGACGCCGGCTTGCGGGGAAGGTTCGCCGCGGCGACTGAAACGGTTAAGCCGCCTGGGTTTTTTGGAACAATTTTGGTAACGACGATGTCCCCTGAGCTAATCACGATAGATTGCGCTCAAGGCAAAACGCCATTACCGGTGCTGCAATTGAGATCAGTGAATCCAAGTTGTTTGATCAGGGCTCTTTCTCATGTGCAGTGGTTCGTTGAAGCTGGCGATTGAACAGTCGGCGCGGGCGTTTGAGCGCCATGTGGATTTTGACGGGTGTATTCGTACCCATTATTCGGCTCTGCTGGAGTGCTATTCAAAAAGACCGTTTTTCTACAAGACGGCACTGAAGTTCAGTCGCTTGATGGTGTCCTTTACGTTATTGAGTACGTATTTCGCCAAGCCGGTCCCCTTGCTGTCCGAGGTGAAAGCGTTTTGTGTGGCGCGCGGGTTCTGTTCGCGAAACAGCCTGGAGTCGATCTTCCTGCTGTTCAGGGCGCTGGGGTTCATGACGGTGTCGAGGCATCCGGACGACAGCCGTCTGCGGCTGTTCAGCCCATCGTCCCAAGCCTGCGCGGAGATCAGGCCGATGCTCACGTCCGTGGTCGAGCCGCTGGGCGTGATGTGCCCCGAACCCGCGGTGTGCGCCTCAATGGCCGGGTTGGATGATCGCGCCTATCTGGCCCGGTATTTCAAAGGGTTTTCGGTGCTTCTCTGCCGTAACCTGAGCATTGACCTGTTGATGCCCGATTGTTATTGGCTGGTAAAGCGCGATGCCGGGCATATGTTGATGCTGGCGATCTATAACGATGCGTGTGCGCGGGATAATCAGGGCGCAAGTTTCAGGTCTTCGTCCTACCTTTCCATCGCTGAGCAACTTTCGGTGTCCAAGACCCACGTCATTCGTCTGGTGCAAGAGGGGGCCGAGCGGGGCTATTTCAAGATTCATTCCAAGACGCAGCTTGAAGTCCTGCCACCTTTTGTCGTGCTGGTAAGACGGTTCATGGCCTATTCGTTTGCGATTTGCCTGCACAGTCTTCAACTGAGTCATGCCGATGACACACCGGCCACGCATTCACAGGGAGTGACGGGATGCCGGCAAATGTGAAACTCAGGCCACGGATGCAGAGGCTGTTGTCGCCTGCCATCGCCCAGGCCGAACTGATCGGGATTTTCGCCTGGCTGGCGGTGTTGCTGGTGGATCGTGGGGGAATGTTCGGCTGGCCGGTGGTGCTGGTCACGCTGGGGCTGTGCGTGGTGTATGGGGTTCACCGGATGGTGACGCATTATGTGCTGTGGCGGGCCCTCGGCGGGTTCTACATGGTGCTGCTGTCCGCAGGTTTTGCCTATGTGGTGCACACCCGCCCCGCGTTGCAGGTGTTCGCCTTGCCGCTGGCCGTAACCTTGGTGATGAGCAGCGCAATCCTGTTTATCGTGGTCCAGGATTTTCTGGTCTGCGCCGCCCTGGTCTGGTTACTGACGTGGCCCAACATTCAGCTGAGCCTTTATGACGGCGTCGACACCTATGTGTTTATTTTTTGTGCGGCGTCGGTGTCGATCGGCTTTATCTTGAATGTCTACTACCTGAAAAACCTGCGCTCCGTGTTACTGGTCGAGAGTGAGTTTCGGGAATTGGCCGAGACGGATTACTTGACCTCCATCCTGAACCGGCGCGCCTTTATGGAGGGCTTCGCCAAACTGATTGCGGCCGGTGATACCGGTTACTTCATGATGTTGGATATCGACAGTTTCAAATTGAAGAATGACCAGTTCGGCCATGATGTCGGCGACCGGATTCTCTGCGCCATGGCCGCGTGCCTGAAATCCACCCCCGGCAGCCACAGTTTCGGCAGGATTGGCGGCGAGGAATTCGGCGTGCTGCTGCTGGTCGATGACCCCGATCTCGCCACCGATTACGCGCTGCGCCTGCTGCAAGCGATCCGCTGCAGTGTCGCGCCGCCCCATCACTACACCTGCAGTGCGGGCATGACGTGCTTTACGGCCGGGGCCGATATGTCGGCGGTCCTCAAGCGTGCCGACCGCAATCTCTACGCCTCCAAGGGCAATGGCAAGGACCGCGTGTATCTGGATGGCGCGCTGGTCTGCCAGGGAGCGACTTAGCTCGAACGCCGGCTTGCGGGGACGGTTCGCCCTGAACCAGAAACGTTTAAGTGACGTGCGCTTCGGTTGAAGTGGGAGGAGGGCGCCATGCTATGCTCTGGAGGCTAATTGAGGGATTTCAGATGACTAAAACAGCCGATATCAGTATTGCCAGCCATGTGCGCCGCCTGGCCAGGGCTCATCATGTTACCGCTGAGCGTGATGGCATAAGCCGAATGGCTGCTGCGATTACCAGCCTGGCTGGTGATGTGGTCGAGCTGGATGGTGTGGAGCAACTGTTGGTCAATCTCAAGAGGAAGGGTGTTCTGAGTAAATCGGAAACCCTGGCGCTTCAGGGCAGTTACCTCAAAGAGAAGCGGCGCTCCAAGAAGAAGCTAAGCGCATGAATTTTGATCCCTTCGGCGATTTTGAGACCGATGGGTACCTTCAAAATGCTCTACAGCTTAAAGATCCCATCGAAGTAAAAGAGTCAGAGCATCTATCGTTCGAACTGAGTATGGAAGACGCGCTTCGATACTTGGCCCAAAAAAAAAGTATCGATTACTCGTCCGTACTCAAAGTGCACGAGATCCTGTTCTCGGATTTTTATCACTGGGCGGGTAAGGATCGAACTGAGCTTGTTCCACATCTTGCCGTTTTCAAAGGTTCTCAAGACGATCCACACCATACCCCGTTTGAGCATCCGGCATCGATCAAGCTCTCCGTCGACTATGCATTTGAACTGGCGTCGAACAAGAAGCGCTTTAGGGATCGCTCTGGTGACGTCATGGGCCAGTTGGCATTCGCGCATCCTTTTCTCGATGGCAATGGGCGCACGATTCTGCTTGTTTTCATGGAGCTTTGTTATCGAGCCAAGTTCGCCATTGAATGGTCAAAAACCAACAAGGATGATTACCTCCGGGCACTCAGTGCGGAAATCAAAGAGCCGTTTAAAGGGCATCTGAATGATTACCTGCAGCCCTTCGTGGTCGATATTGCACATCGTGATGAATGGCCAGGAATGATAGGTGGCCTAAAAGGTCTGGATGGGCTTGATAAGGAAAGGATTACCTACGAAAGCCTTGATAATCCTGAGGTTCAAAAGATTTACACAACCTACAGAGCGCAGTCGCTCGCTGCGCCTTCATCCGAAAAATAGGACCACGATGTCCAGAGTTGGCGTGATTTCCGACACCCACGGCCTGCTGCGCCCTGAGGCTGTCGCTGCCTTGCAGGGATGTGAGCAGATCATCCATGCCGGCGATATCGGCAGCCCTGAGATTCTTCAGCAATTGGCACAGATCGCGCCCCTGCATGTGGTGCGTGGCAACAATGACCAGGACGCGGCGTGGGCGGAGCTGGTGCCCGACCATCTGATGCTGGAGGTGGACGGATGGCGGACGTTGGTGGTGCATGATATCGCCGACGTACCCGCCTTACTCGACACGTCTACTCGGCTGGTGATCACCGGCCATTCGCACAAGCCCCTGATCGAATGGCGGGGCGCAACACTGTACGTAAACCCCGGCAGTGCAGGGCGGCGGCGCTTCAAATTGCCGGTGACGTTGGCGGTGCTGGACGTGCGGGACATGACGATCGAGTCGCGGCTGATCGCGCTGCTGGACTGATCCGGCTTTTATCGTTGCGTCAGGATGCTCTGCAACAATCCCGGAAACCGTTCCTCAAGCACCTCGCCGCGCAATGAATTCATGTGGGTAGTGCCCACGCTGCGGGTGTGGACCAGGCCGGCATCGCGCAGGACCCGGAAGTGGTGGGACATGCTGGACTTGGGGCGCCCGCCGTCCAGTTCGCCGCAACTGGCCTCGGGCACGCCGGCCAGGCAGCGGACAATCTCCAGGCGCACCGGATCACTCAGAGCGTACAGCAGGCGCTCGAGGGTCAGGTCTTCCGGGGTGGGGTGTTTAAAGGCTCGCATGAAACGAATCATAACAGGGGGCTATCATCGAATACCATAGTTCGATTACCATCGAACTATCGAATCATCCACTCGCTCCCGGAGTTCTCAATGTCCGCTTTGTTCGAACCGTTCACACTCAAAGACGTCACCCTGCGCAATCGCATCGCCATCCCGCCGATGTGCCAATACATGGCCGATGACGGCATCGTCAACGACTGGCACCTCGTGCACCTGGCCAGTATGGCCCGGGGCGGCGCCGGTTTGCTGGTGGTCGAAGCCACCGCTGTCGCGCCTGAGGGGCGTATCACCCCAGGTTGCGCCGGTCTGTGGAGCGACGCCCACGCCGAAGCGTTCGTGCCCATGGTCAAGGCCATCAAGGCCGCCGGCTCGGTGCCAGGCATCCAGATCGGCCACGCCGGTCGCAAAGCCAGCGCCAACCGCCCGTGGGAAGGGGACGACCACATACCTGTCTCCGATGCGCGCAGCTGGGAAACCATCGCACCGTCGGCCATCGCCTTCGGTGCCAACCTGCCGCAAGTGCCACGGGCCATGACCCTGGACGACATCGCTCGGGTCAAGCAGGACTTCGTCGACGCCGCCCGCCGTGCCCGTGACGCCGGCTTCGAATGGATCGAACTGCACTTCGCCCATGGCTACCTGGGCCAGAGCTTCTTCTCCGAGCATTCCAACCAGCGCACCGACGCCTACGGTGGCAGCTTCGACAACCGCAGCCGTTTCCTCCTGGAAACCCTCGCTGCCGTGCGCGAGGTCTGGCCGGAAAACCTGCCGCTGACCGCACGTTTTGGCGTGATCGAATACGACGGCCGTGACGAACAGACCCTGACCGAATCCATCGAACTGGCCCGCAACTTCAAGGCCGGCGGCCTGGACCTGCTGAGCGTCAGCGTCGGTTTCACCATCCCCGACACGAATATCCCGTGGGGTCCGGCCTTCATGGGTCCGATCGCCGAGCGCGTGCGCCGCGAAGCCGGCATCCCGGTGACCTCGGCCTGGGGCTTTGGCACGCCGCAACTGGCGGAAGGTGCGTTGCAGGCTGGGCACCTGGACCTGGTCTCGGTCGGTCGTGCGCACCTGGCTGACCCGCATTGGGCGTACTTTGCGGCCAAGGAGCTGGGCGTGGAGAAATCCTCCTGGACCTTGCCGGCGCCTTACGCCCATTGGTTGGAGCGGTATCGCTGATCGGATCCACTTCTAACGTTGTATAAAAATCCAAGTGTGGGAGGGGGCTTGCCCCCGATAGCGGTAGACCAGTCGATGTTGCTGTGATTGATACACCGATATCGGGGGCAAGCCCCCTCCCACATTTGCCTCGCGTCCAATTTCCTACAGATCGATACAAAGCTGTTACCTGAAAAATAGTGAATGAGAATAGATGTCAAACGCGAATGACTTGGTATACCATTCCCGCGTTTTTTGGCAGGTTTGCCGCCCCATCTGGCTCATTCACTAGGTTCAACATCCATGCGTCGTACCCTGATTTCCCTCTGCGTGCTTCAGGCGTTTTCCCCGTTTACCTGGGCCGAGGTTGTCCCTGCCGACAAGGCCAGTCTTGAGCTGCAAGCCACCAATGTCACCGGCGAGGCGGACTACGAGACGGCGCAAGGGCCGGTCAAGGGCTACCACGCCACACGTTCGGCGAGTGCGACGCGCACCGACACCTCGATTCATGAAACCCCGCAGTCCATCAGCGTCGTGTCCAAGGATGTGGTCGAAGACATCGGCGCCACCCGTTTGCAGGACGCCCTGGACTACGCCGGCGGCGTCGGCCGTGCCAACAACTTTGGCGGGCAGGGGCTCACCACCTTCACCGTACGTGGCTTTACCACCGGCGAGTTCTACCGCAACGGTTTCCCGATCAACCGGGGCTACCCGAACATGCCGGACGCCAACACCATCGAACGTCTCGAAGTGCTGCGCGGCCCGGCAACCATGCTGTATGGCCGTGGCGACCCTGGCGGCACCTTCAACGTGGTCTCCAAGCAACCGCTGGCCGAGCCGACCGTGACCCTCGGCAGCCAACTGGATGACCAGGGCATGCAGCGCGCCACCCTCGACGCTTCCGGCCCGTTGGACGAACAAGGTCGCCTGGCCTATCGCCTGAACGTGGTGGGCGAGGGCGGTGACACCTTCCGTGACCATGTCGAAACCGAACGCTACGGCGTGACCCCGGTGATCACCTGGCAGGCCAGCGATGACACCAAGGTGATCTTCGAAGGCGACTTCATGCGCAACAACCACCCGCTGGACCGTGGCCTGACGCGCTACCCCAATCAAAAAGGCACCGCCTCGCGCGACACCTTCTGGGGTGAAAAAGACGCCGGCAAACTGCACAACGACAACAGCATGGCCCAGCTGCGTTTCGAGCACCTGCTCAATGACAGCTGGACCCTGGGCGGTGGTTTCCAATGGCTGGACGGCACCTTGCAAGGCAATGCCATTGAAGCCAACGGCCTGGCCGCCGACGGTCGCACCCTGGGCCGCAACTTCAACTACCGCAAACTGGAGTGGACCGACAAGGACACCCAGCTCAACCTCACCGGGCATTTCTCCACCGGTGGTTTCGACCACACCTTGCTCACCGGCGTCGAGTTCGAAGACTACGACTATAAGTCGATCATCCAGCGCTCCAGCGGCGCAGTGGGTGCTTATTCAATCGACATCTTCAACCCGGTCTACGGCCAGGCGCGCCCGAACCTCACGCGCACGCCGACCCACGACAAGGAAAACCTCAAGACCTACGCGGCCTTCGTGCAGGATCAGGTGGCCCTGACCGAGCGCCTTAAAGTCCTTGCCGGCGCACGCTTCGAGCGCTTCGAGCACGACTACCACACCTACGTGCCGGGCGGTAAAAGCTGGGAAGCCAGCGACAACGCCGTCACCCCACGCGTGGGCGTGATCTACGACCTCACCGACACCGTCGCGGTCTACGCCGACGCCGCACGTTCGTTCAAGCCCAACACCGGCGCCAGTCGCCAGGGCGGTGGTTTTGAGCCGGAGAAAGGCAAATCCTACGAGATGGGCATCAAGTGGGAAGCCCTGGACCGTCAACTCAGCGTCGACGCTGCGATCTACCAGATCGAGAAGAAAAACGTGCTCACCACCGACCCTCTCGACTCCACCTTCAGCGTCGCCGCCGGCCAGGTGCGCAGCCGTGGTTTCGACCTGAACGTGGCGGGCAATATCACCCCCGAGTGGCGTGTGATCGGTGGCTACGCCTACGTGGATGCCGAAGTGACCAAGGACAACACCCTGCGCAGCGGCACGCGCTTGCTGAACATCCCGCGTAACAGCTTCAGCCTGCTCAACGTCTACGAGTTCCAGGACGGCGCCCTCAAGGGCCTGGGCCTCGGCGCGGGTGGCAAGTATGTGGATGAACGGGCCGGGCAGACCTCCAACAACGCCTTCTCGATGGACGCCTACACCGTGGTCGACCTGCTCAGCTACTACAAGGTCAACGACAAGGTGCGGCTGAACCTGGACGTGAAAAACCTGTTTAATCGAGAGTATGAAGAAGGTGCGTTCGGCAATGTGTACGCCTACCCAGGTGAACCGCGCACGGTGCAGGTAGGGATCGCCTACACCCTCTAACAGCCTGCACAGCTTCAATGTGGGAGGGGGCAAGCCCCCTCCCACATTTGACTGCGTTTACATTACAACGGCGTCAGCACATTCATCACCGTATCCAACGCCACTCGCGTGTCATCCAACTGCACCAGCGACGCATGCCGCGCGCCGAGGGCGTCGCGGTTCTGGATCGCGGTGAGGATCGCCTTGTGCCGGGGCAGGCTCAGGCCCTGGATGTCCGGGCGGCGGTTGGTGATGTTGATCGACTCGCGCAGCGGCAACGACAGCATGTTGCACATATAGGCGAGCAGGTCGTTACGGGTGGCGTCGGCGATGGCGCGGTGGAAGTCCAGGTCGGCCTGCAGCAGCTGTTCGTGGGTCTGCGCGGTTTCCATGCCCTGATAGGCTTTTTCGATGGTGGCGATGTCTTCATCGGTGGCGGTGGTCGCGGCCATGGCGGCGATCTCCGGCTCGAGGATGCGCCGCACACCGGCCAGGGTATTGAAGAACTCACTGTGGGGCGTGGACTGCATCAACCAGGACAATACGTCCGGGTCGAGCAGGTGCCACTTCAAGCGCGGCCGCACCACCGCGCCCACCCGCGGCTTGGAATACACCAGGCCCTTGGCGCTGAGCACCCGGGTCGCCTCGCGCAACACCGAACGGCTGACCTTGTACTCCTCGCACAGCGTGGCCTCCATGGGCAGCCGTTCTTCGGGCTTGAAGCGACCTGAAACGATGTGCATACCCAAGTCCTGAACGATCTGGGCATGCATGCTCTTGCGCGGCTTGGACGGCTGGTGATCCATAACGACAGGGATGCTCCGACTTAAATTCGCGGCATCATAGCATCCCAATTAGTGGGAATGCCGGGGGACTTCAGCCCCTCGGCAACCCACCAGGAAGTCAAAGTCGCAACCCTGGTCGGCCTGCAGCACATGGTCGATATACAGCTGGCGGTAGCCGCCGACGATCAGGTTCTGCGGCGGCTTCAGGTCGGCCATGCGCGCCGCCAGCTCTGCGTCGGGGATGTCCAGGTGCAGGCGACCGTTGGCGCAGTCGAGTTCGATCCAGTCACCTTCCTTCACCGTGGCCAACGGTCCGCCGGCCGCGGCTTCCGGCGCCACATGCAAGACCACGGTGCCGTAGGCAGTACCGCTCATGCGCGCATCGGAGATCCGCACCATATCGGTCACGCCCTGGGCCAGCAGTTTGGCTGGCAAGCCCATGTTGCCGACTTCGGCCATGCCTGGGTAACCCTTGGGCCCGCAGTTTTTCATGACCAGGATCGAGTTGGCGTCCACGTCCAGTTCCGGGTCGTTGATGCGCGCCTTGTACATGTCGAAGTTCTCGAACACCACCGCACGGCCGCGATGCTGCATCAGCTCGGCGCTGGCCGCCGACGGCTTGAGCACCGCGCCCAATGGCGCCAGGTTGCCGCGCAGCACGCAGATGCCGCCGTCGGCGCGGATCGGGTTGTCGAGGGTGCGGATCACTTCGTCCTGGCCGTAGATCGGCGAGTCCTTGGTGTTCTCGCCGAGGGTCTTGCCGTTGACGGTCAAGGCGTTCGGGTGCGGGATCAGGTTGGCTTCACCCAGGCGGCGCAGCACGGCGGGCAGGCCACCGGCATAGTAGAACTCTTCCATCAGGAAGCGCCCGGACGGTTGCAGGTCGACGATGGTCGGCATGCCGCGACCGATGCGGGTCCAGTCGTCCAGGTCGAGCTCGACGCCGATGCGCCCGGCGATGGCTTTCAAGTGGATCACGGCGTTGGTCGAACCACCGATGGCGGCGTTCACGCGGATGGCGTTTTCAAACGCTTCCTTGGTGAGGATCTTCGACAGCTTCAAGTCTTCGCGCACCATCTCCACCGCACGCATGCCGGACATGTGGGCCAACACATAACGCCGCGCATCCACCGCCGGGATCGCCGCGTTGTGGGGCAGGGAGGTGCCCAGTGCCTCGGCCATGCAGGCCATGGTCGACGCGGTGCCCATGGTGTTGCAGGTGCCCGCCGAGCGCGACATGCCACCTTCGGCCGCGAGGAAATCGTCCAGGGTAATGGTGCCGGCCTTGACCTGTTCGCTGAGCTGCCACACCACGGTGCCGGAGCCGATGTCCTGGCCCTTGTGCTTGCCGTTGAGCATCGGCCCGCCAGTGACCACGATGGCCGGCACGTCGCAACTGGCGGCGCCCATCAGCAGGGCCGGGGTGGTTTTGTCGCAGCCGGTCAGCAGCACCACACCGTCAATCGGGTTGCCGCGAATCGCTTCCTCCACGTCCATGCTCGCCAGGTTACGGGTGAGCATGGCGGTGGGGCGCAGGTTGGATTCGCCGTTGGAGAACACCGGGAATTCCACCGGGAAGCCACCGGCCTCGATCACGCCACGTTTGACGTGCTCGGCGATCTGGCGGAAATGCGCGTTGCACGGGGTCAGCTCCGACCAGGTATTGCAGATACCGATGATCGGCTTGCCATGGAACTGATGGTCGGCGATGCCCTGGTTCTTCATCCAGCTGCGGTACATGAAGCCGTTTTTGTCGGCGGTACCAAACCACTGGGCGGAGCGTAGGCCGGGCTTTTTATCAGACATGATCGATTCTCTTATTGTATGACTATATGTTCTATGCGTGCTTAAACATAAGCGCAAAATCGATGCTTTGGAAGAGTTGTTTTGCAAATAGTCCTACTATATAGTCTGGCTTAACTGAGGTATGACCCTGGCGGATTTCCGCGAGAGGCGTCCCCCGAGCTTCTATAAAAACAACAATCGGAGATCGACCCCCATGAGCCAGGAACTGCGGCTTATCCGGCGCATCACGCTGAAACTGATTCCCTTCCTGATCCTGCTGTACCTGATCGCCTACGTGGACCGTTCCGCCGTGGGGTTTGCCAAGCTGCACATGGGCGCCGACGTCGGTATCGGCGATGCGGCCTATGGCCTGGGCGCGGGGTTGTTCTTCATTGGCTACTTCCTCTTCGAGATCCCCAGCAACCTGATGCTCGACCGCTTCGGCGCACGGCGCTGGTTTGCGCGGATCATGATCACCTGGGGCGCGATCACCATCGGCATGGCCTTCGTGCAAGGGCCGCACAGTTTCTATGTGATGCGCTTCCTGCTCGGCGCGGCCGAAGCCGGATTCTTTCCCGGCGTCCTGTACTACATCACCCAATGGTTCCCGGTGCGCCATCGCGGCAAGATCCTCGGGCTGTTCATCCTCTCCCAACCGATTGCGATGATGATCACCGGCCCGGTGTCCGGCGGCCTGCTGGGCATGGATGGCATCCTCGGCCTGCATGGCTGGCAGTGGCTGTTCATCGTGATCGGCACCCCGGCGATCCTGCTGACCTGGCCGGTGCTGCGCTACCTGCCGGATGGCCCCAGGCAGGTCAAATGGATGAGCGACGACGAAAAGGCCTGGCTCACCGGTGAGCTGGACAAAGACCTGCAAGCCTACGGCCAGACCCGCCACGGCAACCCGCTGCATGCCCTCAAGGACAAGCGCGTGTTGCTGCTGGCGCTGTTCTACCTGCCGGTGACCCTGAGCATTTACGGCTTGGGCCTGTGGCTGCCGACCCTGATCAAACAGTTCGGCGGCACCGACCTGGTCACCGGTTTTATCTCCGCCGTGCCGTACATCTTCGGCATCATCGGCCTGCTGATCATCCCGCGCAGTTCGGACCGCCTGAATGATCGCTACGGCCACCTGGCGGTGCTGTATGTGCTCGGCGCCATCGGCCTGTTCTGCAGTGCCTGGCTGAGTGTGCCGGTGCTGCAAATGGCCGCGTTGTGCCTGGCGGCGTTTGCGCTGTTTTCCTGCACCGCAGTGTTCTGGACCTTGCCGGGGCGCTTCTTTGCCGGCGCCAGTGCGGCGGCGGGCATTGCCTTGATCAACTCGGTGGGCAACCTCGGCGGCTATATCGGGCCGTTCGTGATCGGTGCGCTCAAGGAATACACCGGCAACCTCGCCTCGGGCTTGTACTTCCTGTCCGGGGTCATGGTGTTCGGGCTGGTCTTGACCGGCGTGGTCTACCGCGTGCTGGAGCGCAAGCACGTACTGCCCGCCGATCAATTCGCCGCCAGCGCCCGTGGCGCCACACGTACTTAATCTGGGAGAAGTCTGATGCGTTTAGTTCAGTTCGAGTCAAGCAACGGTGAACGCCGGGTCGGCGTTGTAGAAGGCACCACAGTGCGCGAAGTGCGTACCGCGCGCAGCGTGCGCGAACTGGCGCTGGCCGCCATCGAGGCGGGCGTCAAGTTGCAGCAGCAGGTCGAGAGCCTGGGCCTGGGCGACAGCCATGACTACGCCGCACTGCTGGCCGACTTGAAGATTTTGCCGCCGTTGGATCATCCGGACCCGGCCCATATGCTCATCAGCGGCACCGGCCTGACCCACCTGGGCAGCGCCTCGGCGCGGGACAAAATGCACCAGCAGGCCGGCGATGAGAGCGCTTTGACCGACACCATGCGCATCTTCAAATGGGGCGTGGAGGGCGGCAAGCCCGCTGCCGGCCAGGCCGGTGTGCAACCGGAATGGTTCTACAAGGGCGACGGCAGCATCGTCGTGCGCCCAGGCGAAGCCTTCCCGGTGCCCCCGTTTGCCGAAGACGCCGGTGAAGAACCGGAAATCGGCGGCCTTTATGTGATCGGCCCGGACAGCAAGCCCTATCGCCTGGGTTTTGCAGTGGGCAACGAGTTCTCCGACCACATCATGGAGCGCAAGAACTACCTGTACCTGGCCCATTCCAAGCTGCGCAGTTGCAGCTACGGCCCCGAACTGCGCGTGGGCGAGTTGCCCCAGCACCTGGCCGGCACCAGCCGCATCCTGCGTAACGGCGAGGAAATCTGGCGGAACGAATTCCTCAGTGGCGAGGCCAATATGTGCCACAGCCTGGAAAACCTCGAGTACCACCACTTCAAATACCGCCAGTTCCTCAAGCCGGGCGATGTGCACATTCACTTCTTCGGCACCGCCACGCTGTCATTCGCCGATGGTATACGTACCCAACCGGGCGATGTGTTCGAGATCAGCCAGGCCGAGTTCGGCGCGTCGTTGGTCAATGGCGTCGGCAGCAGCGAGGCGGCCTTTGAACCCGGCCAAGTCACCCCCCTTTAAGGAGATCAACATGACCCAGTTCCTCGGCCACAACTACATCGGCGGCCAGCGCAGCGCCAGCGGCAGCGTCAAGCTGCACAGCGTCGATGCCAGCACGGGCGAAACCTTGCCCCAGGATTTCTACCAGGCCACGCCGGAAGAGGTGGATGCCGCCGCCAAGGCCGCCGCCGCGGCGTATCCCGCGTACCGTGCGTTGAGTGCCGCGCGCCGTGCGCAGTTCCTGGATGCGATCGCCGACGAGCTGGATGGCCTGAGCGATAACTTCATCGAGTTGGTCTGCCGCGAAACCGCGCTGCCTGCCGCACGTATCAAAGGCGAGCGCGGGCGTACCAGCGGCCAGATGCGCCTGTTCGCCACGGTGCTGCGTCGCGGTGATTTCTACGGCGCACGCATCGACAAGGCGTTACCCGATCGCCAGCCACTGCCACGCCCGGACCTGCGCCAATACCGCATCGGCCTGGGCCCGGTCGCCGTGTTTGGCGCGAGCAACTTCCCCCTGGCGTTTTCCACCGCCGGCGGCGATACCGCAGCGGCGCTGGCGGCCGGTTGCCCGGTGGTGTTCAAGGCCCACAGCGGGCATATGGCCACGGCTGAGCAGGTGGCCAATGCAATCATTCGCGCGGCAGAAGCGACCGAGATGCCGGCGGGCGTGTTCAATATGATCTTCGGTGGCGGCGTCGGCGAGGCGCTGGTCAAGCACCCGGCGATCCAGGCAGTGGGCTTTACCGGCTCGCTCAAGGGCGGTCGCGCCTTGTGCGATATGGCAGCGGCGCGCCCGCAGCCGATCCCGGTGTTTGCCGAGATGTCGAGCATTAACCCGGTGATCGTGCTGCCCCAGGCCCTGCAGGCGCGGGCGGAAGCGGTCGCGCGGGACCTGACCGCGTCGGTGGTGCAGGGCTGCGGTCAGTTCTGCACCAACCCTGGCCTGGTGATCGGTATCGCCTCGCCGCAGTTCACCGCGTTTACCCAACAGGTCGCCCAACTGATCGGTGAGCAACCGGCGCAAACCATGCTCAATGCCGGCACCCTGAGCAGCTACGGCAAAGGCCTGGAAAAACTCCTGGCGCACCCTGGCATTCAGCATGTGGCCGGTAGCACCCAGGCGGGCAATCAGGCACAACCGCAGCTGTTCAAGGCCGATGTGCGCTTGTTGCTCGAGGGCGATGAAGTGCTGCAGGAAGAAGTCTTCGGCCCTACCACGGTGTTTGTCGAGGTCGCTGATCAAGCCCAGCTGAGCGCCGCCTTGCACGGCCTGCACGGCCAGCTCACGGCGACGATCATTGGCGAACCGGCAGACTTTCAACAGTTCGCCGAACTCACGCCGCTGCTGGAACAGAAAGTCGGGCGCATCCTGCTCAACGGCTACCCGACCGGCGTCGAAGTCTGCGATTCGATGGTGCATGGCGGCCCGTATCCAGCGACGTCGGATGCCCGTGGCACCTCGGTCGGCACCTTGGCCATCGACCGTTTCCTGCGTCCGGTGTGCTTCCAGAACTACCCTGACAGCCTGCTGCCTGACGCGTTGAAAAACGCCAACCCGTTGCGCATCCAGCGCCTGGTGGATGGCACGCCATCCCGTGACTCGCTGTAAACACTTATCAGGAGGCGTCATGTCGTGTACCGCTGTCACTGAGCACCGTGCGCAACTGGGGGAAGGCCCGTTCTGGGACGTGCCGACCCAGGCGCTGTACTGGGTCAATATCGCCGGCAAACAGGCCCTGCGCCTGATGGGCGGGCAGTTGCAGATCTGGCAGTTACCCGAGCACGTTTCGGCGTTTATCCCGTGCGAACGCGGTGATGCGCTGGTGACCCTGAGCAGCGGTGTCTACCGCCTGGACCTGGCCACGGAAGCCCTGACCCTGCTGTGCGTGGCCGACCCGCAACCGGGCAACCGTGGCAATGAAGCGCGCTGCGATGCCCAGGGCCGCCTGTGGCTGGGTACCATGCAGAACAACATCGGCGAACACGGCGAAGACCTGCCGATCACGCGGCGCTCCGGCGGCCTGTTTCGCATCGATGTCGATGCCCGGGTCACGCCGTTGCTCCACGGCCTGGGCATTCCCAATACCTTGCTGTGGAGCGAGGACGGCCGCCAGGTGCATTTCGGCGACAGCCTGGACGCCACGCTCTACCAGTATTCGATCCAGGCCGACGGCCAACTCGAGCCCGCAACGCCGTGGTTCGGGCCGCACTTGCGCGGCGGGCCGGATGGCTCTGCCATGGACAGTCAAGGCTACATCTGGAACGCCCGTTGGGACGGCAGTTGCCTGCTGCGCCTGACGCCCGAGGGGGAGGTGGACCGCATTATCGAGTTGCCCGTGAGTCGCCCCACCAGTTGCGTATTCGGTGGCCCCAACCTCACCACTTTGTATATCACCAGCGCCGCCAGCCCATTGGATCACCCTCTGGACGGCGCGGTGCTGGCCATTGAAGTCGATGTCCCCGGCATGCCTTGCCATCGCTTTGCCGGTTAGCTGCACCGCTTCACTGTAGGAGCGAGCTTGCTCGCGAAAGGCCTGAGCGCGCCGTGTGCATTCAGGATGTACGCGTCATCGTTAACGTTTTTCGCGAGCAAGCTCGCTCCTACAAAAAACAGCAAACAAAAAACAACAACAAGGAGTCACCCGTATGAATCATCGTCGTCGTGGTATCCGTTCCCTGTGCTGCGCCGCTGTGGCGGTCTCGGCCATGAGCTTGAGCGGGCTGTTGCTGGCCGCTGAAGAAGTGAAAATCGGTTTTCTGGTCAAGCAGGCCGAGGAGCCGTGGTTCCAGACCGAATGGGCCTTTGCCGAAAAAGCCGGCAAGGAACATGGCTTTACCGTGATCAAGATCGCCGTGCCTGATGGCGAAAAAACTCTTTCGGCCATCGACAGCCTGGCCGCCAACGGCGCCAAGGGCTTTGTGATCTGCCCGCCGGACGTGTCCCTGGGCCCGGCGATCGTCGCCAAGGCCAAGGCCAACGGCTTGAAAGTGATTGCCGTGGATGACCGTTTTGTCGACGCCAAGGGCAACTTCATGGAGGACGTGCCGTACCTGGGCATGGCCGCGTTTGAAGTGGGCCAGAAGCAAGGCGCCGCCATGGCCGCCGAAGCGAAAAAACGTGGTTGGGTCTGGAAGGACACCTACGCGGTGATCAACACCTTCAATGAACTCGACACCGGCAAGAAACGCACCGACGGCTCGATCAAATCCCTCGAAGAAGCCGGTATTCCCAAGGACCACATCCTGACGGCTGCACTGAAAACCCTCGACGTCCCCGGCAGTATGGACGCCACCAACTCGGCCCTGGTCAAGCTGCCCAGCGGTGCGAAAAACCTGATCATCGGCGGCATGAACGACAACACCGTGCTCGGCGGCGTGCGCGCCACCGAAAGCGCCGGCTTCGCTGCGGCCAATGTGATCGGTATCGGCATCAATGGTACCGACGCCATCGGCGAACTGAAGAAGGCCAACAGCGGCTTCTTCGGCTCGATGCTGCCGAGCCCGCACATCGAGGGCTACAACACTGCGTTGATGATGTACGAGTGGGTTACCAAGGGCACCGAGCCGCCTAAATACACGGCCATGGATGAAGTGACCCTGATCACCCGTGCCAACTTCCAGGAAGAACTGACCAAGATCGGGCTGTGGAAATGACGGCGGCGGCCCTGCGTTTCGACGCTATCGGCAAAACCTTTCCCGGGGTCAAGGCGCTGGACGGCATCAGCTTCACCGCCCACCCGGGGCAGGTGCACGCCTTGATGGGCGAGAACGGTGCCGGTAAGTCGACGCTGCTGAAGATCCTCGGCGGCGCCTATATTCCCAGCAGCGGCAGCGTGCAGATCGGCGCGCAGACCATGGCGTTCAAATGCGCCGCCGACAGCATCGCTAGTGGCGTGGCGGTGATCCACCAGGAACTGCATCTGGTGCCGGAAATGACCGTCGCCGAAAACCTGTTCCTCGGGCATTTGCCCGCGCGCTTCGGCGTGGTCAACCGGGGCCTGCTGCGCAAGCAGGCCCTGGCCTGTCTCAAGGGCCTGGCGGATGAAATCGACCCCGAGGAAAAACTCGGGCGCCTGTCCCTGGGCCAGCGCCAACTGGTGGAAATCGCCAAGGCGCTGTCCCGTGGCGCCCATGTGATTGCCTTCGACGAACCCACCAGCAGCCTGTCGGCGCGGGAGATCGACCGCTTGATGGCGATCATCGCGCGCCTGCGGGACGAGGGCAAAGTGGTGCTCTATGTGTCGCACCGCATGGAAGAAGTGTTCCGCATCTGCAACGCGGTGACGGTGTTCAAGGACGGCCGCTACGTGCGCACTTTCGATGACATGAGCGCGCTGACCCACGACCAGTTGGTGACCTGCATGGTCGGTCGCGACATCCAGGACATCTACGACTACCGCCCGCGCGAGCACGGCGAGGTGGCGCTCAAGGTCGACGGTTTGTTGGGGCCGGGTTTGCGTGAGCCGATCAGTTTTGAGGTGCGCAAAGGCGAAATCCTTGGGTTGTTCGGCTTGGTCGGGGCAGGGCGCACGGAGCTGTTCCGTTTGCTCAGCGGCTTGGAACGCGCCAGCGCCGGCAGCCTTGAGTTATGCGGGGAGGCCCTGCAACTGCGCTCACCGCGTGATGCCATCGCCGCCGGTGTACTGCTGTGCCCGGAAGATCGCAAGAAGGAAGGCATCATTCCGCTGTCCAGCGTCGCCGAGAACATCAATATCAGCGCCCGTGGAGCCCACTCTTCGTTTGGCTGGTTGCTGCGCGACGGTTGGGAAAAGGGCAATGCCGACCAGCAGATCAAGGCAATGAAGGTCAAAACCCCGACCGCCGCGCAAAAGATCATGTACCTGTCCGGCGGCAACCAGCAGAAAGCCATTCTCGGCCGCTGGCTGTCGATGCCGATGAAGGTGCTGCTGCT
>NZ_MBDT01000017.1:0-3161 GCF_001702295.1 Pseudomonas sp. S3E12
CAGTTGGCCTACGTGGTCTATACCTCGGGCTCGACCGGTCAGCCCAAGGGCGTGATGGTGAGCCACGCAGCGATCGCCAACAAGATCGCAAGCCTTGCCGGTTTCCTGGAGATCGGTGCTGACGACCGCGTGTCGCTGCTCAGCGGCGTGTCGTTTGATGCGCTGATCGTGCAACTGGCAGTACCGCTGATTTGCGGTGGTTGCACCGTGGTGATCGACGACGCGACGCGCGACGACCTCGCACGTTTCTGGGAATACGTGCACACCCAGGGCATCAGCGTGCTGAGCTGCGTGCCCTCTTATCTGGCCCATGCCCTGTCGGCAGCGCCCCAGGGGCTGGTGGTGCGGCAGGTGCTTTTAGGGGGCGAAGCGTTATCGGCCAGTGTGTGCCAAGCCATCTACCATACCCTGAGCGCGCAACGCATCACCAACCTGTATGGCCCCACGGAAACCACCTGTGATGCCACTGCCTACCGGGTGACGCTGGAGGACATGGACGATGGCACGCTGCCGATTGGCCGGCCGTTGCCGAACTACCAGGTGTTTATCCTGGACGACTACCTGGAGCCGGTGCCCGTCGGCGTGGTGGGGGAGGTGTACCTTGCAGGTGTTGGACTGGCGCGAGGTTACCTGCACCAACCGGGTCTGACGGCGCAACGCTTCATCGCCAACCCGTACGGCGAAGCCGGTAGCCGCATGTACCGCACCGGCGACCTCGGCAGTTGGCGCGACGACGGCACTCTCGTCTACCGCGGCCGTGCCGATCAGCAGATGAAACTCAACGGCGTGCGAATCGAGCCGGGAGAGATCGAAGCGGTGTTGTTGCAGCACGAAGCGGTGTCGCAGGCGACTGTGATCCTGCGTGACGAGCCTCGGCAACTGGTCGGGTATGCGGTGCTGCACGAGGCTGAGGCGGTCACTCCCGAGGCGCTCAAGAACTACCTGGCGGAGCGGTTGCCCGGTTACATGGTGCCGGCGGCGATGATGCTGCTGGATGACCTGCCACGCACGGTCAATGGCAAGCTAGATACGCGGGCCTTGCCGGCACCGCAGCGGCTTGCCAGCGGCCGGCGAGCGAGCACGCCGCAGGAAGTGGTGCTGTGCCAACTGTTTGGCGAAGTGCTGGGCCTGGAAGAGGTGGGACTGGACGACAGCTTCTTCGAACTGGGCGGCCACTCGCTGTTGGCCATGCGCCTGATCAACCGGATCCGGGGAACCCTGCACGTCGACGTCACGATCCGCAGTTTGTTTGAAGCGCCTACGGTGGCGCAGTTGGAAGCGCACCTGGAGCCTGCCCGTTTGCAGCGCCCGCTGCTTGAAGCACTGCCACGGCCGCCAATCATTCCCTTGTCGTTTGCTCAGCAGCGGCTGTGGTTCCTGGCGCAACTGGAAGGCGCGACGTCGACGTACAACGTGTTCTTTGCCTTGCGGTTGCGCGGCCCACTGGACCAACAGGCGTTGGTCGCGGCGCTGGCCGATCTGGCGCAGCGCCATGAGAGCTTGCGCACCGGTTTTGCCCTGCACGATGGCGAACCTTCCCAGGTGGTGCTGACGGATCTGCAGCCGGCCTTACGCACTGTGGCCGTGACCGAGGCCACACTGCCTCAGACTTTGGCGGCACACGCCAACGAACCGTTTGTGCTGGACTCGTCGCCGCCTTGGCGGGCGAGCCTGTTGGTGTTGGGGCCGCAGGAGCATGTGTTGCTGGTGGTGCTGCATCACATCGTCACTGACGGCGCCTCGCAATGGCCGCTGGTGCGTGACCTGGCCCAGGCTTATCAAGCCCGAAAGGCCGGGCACGCACCCGGTTGGTCACGCCTGCCGATTCAATACGCCGATTACAGCCTCTGGCAGCGCCAGTGGCTGGGCGAAGAGGGGGACGAACACAGTGCGTTAGCTCATCAATTGGCGTACTGGCGTACAGCGTTGCAAGACCTGCCGGTACAGATCGCTTTGCCGACGGATCGCAGTCGCCCTGCGCTCGCCACAGCGCGGGGAGGCAGTGTCGAGTTTCGCCTGAGCGCGACGCTGCACCAGCGTTTGCTGGGAGTAGGGAGAGCGCGTCAGGCCACGTTGTTCATGGTGTTGCAAGCCGGGTTCTGCGCGCTGTTGAGTCGCTTGGGCGCAGGTACCGATATTCCCATCGGCAGCCCGACGGCAGGGCGTGTCGACGACGCACTTGAGCCTTTGGTCGGCTTTTTTGTCAACACCTTGGTCCTGCGCACAGACACCCAAGGCAATCCGGATTTCAACACCCTGGTCGACCGCGTGCGAGCCACGGACCTGGAGGCCTACTCGAACCAGGACTTACCGTTCGAGCGCCTGGTGGAAGCCCTGAACCCGGTGCGTTCGTTGTCGCACCATGCGCTGTTTCAGGTGGCCATGAGCCTGGAAGCCAATCTGGTGGGGCAGTCCGAACAGTTGGCCTTCACCGGTTTGGACATTGCACCGGTGACGCTGAGCAACTCGTCCGTTAAGTTTGATCTGTCACTGTTGTTCAGTGAAGAGCATGACAGCGATGGCCTCCCGGCAGGCCTGAGTGGGGTGATGGAGTATCGGTTGGACTTGTTCGACCCTGCCACGGTCGAGCGCTTGGTGGCGCGCCTGGTGATGTTGTTGGAGGCAGCTGCACTGGCCCCTGACACAGCACTGGCCGCGTTGCCTCTGCTTGAGGATCAGGAGCGCGTGCAGGTACTGCAGGCGTGGAACGACACGGCTACGCAGTTCGATGCCAAGAACTTGGTGACGTTGTTCGAAGACCAGGTGCTGCGTACACCCCACGCCACCGCCGTACAGCACGGCAGCCGTCATCTGAGCTACGAGCAACTCAATCAGCAAGCCAACAGGCTGGCCGATGCCTTGCTGGCCGAAGGCATCGGCGCGCAGGACCTGGTTGCGCTCGCCTTGCCGCGTTCGCTGGAGTTTGTGGTGGCGGTATGGGGCGTGCTCAAGGCAGGAGCGGCCTACTTGCCGCTGGACCTGTTGCACCCTCGCGAGCGTATCGAGTGGATGCTGGAAGATGCCAAGCCGGTTCTGGCCCTGTGCCTGGAGTCGGCGCTGGCGGATTTCCCGGCAAGCGTACCGGCACGGGCGTTGGATGCCGAGCAGTGGTTGGCTGGGCGTCGTTCATCAGCCCCGCTAAACCCTGTACAAAGTGCCGA
>NZ_MBDT01000018.1:0-155019 GCF_001702295.1 Pseudomonas sp. S3E12
TCACGCAGGCGCGCTTCGATCTCCCCCAGTTCGATACGGAAACCACGGATCTTCACCTGGTGGTCGACACGCCCGAGGTAATCCACCACGCCATCCGGGCGGCCACGGGTCAGGTCGCCGCTGCGATATATGCGACTGCCCGGTTTGCCGAACGGGTCCGGCACGAAGCGTTCGGCGGTCAGCGCCGGGCGTTCCAGGTAACCACGCGCCACGCCCTCGCCGCCCAGGTACAGCTCACCGGCGACGCCGATGGGTTGCAGGTTGAGCTGAGCATCGAGTACATAGCCACTGCGGTTGCCCAGCAGCGTGCCGATTGGCGCGTAGACGGCGCCGCAGGGGTCGCCTTTGCGCGCCTTCCACAGCAACGGCGTGACCACGGTTTCGGTCGGGCCGTAGCCGTTGAACAGGTAGGTCGGTTTGAGCGCGCGCCAGGCCAGGTCGTAGCTGGCCTGGGCCACGGCATCACCACCGAAGCAGTAGACCCGCACTTTCGGTGGATTACCGTCGCGCTCGGCATGCTCAGCCAGTTGTTGCAGGTACACCGGCGGGAACACCGCCATGGTCACGTTGTGACGGTGCATCTGCGCGTAGGTGTACTCGGGCAGCCACAGGCTGTCATCACGGACCAGCACGCTGGCGCCGTTGATCAGCGGGTGCATCCAGCCTTCGTGGGAGCCGTCGAAGGCGAACGACATGAAGTGCAGTTCGCAATCGGCCGGCGATGTTTCATAACGCTCGCCGGTGGCGATGATGTGCGCCACCAACGGCCCGTGGGACACCGCTACGCCCTTGGGCAGGCCGGTGGAGCCGGAGGTGTAGATCACGTAGGCGAGGTTGTCGCCGTGCAGTTTTACCGCCGGCGCGGTGTCGCTGTAGTCGGCCCACGCCTCGGTGCGATCGATAGCCAGCGTCTGCATGCCGTCGGGAATCGGCAGTTGCTGCAAGGCACTGGAATGGGTCAGCAGCAGTTGCGCACGGCTGTCCTGCATCATGTACAGCAGGCGATCACGCGGGTATTCGATATCCAGCGGCACATACACACCGCCGGCTTTCATCACCGCGAGGAACGCCACCAGGCTCTCGGCACTGCGCGGCATGGCAATCGCCACCCGCACTTCGGGGCCGATGCCACGGGCGATCAAGGCATGGGCCAGGCGGTTGGCCTGGCGGTCCAGCTCGCCATAGCTCAGGGTTTGCGCATCGAACTTGACTGCTACCGCAGCGGGGTTTTCCCGCGCACGGTCGGCCACCAACTCATGCACCAGGCGCTCGGCGCTGAAGCCGGCGTCGGTCTGGTTCCACAGTTGAAGGATGTGCCGTTGCTCATCCTGGTCCAGCAGGTTCAGTTGGCTGACGAGCTGCTGCTGATCGGCAACCATCGCCTGCAACAGGTTCTGCCAGTGGCAGGCCATGCGCTCGATGGTGGTGGTGTCGAACAGGTCGGTGGCATAGCTCAGCGACGCGCGCAATTGCGCCTGGGTCTCCTCGATATCGAGGGTCAAATCGAACTGCGCAACCGTCTCATCCCAACTGACCGGGCTGAGTTGCAAGTGCTCGAGGCGCTGGAGATGCCCGCCTGCCAGGCTGACATGGTGGTTGAATGCGACCTGGAACAACGGGCTCAGGCTCAGGCTGCGCTCGGGCTGCAACGCCTCGACCAATTGCTCGAAAGGCAGGTCCTGATGGGCCTGGGCCTCCAGGGCACGCTGTTTGACCTGGGCCAGTAACGCGCGCACGGTGGTGTGCCCGTCAATCTCCGCCTTGAGTACCTGGGTGTTGACGAAAAAGCCGATCAGGCACTCGGTCTCGATCCGGTTGCGGTTGGCGATGGGCACGCCGACGCGAATGTCCTGCTGCCCGCTGTAGCGGTGCAACAACACCTGGTAAGACGCCAGCAACAGCATGAACAACGTCACGCCCTCACGCTGGGCGAGCGTCTTGAGTTCATCCAGCAACGGCGCCGCCAGTGGGATGTTCAAACGCGCCCCTCGATGGGTCGGTACCGCCGGGCGCTGGTGATCGAACGGCAGTTCCAGCACCGGTTGCTCGCCGCCAAGCTGACCGCGCCAGTAATCCAGCTGCCGCGCCTTCTCCCCCGCTTCCATCCAGCTGCGCTGCCAGAGGGCGTAGTCCACGTATTGGATGGGCAGGTCAGGCAATTGCAGCGGTTGGCCCTGGCTGTAGGCGGCATAGAGCTGGACCAGCTCGTCCACCATCACCTGCATCGACCAGCCGTCGGAGATGATGTGATGCTGCACCAGCACGAGCACGTGCTCATCCTCGGCCAACCGCAACAAGCTGACACGCATCAGCGGCCCCTGGCGTAGATCGAACGGCTGGGTGATCAGGGTTTCCACCAGGGCTTTCAGGCCGCCCTCGTGGGTTTGGAGCGAAGCAAGCTCGAGGCGCCCTTGTGGCTTGATCACCTGCACGGTGCGCTCGCCCTCCTGTTGCAGGTGCGTACGCAGGCTTTCGTGGCGCGCCACGAGCGTGTCGAAGGCGCGCTGCAATGCCGATGTGTCCAGGCGGCCTTTCAGACGCAATGCACTCGGCACATGGTAGGCCGCACTGTGCGGGTCCAGTTGCCAAAGGAACCACTGACGCTCCTGGGCGTAGGACAGCAACAGTGGCTGGTCACGTTGGACGCTTACCAACGCCGGCGTCGAATCACCCTCGGTACCCAGCGCCCGGACAAAATCCGCCAGCAGCGGGTGCTCGAACAACGCCTTGAGGCTGACCTCGACCCCCAGGCCATGACGTACACGGGACACCATCTGTGTGGCGAGCAACGAATGCCCGCCCATGTCGAAGAAGTAATCGTTGAGCCCTACCCGCTCGGCCCCCAGCACCTGGGCCCAGATGGCCGCGACCTGTTGCTCCAGCTCTGTGATCGGCGCGATCCAGTCAACCTGGGATTGGCTGGCGTCGGGCGCGGGCAGTGCGGCACGGTCCAGCTTGCCGTTGGGGCTCAGTGGCAGGCGGTCCAGCACCAGCAGGTGCGCCGGGACCATGTAGTCCGGCAGCTCGTCGCGCAGCGTGGCCTTGAGCTGGGTGCGCCATTGCGCTTGTTGCACTTCGGACAGTGGCCGGTTGGCGACGATGTAGCCGACCAGTTGGTTGTCGGCCGCGATCACCAACGCCTCGCGCACACTGGCCTGGGCCAGCAGGCGCGCTTCGATTTCGCCCAGCTCGATACGGAAACCACGGACTTTGACCTGGTGGTCGATACGCCCCACATACTCGATCATGCCGTCGCCGCGATAGCGCGCCAGATCACCCGTGCGGTACAGCCGGCCCGCACCGTCGGCGCAGAACGGATCAGGCACGAAGCGTTCCGCCGTCAGGTCGGGGCGGTTGAAATACCCCCGCGCCAACAGCGGCCCGCCGATCACCAGCTCGCCCGCGACCCCCACCGGTACCGGGTTGAGGTTGGCATCCAGCAGGTAAATGGCGCGGCCGTCCAGCACGCGACCGATCGGCATCATCGACGGCAAGGCTTCGCGCCCGTCGACGTACGCGGCGCAGTCCAGGGCGGTGGCGGTGACCGTGGCCTCGGTGGGGCCATAGGTATTGAGCAGGCGCACGTGGTGCAGACCGGCTTCACGCCAGGCGCTCAGGCCTTCGGGCGGCATGGCTTCGCCACCGATGTGCAACTGGCGCAAACGCCCGTAGTCGCGCGGGCCACGCTCGGCAAAGTCACGTACCAACGCCAGCCAGTAGGCGGTTGTCAGGTCGACCACGGAAATATCGTGGTCGAGCAATTGCCGGTAGAACGTGTCGCTGTCCCACAGCTCGCCACCACGCACCACCACCGCTGCACCGCAGCACAGCGCCGGGTATAGCTGCTCGACGAAACCGTCGAAGTTGAAGGTGCCGAATTGCAGCACACGATCATGGGGCTGCAGCGCGAACAGCTCGGTAAAGACTTCCACATGCCGCGCCAGGGAGGCCTGGTCGATGCCCACCCCTTTCGGGCGGCCGGTAGAGCCGGACGTAAACATCACGTAGGCCAGGTTGCTCGGCAACGCCCGTGGTGCCAAGTTTTCCCCGCTGTAGTCAGCCAGCCAGCCGGCGCCATCTTCCAGGCAGACCAACGCCAGGTCGGCGGTCAGCGGCAGTTGCTCCAGCAGCGCCTGCTGGGTCAGCAGCAGGTGCAGGCCGCTGTCCTCGATCATGCATTGCAGGCGCTCGGCGGGGTATTTCGGGTCCAGCGGCACATAGGCGCCACCGGCCTTGAGCACCGCCAGCAGGCCAACGACCATCGCCAGGGAACGGTCCACCGCGACGCCCACCAGGGTGTCGGCGGCGACGCCCAGTTCAACCAGGCGATGGGCCAGGCGGTTGGCGCGCAGGTTGAGTTCGGCATAGCTCATGCGCTGCTCGTCGAGGATCAGCGCGACGTTGTGCGGACACAGCGCCGCCTGTTGTTCGAAGCGCTGCAACACGCTCGCCTGGGCCGGGCGTGCGACATCGCGCGGGTTCCATTCCTGGAGCACACGCAGGTGTTCATGGGGCCGCAGCAAGGGCACGGCGCCCAATGCCTGCCCGGGCGCATCGGCAAACTGCTGCAGCAGCCCCTGCAGGTACGCACCAATGTGCTGTACTGCGTCGTCGTCGAAGTCTGCCCGCTGGTATTCCACGTGCAGGCTCAAGTGTTGGCCGCCGTGAATCGTGAGGGTCAGCGAGTAGTTGGTGCGTTCCTGATGGCTGACGCCACTGAAGCGCAGGCCATCCTCGCCCGACGGCTCCAGGCTCTTGGCCACCGGGAAGTTTTCGAACACCACCAGGGTGTCGAACAGCGCCTCGCCCGCCGAACCACCCCAGCGTTGAATATCGAACAGCGGCGTGTGCTCGTACTCGCGCATTTCCACATTGAGCGCCTGGACGCTACGTACCCAGTCGCCGACGCTTTGTGACGGATTCGCCGCGGCGATCAGTGGCAAGGTGTTGATAAACAAGCCGACCTGTTGCTCGACATTCGCCAGCTGCGCCGGGCGCCCTGACACGGTGACGCCGCAGGCGACGCTGGCCTGGCCGGTGTAGCGCTGCAGCAGCAGCAACCACGCCGATTGCACCAGGGTGTTGAGGGTTACTTGATGTGCACGGGCGAACGCGGCCAGATGGCGGGTTCGGGTTTCATCCCATTCCCACAGGATCTGCCCATAGCCGTCGCCGCTGTGTGGCGCTGTCCTGGCGATGCTGCGAGCCAGATGCGTGGGCGCGTCCAACTGCGCCAGGCGCTCGCGCCAGAACGCCTCGCCCAGCGCCGGATCCTGCTGTTGCAGCCAGGCAATATGCGCGGAAAACGCCGCGCCTGTCGGCGGCAATGCCAGGCCCTGGCAGGCTTGCAGCACCTCATTGAGGACCAGGGCATTGCTCCAGCCATCCATCAAGATGTGGTGGCTGGTGTAGATCAAGTGCCAGCGCTCTTCGCTGACCCGCACCAGCGCCACCCGCAGCAACGGCGGACGGGCCAATTCGAAGCCCTGGCGCTGGTGTTCGGCCGCCAGGTCGTCGAGCGCCGCGCCGGGGTCTTGATGCCCGCGCCAGTCCAATGCGTCGAACGGCAGGCTGACCTGGCGATGCACCACCTGCAGGGCCTGGCCCTGGTCGTCCTGCCAGACAAACCCGGTGCGCAGCATGTCGTGCCGCGCCAGCACCTGTGCCCAGGCACGCTGGAACAGCTGCACGTCGACGCCTTGCGCATCCGCGCGCAACTGGCTGACGTAGACGTCGTCCTCACCCTGTTGATAGAGGCTATGGAACAGCATGCCCTGCTGCATCGGCGACAACGGGTACACGTCCTGTACGTCACGGGCGGGCAGCGCGAGGTCGTCCAGTTGCGCCTGGGTCAGTTGCGCCAGGGTCACGTCGGCCGGGGTCAGGCCGCCCTGTTGCGGATCGATGCAATGGGCGATCAGCGCCAACAGCTCTTGCCGATAGTCATCCGCCAGGCGCTGCACCGTCGCCACCTCGAACATCTCGCGGCTGAAGCCCCATTGCAGGGTCAGCTCACCGCCGTACACCTGCCCTTCCACGGTCAACCAGTTGGCCAGCGGTGCCTCGGCATCCTGGGCCTGGCCGCTGCCCTGGGTAGACGGTACAAACAACGCGGATTCGTTGAACTGGCGGTCGAACTGGCCCAGGTAGTTGAAGGTAATGCGTGGCGCGGCCAGGTTCGCCAGGGCTTCGCGGGCCGCAGGCGGGCCGAGATAGCGCAGCAGACCGTAGCCGATGCCTTTGGCGGGCACGGCACGCAGTTGCTCCTTGACCGCCTTGATCGCGGCCGACAGCTCGCCATCGGCTTGCAGGCGTACCGGGAACAGGCTGGTGAACCAACCCACGGTGCGTGTCAGGTCGACATTGTCGAACAGGTCTTCGCGGCCATGGCCTTCCAGCTGGATCAGTGCGGCGGCCTGGCCGCTCCAACGGCTGACCACCCGCGCCAGGGCCGTCAGCAGCAGGTCATTGACCTGGGTGCGGTAGGCCGCTGGCGCGTCCTGGAGCAGTTGACGGGTGTGCTCGGCGTCAAGGCGGATTTCGAGCTTGCTGCCCACGCGGTTTTGCAGGCCGCCCCGGGGGTTGTCGCACGGCAAGTCCGCGTCGGCCGACTGCGCCTGCCAGTACGCCAACTGGTGGTCCAGCGTAAGGGCATGGGCTTGCAACTGTTCGGCCCACAGTTGGTAGGCACTGGTCTTGGCCGGCAACGCTGCCTGGCGGTAAGCCTGTTGCAGGTCTTCCAGGACGATGCGCCAGGACACGCCATCGACCGCCAGGTGATGGATCACCAGCAGAAGGCGCTGGCTGCCATCGGCCATGCTCACCAACGCGGCACGCAGCAGCGGGCCTTGCGCCAGGTCGAGGCTGCGCTGGGCCTCATCGCACAGCGCCGACAGCTCATCGTCGCTGCTGGCTTGTGCTTGCCACAGGCCCAGCGCGGTGACCGGCGCGGCATAGGCTTGCTGCCAGGTGTCGGCCTGTTGCACAAAACGCAGGCGCAAGGCGTCGTGATGGTTGATCACCTGGGTCAGGGCGGCTTCCAGGCGCGCCGGTTCCAACCGCTCGCGCGGGGTCAACAACAACGATTGGTTCCAGTGATGACGCGCGGGGATCGCCTGGGCGAAAAAGCTTTGCTGCACCGGGGTGAGGATCACCTCGCCGCGGGCAGGTCCCTGGTCGATCACGGTAGCGGGCTCGAAGCCGGCTACCAAGGCCAGGCTGCGCACGCTCTGGTACTGGAACAGGTCGCGCGGGCTGAGGCGAATCCCCGCCTGGCGCGCGCGGCTGACCACCTGGATGGAGATGATCGAATCGCCGCCCAGTTCGAAAAAGTTGTCGTCCAGGCCCACCTGCTCGACGCCGAGCACATCGCTCCAGATCGCCGCCAGGGCTTTTTGCAGGTCGTCTTGCGGCGCGATATAGGCCTGTTGTGGCGTTGCATCCGGTAACGGCAGGGCCTTGCGGTCGAGCTTGCCGTTGGCGGTCACCGGCAGCTTGGCCAGGGGCACCATATGGGTCGGCACCATGTATTCCGGCAGGCTGCCGAGCAGCCAGGCCTTGAGGTCGGTGGGCGCCTCGCCCTCCAGCACCAGGTAGGCCACCAGTTGTTTGCCGCCGTGTACCAGCACCACCGCCTCACGCACCGCTGTGTGTTGCATCAGGCGTGTCTCGATTTCACCCAATTCGATGCGCAAGCCACGCAGCTTGACCTGGTGGTCGAGACGGCCAAGGTAGTCGATCACACCGTCGTCACGCTGGCGCACCCGGTCGCCGGTACGGTACAGGCGCGCGCCGTCACCGAAGGGGCTGGGCACAAAACGTTCGGCGGTCAGTGCCGGACGGCGATGGTAGCTGCGCGCCAGGCCGGTGCCGCCGAGGTACAGCTCGCCGGCCACGCCGGCAGGCACCGGGTTGAGCTGCGCGTCGAGCACGTAGGTGCCGAGGTTGGCGATCGGGCGGCCGATGGGCACGGCGTCACGGCCTTCGTCGATGCAGGTCCAGTGGGTCACGTCGATGGCCGCTTCGGTCGGGCCATAGAGGTTGAACAAACCAGCCTGGGGCAGCTTGGCGAACACCTGCAGTTGCGCGTCCAGGGGCAAGGCTTCGCCACTGCACACGATACGCTTGAGGCTGGCGCAGCGCGGCACGCCCGGCTCATGGATAAACGCCTGGAGCATGGACGGCACGAAGTGCAAGGTGGTGATCCCGTGCTCGCCGATGGTCTCGATCAGGCGCGCCGGCTCGCGGTGTTCGCCAGGGGCGGCGACCACCAGGCGGGCGCCGGTCATCAGCGGCCAGAAGAACTCCCACACCGACACATCAAAGCTGAATGGGGTTTTCTGCAGCACCGCGTCACTGGCATCCAGGCCGTAGGCCTGCTGCATCCAGCACAAACGGTTGACCAGTGCGCGATGGCTGTTGCCGGCGCCCTTGGGCTTGCCGGTGGAACCGGAGGTGTAGATCACATAGGCCAGGTTCAGCGCGTGGATGTCGACGGCGGGCGCTGCGACGCTGTAAGCGTCGAGCCAGCCGGGCGCCTGGTCGAGGCGCATCACCCGAATGCCTTCGACAGGCAGCAGTGGCAGCAGGCTGTGCTGGCTGAGCAGCAGCTGGATGCCGCTGTCTTCGATCATGTAGGCCAGGCGTTCCTGGGGATACTCGGGATCGAGGGGGACGTAGGCGCCGCCGGCCTTGAGCACGGCCAGCAGGCCGATGACCATCTCGATGGAACGCTCAACGCAGATACCCACCAGCGCATCAGGACCGACCCCGTGGTCGCGCAAGGCATGGGCCAGCTGGTTGGCACGGGCGTCGAGTTGCGCGTAGGTCAGCGTGGTCGCGCCGAACACCAGCGCCGGCGCATCCGGGGTGCGCTGTACCTGGTCTTCGATCAGGTGATGAATGCCACGTTCGGTGGGATACGCTTGTGCGGTCTGGTTCCAGGCGTGCACCAGCCTCTGTTGCTCATCGACGGCCAGCATCGGCAACTCGCCGATACGCTGTTCGCCATCGGCCACCATGGCCTGCAACAGGCTGATCCAGTGGCGTGCCATCCGCGCGATGGACGGCGCGTCGAACAGGTCATTGGCGTAGGTCAGCGCGGCGTGCAAGGTGCCGGACTTTTCATAGGTGTCGAGGGTCAGGTCGAACTGGGTGGTGCGGCCTTGCCACTCCACCAGGGCCAGCTCCAAGCCGGAGGCGGTGCTGACCGAGGCGATGTCGGCCACCACCGGTTGATGGTTGTACATCACCTGGAACAGCGGCGTATGGCTGAGGCTGCGTTCGACCTTCAGGGCTTCCACCAGGCGCTCGAAGGGCAATTCCTGGTGCGCCTGGGCGCCAAGGGCGTGCTCCTTGATACCTTGCAGCAACTCGGCGACCCGGGTTTGCCCGCTCAGCTCAGTGCGCAGGACTTGCGTGTTGACGAAGAAGCCGATCAGCCCCTCGACTTCCGTACGGTTGCGGTTGGCGATCGGCACGCCGACGCGGATATCGCCCTGGCCGGTGTAGCGATGCAGCAACACATTGAAGGCGCCGAGCAGCAGCATGAACAGGGTGACGTTGTGCTGTTGCGCGCAGGTGCGCAACTGCGCGGCCAGCGCCGGCTCAATCGCGAAGGTGTGGCGGGTGCCCTGATAGCTAGGCATGGCCGGGCGCGGGCGGTCCGTCGGCAGTTCCAGCACCGGGTGCTCGTCGCCCAGGCGCGCCTGCCAGTATTCCAATTGACGGGCCTGCTCCCCGGCTTCCAGCCAGCGGCGCTGCCACAGGGCGTAGTCGCTGTACTGGATGGGCAGCGCCGGCAATGGCGGCGCTTCGTTGCGCTCATGGGCATCGTAGAAACGAATGAACTCGTCGATCAACACGTTCATCGACCAGCCATCGGAGACGATATGGTGCAGGGTCAGCAGCAGTACGTGCTCCTCGGCATCGAGCCTGAGCAGTTGCACGCGCAGCAGCGGGCCGTGTTCCAGGTCGAACGGCAGCAGCGATTGGCGGGTGGCTGCATCGTTGACGGCGTGTTCGCGTTCGGCCGCGGCCAACGCCGTCAGGTCCAGTTGCTCAATGGCCAACGACGGCTGTACGGCCACCTGCATCAGGCGTTCATCGGCCTGGCGCTGGAACACCGTGCGCAGGGTTTCATGCCGGTCCACCAGGCTGGCAAACGCCTGCTCCATGGCGCCCAGGTTCAGCGCACCCTTGAGGCGCACCGCGCCCGGCAGGTTATAGGCGCCGCTGCTCGGGTCCAGTTGCCAGAGAAACCACATGCGCTGTTGCGCATAGGACAGCGCCTGGCGGTCCTCTGCCTCCACCCCGGCCGGAATCGGAAACCGCGAAAAATCCACCCCTTCTTTCTGCAGTGCCTGCAGGAACAGCTGGCGTTTTTCCAGGGGCAACCCGATAAACCGGCGAGCAAGTTTCAAGGAGTCTTCAGCATTCATTTGTTGGAGTCCGGAGCAATAGGCAGGAAGCACAAAGGCACGTCGTCCCTATAAAACGAACCGGACAGGGAAAAATTAGCGGGGGATGGGCGGCGTAGAGCGAGCTGTCATCAAGGGTTACATCAATCCTCGGGAAACACCCACGAACCCCAGCTAGCATTGACGAACACCACTTTTTGCAACTACATTTAGTTACACGCAGGGAACGCCGTGTCCAAAAATGAAAAGCTGCTCGCCAAATTGCTCAACGAGCAGATGGCATTTACCTGGCCAGAGCTCGTCACGCTGCTGCGTCGTCTCGGCTACACACAGATTGAGGGGGCTGGAAGCCGCGTCAAGTTCGACATCGGCGATCCGAGCGCAATGATCACCTTGCACAAGCCTCATCCCGGCAACGAACTGAAACACTACATTCGACGCCAGATCATCGAACAATTGAAATCAGGAGAACTGATTCAGTGAACAACCAACTGAAACACAATGGCTACATCGGCTCTATCGAAGCCAGCCTCGAAGACAATTGCCTGTTCGGCAAGATCCTGTTCATCAAGGCACTGGTGAGTTACGAAGGCAAAACCGTCGCGGAACTGGACGCTGCATTTCGCGAAGCGGTGGACGACTACCTCGCTACCTGCCAGGCCCTTGGGCAAACACCAGAGAAACCGTGCAAAGGCTCTTTCAACGTGCGCGTCGGCCACGACCTTCATCTCGCCGCCGCCCTTGAAGCGACACGTAAAAAGGTGACCCTGAATGACCTGACGCGCCAGGCGCTGAACGAATTCCTGCAACACCACCGAGGGGATTCCTGCCCCGTGACTGGCTGACGCTTCATTGCCAGGATGACGCTCAACCCAACCGCCGATACCCCAACACCGCTGACCCCATCACCACCGCCCCCGCCGCCAGCGCGACCCAGAACCCGCTGGCTGCCCCGAAGTGATCGATCATCCAGCCGGAGCTGGCGGCACCAATGGCCACGCCGATGCTCAGGCCGGTGATCAGCCAGGTCATGCCTTCGGTCAGGCGGCTCGCGGGCACGCTCTTTTCCACCAGGGCCATGGACACGATCAGGGTGGGGGCAAAGAACAGTCCGGAAATGAAGATGGCCACTGCCAGGCCCGGAATGTGGGTGACCAGCAGCAACGGCAAGGTGGTCAACGCCGTGGCCACGCCGCAGAACAGGAACTGCCGGGGCAGCGGCGCCTTGAGCTTGAGGGTGCCAAAGGCCAGCCCCGCCAGGCACGAGCCGATGGCGTACACCGAGAGCACGATGCTTGCCGCCGCCGGCTGGCCCTGCTGCTGGGCAAAGGCCACGCTGACCACATCCACCACGCCCACGATCACCCCCATGGCCAGCAGCAGGATCATCAGGATCAGCACCGACGGTGAGGCGATCAGCCAACCCCGATGATGAGCGTGGTGTTCATGCACCGGGGGTTCGGTCGCGCGTTGCAGCACAAACGTGGTAACTCCAACCGCCAGCAACAGCGCGGCCACCAGCGGCCCAGCCTCGGGGAACAGCACCACGCTCAAGCCCACCGAAATCGGCGGACCGATGATAAAGCACACCTCATCCAGCACCGATTCCAGGGCAAAGGCGGTTTGCAGCCTGGGCTGGCCGCGGTACAGCTCGGTCCAGCGCGCCCGCACCATGGCGGACATATTCGGCATGCAGCCCGCCAGGGCAGCAAACAGGAACAGCGTCCAGGTCGGCGCCTGCAACCGCGTGCACAGCAACAGCAGCAACAGCGCCCCGCCGCCGATCAAGGCGGCAATCGGCAGCACCCGGCCCTGGCTGTACCGGTCCACCAAGCGTGACACCTGCGGCGCGCAAAACGCCGTGGCCAGGGCGAACACCGCCGCCACCGAACCGGCCAGGCCATAGCCGCCGTGCACCTGGGAAAGCATGGTGATCAAGCCAATACCGGCCATGGACACTGGCATGCGTGCCAGCATGCCGGCCAATACGAAGGCCCGCGAGCCGGGAACCTGGAACAACTCGGCGTAAGGGTTTGCCATCCTGCTCAACCTCTTCCTGATGCCCTGGAACTTGCTATCCACAGTGATCAAGGCAAAATACATACGGTGCGTATGTGGCGAATCATGCGTAACATACGCGGCGTATGTCAATCTTTCACTTGCCCATTGTGAGCCCTACCCATGAGCCGAGCCCGTGCCGAAATGATCGAAGACACCCGCGCCCGGCTGCTTGCCAGCGCACGGCAGGCCTTCGCCACGCAAGGCTATGCCAACACATCGATGGACGATTTCACGGCCCACGCCGGTCTGACGCGCGGCGCGCTGTACCATCACTTTGGTGACAAGAAGGGGCTGCTGGCCGCCGTGGTTGCTCAACTCGATCGTGAGATGGACGCATGTTTGCAGCGTATCTCAGACGAAGCCCAAGACCCATGGAGCGGTTTTTGCGAACGTTGCCGCGCTTATTTGCGCATGGCCCAGGACGGCGAAATCCAACGCGTTGTGCTGCAGGATGCGCCGGCTGTATTGGGCGATACCGGCTCCCAGCAACACTGTGTCGAGTCGTTGCGCCAACTGCTGGAAGCCCTGATGCAGGCAGGCATCGTCCCTGATGCACCGAGCCTGGCGCTGGCGCAGTTGATCAATGGCAGTCTGGTCAACACCGCCCTGTGGATCGCCCGGTCTGAACATCCGCAGGAGCGTCTGGAGCAAGGTTTGCAGGGCCTGGAACTCCTGCTGCTCGGCCTGAAACTCACACCAACCGCTTGATCTGCTTATGCCGCCACACCAGCCGGTAGTACGCGGCCTGCAACCCCAGCATCGCCAGGTACGTCACCGGGAACGCCATCCAGACGCCTTCCAGGCCGAAGTGCGCATTCAGCAGGTACGCCATCGGTAGCTCGACACACAACACGCAGAAGATCGAAATCGCCACCGGCATCAGCACCACGCCGCTGGCGCGCATGATCCCACCGATCACGGCCTGGAAGCCGAACACGAGGATGCTCCACAACATGATGTGCAGCAGGTGCTCGGCATTCACGCGCGCAGCGTCATCGGTGATGAACAACCCAAGCAACCAGTGCGACAACAGATAGCCCAGCACAATCAGGCCCCCGGTCAGGCACGTATTGATCAACAGCCCGGTACGCAGGATCGGCCCGATACGCTCCAGCCGCCCGGCGCCAATCGCCTGGGCGCCAAGGATCGACGCGGTGATGGCAATCGACAAGGCCGGAAACTGCACATAATTGACGATCTGCGTCACCGCGCCATAGGCCGCCGTGGCTTGGGACCCATGGCCATTGACCAACGCCAGGATGACCAGCTCCGAGAGCGACAACACCACCATCTGTAGGCCAGTAGGTAAGCCGATGCGTAGGACCTTTCCCAAAATCACGCGATCCAGACGCAAGGCCGCGAGCAGCTCGCGATCCGGCGCCATCACATGGTTTTTATGGCGCAGGCGCAGGATCAGAAACAGCATCGCCGAAGCATTCCCCACCAGGCCTGCGTACACCGCACTCTGGATACCCAGGGGCGGCAGGCCGATCCAGCCGCGAATCAGCGCCGGCGTCAGCAGCAGGCCGACCAGGGTCGAGACCATCAGCGCCAGCAGCGGCGAGATCGTGTCGCTGACCCCGCGCAACAGCTGGGTGTAGAGGATAAATACCAGCAGCAGCGGCATGATCAACATCATCATCTGGGCATAGCCCACGGCATCATCGAGTACATCGATCGGCGTACCCAATGCCTGCAACGCCGGGCGCGCAAACAGACTGCCCAGCACCGCTGCGATCAGGCCCACCAGCGCACCAAGGGTCAGGGTGGCGCCGGTAATCGCCTTGACCATCCCGGTTTCCTGCGCCCCCCAGGCTTGGCCGATCAGCACCGACGCGCCCGCCCCCAGGCCGATCACCAGCGCAATAAAGAAAAATATGATCGGGAACATCCCCGACACCGCCGCCAGTGCCTGGGTGCCGAGCATTTGCCCGACATAAATGCCGTTGAGGGTGCCGGAAAAACTTTGCAGGAAATTGGACAGCACCATCGGTGCCAGAAAGATCAGGTAAATCTGCCACAGCGGGCGTTGCAAAGGGCTTTGCATGAAAAACGGGGCCTCGGAGAACTAAAGCGTCCGAGGGTTATACCGTACTTGGATCCCATCTTCCCGTGCTTTATCCGGTTGCAGGCCCGTGACCTGGCAAGCCATCAGGCGATACGCTTGCCGGTCGCACCTGATCTGTTCCGATAGATCGTACCGGCGGCCATCCCGATGGACGTGACGCGTGGGAAACGCACCATAAAAAGGTTTTCGCCCATCCGTTTTTGCATGGCCCTGTAAGTCAAACCTTATCCGGTCTACTTAGTATTCCTGAGCATATAGTCAAGGTTGTGTATATCAAACCGACCGTCCTCAACCCCGCGCCCAGAGTCGCTAATGCCAATATCCAACTCCCGTAGAAGTCCTGGACGCAGCAGCATCTCAGCCGCCGCTTCACGCGCGTCGGGGTTGAATGTTCGATCCGACGGAATCACGCCTGCGGCTTCTTTCAACTCATTGACATTAACGTAGCCGTCGTTAGCGCCAGCGGTGTACTGCCTGAAATTATCTTTTATGACTTGAACAAGATCGTGATCGCTGACAGCCCTGAATTTGTTCGATGCGTCACCTAGAGCATCCCTGGAAAACGCACCGTCCAACTTTCCGCTACGGCCTTGGTCCAGTTGTTTGAATTGATCGCCCCGTGACAGCATTTCCTGAGCAATCTCCATCTCATCTTGAGTAGCTGGCCGACCATCCAGGTGATATCCGCCCGCGACTGAACTCAGGGACTTGTCAGTGATGAATCCTGGCTTATTCGGATCTTCCAGCGAGCCGAAACGGGCCAGTACTTTATTGGAAAAGTCTTCCTTGCTGTCGTTGGCATAGGGTCTGAATTCAGACCTCGGAGCCTGACCGCCGTAGGCGCCCCCTGTGTAAGAAGGCTGCGGCGCAAAGTAATCTTGATTCATGGGTAGTTGGCGCATACCGCCGGACATGCCACCCAGGCCGGTTTGCATGCCCCGCGAGTTGGAGAACACATTTTGCGCGGCATACAGAGCCATGGTCTCTTGCACGTCCCCTGGGCTGATAAGGCCATCTTGCTCGCCGCCGTTGGTGATACCGTCCAGCACGTTAGCCATTTCAGGATTACGGGTGATCTCCCGGGCGAGCATTGTCATCCGATCATGGTAGGTATCTCCGCTCATTGGACGATTGCCCGCGTGCTCAAGCGAGTCACGGGAAACGAAGGGAGATCCTGGCGTTCTGAAGTAATCGAAGTTGTTTGCAAACTCTCCCAAAATACGCGCGGGAGGCAAGCCTGCACCACTATGTGCAGGCTGACCTGCGCCACGCCATTGGCCATTGCTGACTGACATAGGGGAAAAGGCAGGTTCATTTTTCATGCAATTTTGCGCAGGCGGACAAAACGTGCTCATACTCATAGTAGTACCTCGGTAATGGAATCCTTCACTGCCAGCCCAGGACACCCCCGCCCTGGATCAACGCTCCATGTGTGGCGGCCTGCAACTTAACGGTTCCCATGATCCGGGATAAAAGGACAATCGACTGCACGAACATGATATTTCCATGTTCAGACCAAGCCCCGTACCACTTAGAGAAAAACCCTCACGACCAAGTAGGCATCGCCTTCTGGTTCAACGCCGCCCAGGTCAATCGCCAAAAGCCATCGAAGGCCGGCGCAAGGTCGGGTCAAATGGATTGATGCGCGGCCCGATCGCCGTCGCTTCGCGCTTGAGCAACTCCACCACCATCGGCAACCGGCTTGGCCCCAATCGATCACTGATGGTCGCCACACTCAACGCCGCCACTGCATGCCCATCGCGATTGAGGATCGGCACCGCCAACCCCGCCATGCCTTCCAGCACCCCGGTATTGCGCGCCGCGTAGCCCAGGCTGCGTACGTTCTCGACCTCCGAGCGCAGCAGCACTTCGTCGTACAGGTGAAAGTCCTTGAGCCGTGGCAGGTTGTAGCGGATCACCGTCTCGCGCTCTTCCTCCGGCAAAAACGCCAGGATCGCCAGGCTGCCCTGCCCCACGCCCAGCGCGACGCGGCCGCCGATATCGCCGGTGAAGGTGCGGATCGGGTACGGGCCTTCGCTGCGATCCAGGCAGATCGCATCGAAGCCGCTGCGCGCCAGCAGGAACAACGAATCCCCCAGTGAAGCGCTCAGGCGCAACAGGCTTGGCCGCACCAGGTCGCGCAGGTTGCCGGTCTTGCCCGCGTTGGCCGCCAGGGCGAAGAACTCCAGGCTCAGGCGGTAGCGTTTGCTGCGCGCGTCCTGCTCGACCATGCCTTCATCCATGAGGCTGCGCAGGAGGCGGTGGGTGGTCGGCTGGGACAAACCGACCTGTTGCGCGAGCTGGGTCACGCGCTCGCCGCCCTCGGGCACTTCACCCAAGGCCCGCAGCAGCGCAAACAGCCGAGACACCCCGCCAGCGCCGACTTCCTTATGGGTTTCATTCCGCTCAGTGGAATCCATAACACTCAATCTCACTTCTAATTCTGATGAATGAATAAAACTGAAAATAGTAGTCCGCCCAGTGAAATTCTATCTTCCGCCCATCCTAGTCTTCGTCCTAATCTGCGTCCACAGGGGCGAAATGAACAACTAACGGCAGCCGACCCAGATCGAGCGCCAACGCACCCGCAATACCCTTTTCGCATCTGCCCAAAACAAAAAAGCGCGTTTCGACGCGACTCAAAAAGGTGGAACGCAGACATGGCATTTCTCCAACTCAACGCCTTGAGCAAACGCTACGGCGCCGTCGACGCGGTGGTCGCCACCGACCTTGCGGTGGAAAAAGGCGAGTTCGTTTCCCTGCTCGGCCCCTCGGGCTGCGGCAAGACCACCACCCTGCAAATGATCGCCGGCTTCGTCGACGTGAGCGGCGGGCAAATCCTGCTCGACGGCCGCGACATCACCCACGCCAAGCCCGCCAGCCGTGGCCTGGGCGTGGTGTTCCAAAGCTATGCACTGTTCCCGCACATGAGCGTGCGCGACAACGTCGCCTTCGGCCTGAAGATGCGCAAAGTGCCGGCCGTGGAGATCGCCGCCAAGGTCAAGACCGTGCTCGACCTGGTGCGACTTGCCCCCCACGCAGAGCGCTACCCACGGGAGTTGTCCGGTGGCCAACGCCAGCGCGTGGCCCTGGCTCGCGCCTTGGTGATCGAACCGCCGGTACTGCTGCTGGATGAACCGCTGTCGAACCTGGACGCCAACCTGCGCGAAGAGATGCAGTTCGAGATCCGCCGCATCCAGTGCGCCGTGGGCATCACCACCTTGATGGTCACCCACGACCAGGCCGAAGCACTGTCCATCAGCGACCGTGTGGTGGTGATGCAGGCCGGGCGCGTGACCCAGATCGATGCGCCGTACACGCTCTACGAACATCCGCGCACCCGTTTTATCTCGGACTTCGTCGGCAAGGCCAACCTGCTGCCGGGCGACTACGACCAACTGGGCACGCCGCAAGTCCGCCACGAAAGCGGCCACGGCGAGCTGACGCTGAGCCTGCGCCCGGAAAAAATCAGCCTGGTAGACGCAGGTTCGGGTCGCCTGCAAGGCACAGTGCTCGACCGCTACTTCTTCGGCAGCCAATGGCTGTACCGCGTCCACACCCCTCTCGGCGAAATCACCGTGGTGCGCAGCAACGATGGCAGCGCACCAATGGGCAACGGCACAGCGGTCGGCCTGGACTGGCAAGCCGGGCTGCTGCGGGTGCTGGCAGCGGATGAGGTGCACCCATGAGCCGGGGTTACTGGCTCTCGCTGCCGGCACTGCTGCTGTTTGCCGGCCTGTTGCTCCTGCCGCTGGGCCTGACCCTGGTGCTGTCGTTCAACGTGTTCGACTACCAGGTGGGCATAAAGGGAGATGAGTGGACTCTGGCCCATTACCTGGCGTTGTTCAGCGACTCATACTTTTACGAGATCTTCTGGCGCACCTTCTGGATCAGCGCGCTGGTGACCCTGCTGTGCGTGGTGATCGGCGTGCCTGAGGCCTACATCCTCAGCCGCATGGGCACGCCGTGGCGCTCTATCTTCCTGATCCTGATCCTCACGCCGCTGCTGATTTCGGTGGTGGTGCGCGCCTTCGGCTGGAGCCTGCTGCTCGGCGCCGACGGCCTGGTGAACCAGGTGATCCAGGCACTCGGCGGGCGCCCGGTGAAGCTGCTGTACACCCCGTTCGCAGTGATTATCGCGCTGGTGCATGTGATGCTGCCGTTCATGATCATTCCGGTGTGGACCTCCCTGCAAAAGCTTGACCCATCGGCCGAACAGGCAGCCTTGTCGCTGGGGGCGAGCCAGGCCACGGTGATGCGAAAAATCGTGTTGCCCCAGGTCATGCCGGGGGTGTTGTCCGGCACCCTGATCGTGTTCGGCCTGGCCGCCAGCTCGTTTGCGATCCCCGGCCTGCTGGGCGGGCGGCGCCTGAAAATGGTCGCCACCGTGGTGTACGACCAATACCTCTCGGAACTCAACTGGCCCATGGGGGCGACCATCGCGGTGGTGCTGCTGTTGGTCAACCTGCTGATCATGCTGAGCTGGAACCGCATGCTCGAAAGCCGCTACAAAAAATCCCTGGGGGTTTAAGCGCATGTCCAGAAACGGTCCTTTGGCCCTTGGTTTCCACAGTTTGGTGGTGCTGTTCATGATGGCGCCGCTGGTGGTGGTGTGCCTGGTGGCGTTCACGCCAGAGAACACCTTGAGCCTGCCCACCTCGGGCTTCTCGTTGCGCTGGTTTCGCGCGGTGTTCGAGCGCGCCGATTTTATCCAGGCGTTCTACAACAGCCTGGTCCTGGCGTTTACCGCCGCCACGCTGGCGACGCTGATTGCGGTGCCGGCGGCGTTGGCGATCAGTCGCTATCAGTTCCTCGGCCGCAACTTTTTCAGCGCGCTGTTCCTGTCGCCGATCATCATCCCGCACCTGGTGCTGGGGGTGGCAATGCTGCGCCTGTTTGCACTGATGGGGGTCAACGGCAGTTTTACCTGGTTGATGCTCGCGCATGTGGTGATCATCACGCCGTATGTGCTGCGCCTGGTATTGGCGGCGGCCATCGGCATTGATCGCAGCGCCGAGCAGGCTGCCGAATCCCTCGGCGCCGGGCGTTTTACGCTGTTTCGCCAGATCACCCTGCCGATGATTCTGCCCGGCGTGGCCGGGGGCTGGTTGCTGGCGTTCATCAACAGTTTCGACGAAGTGACGCTGTCGATCTTTGTCAGCTCGCCAGCCACCCAAACCCTACCGGTGCGCATGTATGTGTACGCCACCGAGTCCATCGATCCGATGATGGCGGCGGTGTCGGCGCTGGTGATCGCGCTGACGGCGGCGACCATGATTCTGCTCGACCGCGTCTACGGCCTGGACCGCGTGCTGGTGGGGAAACATTGATGGCCTTGTTCAAACGATTAGCCGAAACCGAGCGCCCTGCCCTGGCCTTCACCCTCGACGGGCAAGCGGCCACCGGCTTGCTCGGCGACACCCTGCTGACCGCCGTACTGACCTGCGCCGAGCACCTGCGCGGCAGCGATTTCAGCGCCGAGCGCCGCGCCGGTTTCTGCCTGATGGGCGCCTGCCAGGATTGCTGGGTGCGGCTGGCGGATGGGCGCCGTGTGCGCGCCTGTTCGACGCTGCTCGAAGAAGGCCTGGCGATCAGCCGCGAACCGGGGCGCCAAGCATGAAGCCGGTCGTGATCGTGGGCGCCGGTCCAGCGGGAATCAGCGCGGCGCGCACCCTGCTCGACCACGGCATCCAGGCGTGCCTGGTGGATGAGAGCCTGCGCGGTGGTGGGCAGATCTATCGGCGTCAACCCCTGGGATTCCAGCGTACGGCCAAGCAGGTATACGGTTTTGAGGCGAGCAAGGCTGAAGCCGTCCACCGCACCCTGGACGAGTTGGCGCCGTTGATCGACTACCGGCCGGAAACCCTGGTGTGGAATGCCGAGGATGATCGTCTGGATATGCTCAATAACGGCCGTGCCGAACGCGTCGAGTATTCGCGGATTATCGTCGCCACCGGCGCCACCGACCGCATCCTGCCGGTGCCGGGTTGGACCCTGCCCGGCGTCTACAGCCTGGGCGCGGCGCAGATCGCCTTGAAGTATCAGGGCTGCGCCATCGGCGAGCGCGTTGCGTTTTGTGGCAGCGGGCCGTTGCTGTACCTGGTGGCCTATCAATACGCGAAGGCCGGGGCCAAGGTGGTGGCGGTGCTCGACAGCGCGCCGTTCAGTGCACAGTGCCGCGCGTTGCCGGCGCTGCTCGGGCAACCGGCGACCTTGGCCAAGGGCATGTATTACCGCGCCTGGCTGAGCGCCCATGGGGTGCCGGTGCATCAGGGCGCGACGCTGCAGCAGATCGACGGTGAGCAACGGGTCAACGGTATTCGTTGGGATACGCAGGGGCTGGCCTGTGACGCCGTGGCCTTCGCCCATGCCCTGCGCAGCGAAACCCAGCTGGCGGATCTGCTCGGCTGTGAATTTGAATGGAATGCCTTGAACCGTGCCTGGTTGCCGCGACGGGACAGTGCTGGGCGCAGCAGCCGCGAAGGCGTGTACCTGGCAGGCGACGGCGCCGGGATCATGGGCGCGGATGCCGCACAGATGGCCGGCGAGCGGGCGGCGCTGGCGGTGCTGGAAGATGCGGGCGTGGCCATCGATCATCGCCGCCCCGCTGTGCTGGAGCAGCAACTGGCAGGCATCCAGCGCTTTCGCCAGGGTTTGGAAACGGCGTTCCCCTTCCCCGAAGACTGGGCGACGCAGGCACCGGATGAATTGATTGTGTGCCGCTGTGAAGAAGTCAGTGTCGGCGATATACGCGCCGTGGTGGATGAGGGTCACTGGGAGATCAACCGGGTCAAGGCCCATTGCCGGGTCGGCATGGGCCGCTGCCAGGGCCGCATGTGCGGGCTGGCGGCGGCGGAAATAGTCGCCGAGCGCAGTGGTCGCGGGATTGAAAACGTCGGCCGCTTGCGTGGCCAGGCACCGATCAAGCCGCTGCCGTTTGGCGTGGAGGTGCTGCCATGATCGATGTCATCGTGTTGGGCGGCGGGATCGTCGGTGCTTCAGCGGCCTTGATGCTGGCGCAGAAAGGCCAGCGCGTGGCCCTGGTGGAGCGCGACTTTTGTGGCTCGCATTCCAGCGGGGTGAACTACGGCGGCGTCAGGCGCCAGGGTCGGCCGTTGCATCAGTTGCCGTTGTCGCAGCGCGCCCATCAGCTGTGGGCCGACTTGCCGAGGTTGATCGGTATCGATGGCGAATACGTGCGTTCCGGCCATTTGAAACTGGCGCGCAGCCATGGGGATTTCGCCGCGTTGCAGGCGTATGCCGAGCACACCCGAGGCTTTGGCCTGGGCTTGCAGTTGCTCGATCACGCCGAACTGCGCGCACGTTTCCCCTGGGTCGGCGATATCGCGGTGGGCGCCTCACTGTGCCCCGAAGACGGCCACGCCAACCCGCGCCTGGTATCGCCTGCCTTCGCCCGCGCCGCGCAACGCCTTGGCGCATCGGTATACGAGCAGGCCGACGTGGTGCGGATCGAACATGACAGCCGTCATTTCCACGTGCACTGCGCCAACGGCCTGCACCTGCAGGCCCCCTGGTTATTGAACTGCACCGGCGCCTGGGCCGGCACCCTGGCCGCGCAATTTGGCGAGCCAGTGCCGATCATGTCGGCGCACCCGGCCATGTTGGTCACCGAACCGCTGCCGGTGGTAATGAACGTCAGCACCGGTGTTGAAGGCGGCGGGATTTATGCGCGGCAGGTGGCCCGGGGCAATTGCATACTCGGCGGCGGTCGCGGCTTTGCCCTCGGGCCTAAACAGGCGCGTCCGGGGCAAGCGGCGGTGCTGGAGATCCTGCGCAATGCCGGCGAGCTGTACCCGTTCCTCCAGGGTGCCCAGGCGATTCGCACCTGGAGCGGCACCGAAGGTTATCTACCCGATCATGAACCGGTGATCGGCCCCAGCAGCACCCAACCGGGCTTGCTCCACGGTTTCGGCTTTGCCGGCGCCGGGTTCCAGCTCGGTCCTGCGGTCGGTGAAGCCTTGGCAGAGATCGTCTGCAACGGGGCCAGCCGCCAACCCATCGAAGCGTTTTCCATCCGTCGTTTCCAAGCCTGAGAGGAAAAACATCCATGAACCCACGTATCGCGCTGTCCTGCTTGTCCCTCACGTTGCTCGCCTCCACCGCCCACGCTGCACCGACGCTGTACCTGGGCATGAACGGCGGCACCATGGAACGGGTGTACGCCGACAAGGTGTTGCCCGCGTTCGAGAAGGCCAATAACGTCAAGGTGGTGATCGTCCCCGGCACCTCGTCGGACATCCTCGCCAAGGTCCAGGCCAACAAAGACAACCCACAGATGCATGTGATGTTCCTCGACGACGGCATCATGTACCGCGCCATCTCCATGGGCCTATGCGACAAACTGGCGCCAAGCCCGACCCTGGCGCAGATCCCGGACAAGGCGAAGATCAAGGACCAAGCCGTGGCCGTGACCCTGGGCGTCACCGGCCTGGGCTACAACGCCCGCATGTTCAAGGAAAAAGGCTGGGCCGCGCCGACCTCATGGATGGACCTGGCCGACCCACGCTTCAAGGAAAAAGTGGTGTTCCAATCCCTGGCCTCCTCCACCTTCGGCCTGCACGGTTTCCTGATGTTCAACCGCCTGCTGGGCGGCGACGAAACCAACGTGGAGCCCGGCTTCAAGGCCTGGCCAAAAACCGTCGGCCCCAACGTGCTGGAATACATCGCCAGCTCGGCGAAGATCTCCGAGATGGTGCAGACCGACGAAGCCGCGATCTTCCCCCTCACCCCAACCCAGGTCGCCACCCAGAAACTGCTCGGCGTGCCGATGGAATATGCACAGCCCAAGGAAGGCGCGGTGGTGCTCAACGTCGCCGAATGCGTGATTGCGCGCAATGACCAGCCGGAACTGGCGCAGAAACTCGCCGCCTTCCTGCTGACCGCCGAGGCCCAGGCCCCGGCACTGGAAGAAGGCGACCAGATCCCGTCGAACCCAACCACACCGACCACCGACAAGACCCGTGCACGGGTGGAAGCGATGCAGGGGTATTTGCAGACGGCGATTTCGATTGATTGGGACCAGGTGAACCAGGCGCGGCCGGAGTGGAATGCGCGGTGGAGTCGGTCGATTGAGCGTTGAGCATAGAAACGATCATGGGACGATGGGTTGCGCGCGTTTGTGGGCGGTCTTCAGGTAGGCGCGTTCCACGATGTCCCTCACCCGCTCACTCACCGGCTCACCCATCAGGTACGCATCGATCTCCTCATACGTGCAGCCATAGGCATGCTCATCCAGCTTGCCCGGTGCGAGCTCTTCGAGGTCGGCCGTGGGTTGCTTGTGCACCAGGTTCGCCGGTGCGCCGAGGGCACTGGCGAGCAGGCGCACCTGGGTCTTGGTCAAGCCCGACAGTGGCGCCAGGTCGCAGGCGCCGTCGCCGAATTTGGTGAAGAAGCCCATCAATGCTTCGGCGCCATGGTCGGTGCCGACCACCAGGCCGTTGTGCAGGTTGGCCACGGCGTACTGGGCGATCATGCGGGTGCGGGCCTTGACGTTGCCCTTGATGAAATCCACCTGCGAGGCACTGGCTTCGGGGGCGCCGAGGCTGGCCATCAAGCCATCGACGCTGGCGGCGATGTTCAGGGTGTCGATATGGTCCGGGGTGATGAAATCCAGCGAGGCCTGGGCGTCGCGTTCATCGGCCTGGGTCTTGTAAGGCAGGCGCATGGCGATAAAGCGCGCGGCGTAGCCCTCGGTGCGCAATTGCTCCACCGCGAGCTGGCACAGGCGGCCGGCGGTGAGGGAATCGACGCCGCCGCTGATGCCCAGCACCAGGGCCTTGCAGCCTGACTGGCGCAAGGTGGTCTTGATGAAGTCGAGGCGCCGTTGGATTTCCTGGGCTTCACCGCCCTTCACCAATGTGCGATCGATATTGAGTTCCTGCGCGATACGTTCCTGCATGTCACACCTCCACGTTGCCGACATTGAATACCTTCGCCGCGTACTGCAAAAACGAGGGGTCTTCGCAGACGTTCTTCACCGGGTCATCGGAGAACTTCACCACCGGTTCGCCGTGCACGCGCACCAGTTTCATGACGATGCTCAGCGGCTCGACGCCTTCCACATCGCAAGCCAGGCTGGTGCCCATGCCGAAACCGAACTTGGCCTTGCCACGCACGTGCCGCAGGATCGGCAGGCATTTTTCGAAGTTCAGGCCGTCGGAGAACATCAGGTCCTTGGTCATCGGGTCGATGCCCAGCTGTTTGTAGCGGGCCAGCACCTTGTCGGCCCAGGCGATAGGGTCACCGGAGTCCTGGCGCAGGCCGTCGTAGAGCTTGGCGAAATACAGGTCGAAATCCTTGAGGAAAAAGTCGGTGCTGATGGTGTCGGTCAGGGCAATACCCAGGCGGCCGCGGTATTCACGCACCCAGTTTTCCAGGCCGGCGTTCTGGCTTTCGCGCAACCGCCCCAGTTGCTGGTGCACCATCATCCACTGGTGAGCCATGGTGCCGATCAGTGGCAGGTCGAATTCGTAGGCCAGGTGCGCATTGCTGGTGCCGACGAACTGGCCGGGGAAGTCGCGGCGCATGATGTCCACTACTTCGCGCTGGGCCTTGAACGACAGGCGCCGGCGCGTGGAAAAATCGGAGACGCGCAGGTCGGCCAACTCGTCGCGGCTGAGGTTTTTCTCCAGCCAGTCGAACTTCTGGTAGAGCTTGCGGGTGACGTCTTCCAGGGTCACGTCGGGGTATTTGGCGCGGTTGCGCAGTTCGCTGACCAGCGCCAGTAGCGGTTGTTCGAACATGATGCAGTGCAGCATCGGCCCGACCACACGGATGTTCAGTTGGCCGTCGACTTCGCTGACGTGGATATAGCGCAGGTTGAAGCGGAACAGGCCGAGGAAGCGTTCGTAGTCGGGGGTCAGGTATTCGCGAAAGCGTGGGTTGAACAGAAAGCGCAACTCGCCCTCGCGCATCTGCAGGCCGGCCATTTTTTCAAGCTCGGCGCGCAACTCGGGGATCAGGTGGCCGAGCTTTTCCTTGGCGCGCACGATGAAGTTGTATTCCACATCGACATTCGGGTGCTGGTGCAACACCGCCTGCATCATGGTGAAGGTGTAGTAGTCGGTGTCGAGCAAGCCCTGGATCACCGGGGCTTCGTAGTCGTAGGCACTTTCCATGGTGTATCTCCTTAACGCGTGGCCATCGCGGCCAGTTCTTCGCGGGTGCTGCTGATGACGGCACCGGCCTTGAGCAACTCATTGATAGCCTGTACACCGCCCTCCTCGCTGATCCCCCGGCACGCCGGCAGGTGCAGGACCACCTCCAGGCCGGCCTTGAGCAGTTGCAAGGCGGTAGTCTTGACGCAGTAGTCCAGGGCCAGGCCGCCGACGATCACGCGGCTTACGCCCTGGGCCCTGAGGTACTCGATCACGCCGGTGGAGAGTTTGTCGTGCAGGTCGTGGTAGCAGGCGCCATAGGGGTGCAGGTCGGGTTCGACGCCCTTCCAGATGAAGTAGTCGTAGTCATAGGGCGTGGGCAACTCGTCGAGCAAGGTAAAGCCTTCGGTGCCCGGCACGCAGTGGCTGACCCAGGTCACATCGGCGTGTACCAGGCCGGTGGGCTGGAGCATCTCGCTGTGCTGCGTGACCACCCAGGGTGCATGGGGGGTGTGGGCGTCCTTGCTGCCGACGCGGTAGCCGGCGAGGCTGGCCATGTAGTTGAGTTCGGCACCGATCCGGTCACCGCCGGCCACCGGCAACTCGTTGGGGCACAACGGCGTGAAGCTCTTCTGGGCATCGACGTCGAATGAAGCAATGGCAGTTTTCGCAAGGGTCATGGCGGTTCTCCTGAGGCCTGGAAACAAAAGTACACGTCATGTACTTTCATTGCAAGAAACATTTTTTTATCTATCCTGACGCAGGTACATGACATATCTGTTCGATCCGTTAGACTGTGCCCCACCGCTGTTCAGAAGGACGTCACATGCCCCTTAGCCCCTACCTCCATACCGTCGACCTGTGCGTGCTGTGCTACTGCCGCGCCGCCGGGGAACTCCAGTTGTTGCTGAACAAGCGCGAAGCCGAGCCCTTCACCGGGCATTGGGCGTTGCCGGGGGTGGTGGTGAATGGCGACGTGCAAGATCTGAGCCTCCAGGATGCGGTGGAACGCTTGCGCGCCAGCAGCAAGGTCGGCCTGGAGCTGGCCTGGAGCGAGCAAGTGGGCACGGTAGGCGATGCGTTTCGCGATCCGCGTTGCTGGTCCTCGTCCACGTACTACCTGGCGATCGTCGCGGATGAGGTGGCGCCGAGTGAGCATCAAGGCTGGTTCGCGCTGAAGGCGGTGGCTGATGGCAGCATCAAGTTGCCGTTCGATCACAACAGCATCGTCGCGGCCGTGCAGGAACGGCTGTTTTCCAAGTCGCTGTACAGCAACTTGCCGCTGATGTTCCTGGGCAATGAATTCAGCGCGCCGGAGGCGACCACGATCTTTTCCCTGGTGCTGGAGCGGCCGGTGCTCAAGACCAGTATTCGCCAGCGCCTGTTGAAGCTGACGGAGGCGGGATATTTGCGCGAGACGGGGCGCAAGAAGCAGGGTGAAGGCGGCAGGCCCCAGGCGACGGTGGAGAACCTGAGGCCTGGGGCGGTTTACTTCTTTGATCGCAGTTTTGCCGATTAGGCACCCTTTTCAAGAACGATGACCTTCAAATGTGGGAGGGGGCTTGCTCCCGATAGCGGTGTGACAGTCAGCAAATAGAGTGACTGATCCACCGCCATCGGGGGCAAGCCCCCTCCCACATTTTGAGCGGTGTATGGCTTAGTTCATCCAATTACCGCCATCCACGTTATAGGTTTGCGCCACTACGTAGTCAGCCTCTTTGGACGCCAGGAAGATCGCCATCCCGGTCAAATCCTCGGCCGTCCCCATCCGCCCAAACGGCACCTCGGCCCCTACCCGCCGCTTCTTCTCGCCAGGTGCCAGCCCTTCATGCCTGGCGAACAGCGCATCCACCCCGTCCCAATGCTCGCCATCCACCACACCCGGGGCGATGGCGTTGACGTTGATGCCCTGCTTGATCAGGTTGAGCCCCGCCGATTGCGTGAGGCTGATCACTGCCGCCTTGGTCGCGCAGTAGATAGCCACCAACGGCTCGCCACGTCGCCCGGCCTGGCTGGCCATGTTGATGATCTTGCCGCCATGGCCCTGGCGGATCATCTGCCGGGCGGCGGCTTGCAGGGTGAACAGCGTGCCGGCGACGTTAATCGAGAACAGCCGATCAAAGCTGTCGCGGGTGATGTCGACGATGGGCGCCAGGTCGAACAGCGCCGCGTTGTTGACCAGGATGTCGAGCTTGCCGGCCTGGGCGACCACGGCGGCAATCGCGCTGTCGATGGAGGCCTGGTCGGTGACGTCCATCGCCACCGCGTAGGCCTGTGGGCCAAGCTCGGCGGCGGTGGCCTGGGCCCGTTGCAGGTTGATGTCGGCGATGGCGACGGTCGCGCCTTCATGGATATAGGCCTGGGCAAACGCGCGGCCAATCCCGCGCGCCGATCCGGTGATCAGCGCGCTCTTACCTTCGAGTCGTTTCATAAGGCATCTGTCCTTTGAACATTATTTGGGATAGCCGGCGCGTTTCATTTCGCGCTCGGTGGTGGACTGCGCCTGGAGCAACGCCTGCTCGACCGCCATGCCCCCCGTCAGCGCCGCCGAGAACAGCTTGCCGACGGACGTGCCGATGGCCTGGAACTCGGGAATGGTCACGTACTGGATGCCCACGTACGGCACGGGTTTGGCCGACGGGTGCGCGGGGTCGGCGTGCCGCATCATCTCCAGGGTCACCTGGGCAAACGGTGCGGCCTGGAGGTACGCCGCGTTGTAGGTGGACTGGCGGGTGCCAGGCGGTGCGTTGGTGATGCCTTCTTTATCGGCGACCAGCTGGATGTAGTCCTTGGACGTGGCCCAGGCGATAAAGGCCTTGGCGGCGTCCTTGTGCTTGGACGTGGCCGGGATGGCCAGCGACCAGGCGTACAGCCAGGAGGAGCCTTTGTCGGTGACTTCGGTGGGGGCTGCGGCGAAGCCTACGCTGTCGGCGACTTTGCTCTGGCTCTTGTCGGTGGTGAAGGAGCCGGCGACGCTGGCATCGACCCAGATCGCGCACTTGCCGCTGTTGAACAGCGCCAGGGTTTCGTTGAAGCCGTTGCTGGACACGCCGGGCGGGCCGTATTGCTTGAGGGTGTTGACGTAGAAGTTGGCGGCGGCGGTCCACTCGGGGCTGGTCAATTCCGGCTTCCACTGCTCATCGAACCAGCGCGCACCGAAGGCGTTGGCCATGGTACTCAGCAGCGCAATGTTCTCGCCCCAACCGGCCTTGCCGCGCAGGCACATGCCGTATTGGCCTTTGTCCTTGGCGGTGAGCTGGGCGGCGAAGTCACCGAGCTGGGTCCAGGTCGGGTGCGTGGGCATGCTCAGGCCTGCCTGCTTGAACAGGTCGGTGCGGTAGTAGGTGACTGTGCTTTCACCGTAGAGCGGCAAGGCATACAAGGTGCCGTTGACCGACAGGCCCTGGCGGACCGAGGGGAAGATATCGTCGGCGTCGTAATCGGCCGGCAATTGGGTCAGCGGTTCCAGCCAGTGCTTGGCGCCCCACAGCGGGGTTTCGTAGGTGCCGATGGTGAGCACATCGAACTGGCCGCCCTGGGTGGCGATATCGGTGGTGAGGCGCTGGCGCAGCACGTTTTCTTCCAGCACCACCCAGTTGAGCCGGATGTCCGGGTGCTGCTGCTCGAACACCTTGGAGAGGCGCTGCATGCGGATCATGTCGCTGTTATTGACCGTGGCGATGGTCACGGTATCGGCAGCCTGGCTCGGCATGGCCAAGGCCAGGCCGGAAAGCAGGAACAACGCTTGCGGAATCTTGGACATAGCGGTTTCCACCTGTTGTTTTTGTTGTTGAGGGCCGATTACAGCAGCTTGGGCCAGGCCCTCACAAACGCCTGACGCATGCCTGGCTGATACTTTTTTAACCGCTGAATAGGGCGCAAAAAAGTATCAGTGCCGGGCGAAACCGGGGGTAGCGCAGGTAGTGCCACCCGCGTATTTTGAGGCGACTGCACCCATAGAAGAGGCAGCACCATGCCCGTCAGCCGCGCCAAGCTGTTCGAACATCGCCCCGCCGAGCTTGAGGTGATCCTGCCCGAGCCGCAGCACTGCTTTCGCTGGTTCGAACATGACTACCCCTACGATCTGGCACGCTGGAATCACCATCCCGAATTTGAAATCCACCTGATCCGCCAAGGCAGCGGCAAGTTGGTGGCGGGCGATTATATCGGTGCGTTCGACGCCGGGCATGTGGCGCTGATCGGCCCGGACCTGCCCCACGACTGGATCGGCGAACTGGCCCCCGGCGAACACTTGAGCGGGCGCGACGTGGTGCTGCAATTCGACGGCGCCGCCCTGCTCGCCCTGCGCAAGACCCTGCCGGAACTCGGCGACCTGCAACCGTTGTTCGAACAAGCCCGACGTGGCCTGGAGTTCAGCGGCGACACCGCAGTGCAGGCCGCACGCTTGATGGAGGCCATCGGCAACGCCCACGGCCTGCAACGGCTGACCCTGTTCCTGCAACTGCTCGACGGCCTGAAAAACGCCCCGGCCCAGCAAGTAAAGGCCCTGGCCAGCCCCTGTTACGCCCCGACCCTGGACGCCCGCAGCGCCGAGCGCATCAACAAGGCCTTCGACTACCTGATGCGCGAACTCACCGGCGACGTGCGCCTCTCGGTCATCGCCCAACAGTTGGACATGAGCGAACCGGGCTTCTCACGTTTCTTCAAGCGCAACACCGGACATGGGTTTATCGACCTGATGCGCAAATTCCGCGTGCAACGCGCCTGTCGGTTACTGCTGCAAAGCGAGATGTCGGTGGCGGATATTTGTTTTGAAGTGGGCTACGCCAACCTGTCCAACTTCAACCGGCACTTCCGGATCGAGATGCACCAGACGCCCAGTGAATATCGCCGCGAACCGCCGATACACCTGTTCAACCCCTTCGAGAAAATGACACCCAGTCATTTCTGATCAAAAGGTCGAGTAATTCTGCTTTTTTCCATGGCATTCAATCCATTAAGCAAAGTTGGTACAGCCTGTGCAACCGTTTGCGGTACGAACTTGGCAACCAAGTTCACCACGACCCGAAGAATCGGGTTCAAACCGCGTACGAATAGGGACTTTCAATGCACCCCACCTCAAGGCCCCGTGCCTGCTTTGGTGTTTCCTTGCTACTGGCCGCCGTAACGGGAGTACTCAGCGCACCCATTTTGGCGCAGGAAAAACCCGTGGATGACTCAGCACAGGGCGAAACCCTGAGCCCTGAGGCCAGCCCGGCGAAAAAAGGTGTCTATCTGTCGGAATGGTTCAACCAGGATCTGACACTGATCGGCAGTAAAGACATCAGCTTCGGCCCCAAGCCCCAGGATGATGTCTACCTGGAATACGAGTACTTCGGCCGCAAGGGGCCCTTCGAGTTGTACGGCTACATCGACGTGCCAAAGATCCTCGGTATCGGCAACAGTAACGACAAAGGCGCGTGGGACCATGGCTCGCCGGTGTTCATGGAGCACGAGCCGCGTATCTCCATCGACTACCTGGCCGGACGCAGCCTGGCCATCGGCCCGTTCAAGGAATGGTATGTGGCGTTCGACTGGATCTACGACCACGGCAGCAACAAAGCCAACCGTGCCAACACCCTGTACAGCGGCCTCGGTACGGACATCGACACCCACTCGCGAGTCAATTTGTCGGCGAACTTCTACGGGCGTTACCAGTGGGAAAACTACGGCGCCAGCAATGAGTATTCCTGGGACGGCTACCGCGCGCAGATGAAATACATCGTGCCCATCGGCAAGTTCGATAACGGTGCGTCGCTGACCTATATCGGTTTCACCAACTACGATTTCGGCTCGGACCTGCACAAGGACAACCCGGCGCGCACCGCCAACGCCCTGGTGGCGACCAACGTGCTGCTGTATTCCTTCACCCACCTGCGCTTCACCCTGGTCGGTCGTTACTTTCATAACGGCGGCAACTGGGAAGACGGCAGTGAGTTGAACTTCGGCGAGGGTAACTTCCGCGCCCGCTCCGACGGCTGGGGTTATTACGCCGGCGTGGGCTACCAATTCTGATCAAGGAGTATTAGATGAATACGTTTACCCGTCTCTCCATGGCCGTCGGCCTGGCGCTGCTGCCCCATGTGGTGCTGGCTGATTCTGCTGCCCCCATCAAGCCCAAGGTGATGCTGATCACCATGTTCGCCCCCGAGGCGCAAACCTGGATCGACCGCCTGGAACTCAAGCAGGAAGTGCGCGTGCCCGGCCTGTCTGCCGAATACCCAGTGATCCGTTGCAACACCCGGCACGTGTGCCTGCTGGTGACCGGCATGGGCCAGACCAACGCCGCCGCGTCCACCCTGGCCCTGGCGTTGTCGCCCAAGTTCGACCTGCGCCAGAGCTATTTCCTGATCGCCGGGATTGCCGGGATCAGCCCGAAACACGGCACCATCGGCACTGCCGCCTGGGCCCACTACCTGGTGGAGTTCGGCACCCAGTGGGAGCTGGATTCGCGGGATGCGCCCAAGGATTGGCCGACCGGCTACCTTGGCATCAACACCAAGGGGCCCAACGAAAAGCCGCCGCTGGACTACAAGACCGAAGTGTTTGAGCTGAACCCCAAGCTGCAGGCCAAGGCGTTCGCCCTGTCACACACAGTCGAACTTACGGAAAGCAAAGAGTCCGCCGCCTGGCGCAAACACTACCCCGCCGCCCCCGCCAACCAGCCGCCGCAAGTCACCCGCTGCGACACCCTGGCGGGCAATACCTGGTTCTCCGGTACGCGCCTGAGCGAACGCGCCGAGGTGTGGACCAAGTTGCTCACGGATAACAAAGGCGAGTACTGCACCACCCAACAGGAAGACAACTCCACGTACGAAGCCTTGCTGCGCGCCAGCCGCGAGGGGTTGGTGGACATCCAGCGCCTGGCCGTCGTACGTGCCGGTTCGGACTTCGACCGCCCATACCCCGGCTACAGCGAAGTCGACAACCTGCTCAAATACGCCGACCAGGGCGGGTTCGTACCAGCGCTGGAAAACCTGTACCGCACGGGGAACCCGCTGGTACAGGCGATCCTCAACAACTGGTCGGCCTGGGAAAAAGGCGTTCCAGAAGCCTAGTGCAGCCCGAAAAGTGTCAAGGCAGGAAGATGATTTTGTCCGCACTGCCTTGGTTCACCTCCCCATAGCACTGCACCCCATCGGCCAGCGCCACCTCGCGCAGGCCGGTGGGCAGCGGCAACAAGCCCTCGTCGAAAAAACGTCCGAACTGCTCCAGCATCACCGCGCACTGCTCACAGTTGTAGAGCAATGAATTGATCCCCACCACCGATCCGCCCTTGCGATACAGGGCCAGGGCCGGCAGTTGTACGTGACCGTCCACCGGCGCGGCAATGATCGCGATGCGACCGAACGGCGCCAGGCCTGCCACGGCCGCCGGCAGCCAGAAACCGGTGGTGTCGAAGATCACATCGGCGCCACCCTTGAACACCGCATTCACCTGCGCGCCCAGCGCTTCGGGCTTGCCCAACGCAATCGCGTCGTACCCTTGCGCCTGTAATACCTTGACCTGGTCAACCTTGCGCACCGCCGCCAACACCTGGGCACCCAGGACTCTTCCCAAGGCTAATGCCGCACCGCCCACCGCCCCATTGGCGCCGATCACCAGCAAGCGCGTGCCTTTGCCCACGCCACTGCGCTGCAGCGCATCCCAGGCCGTGGTGTAGGGCACACCCAGGCTGGCGGCCTGGGCAAAACTCAGGTGGGCAGGTTTATGCGCCACGCCTTTGGCCGACACGGTGAGGTATTGGGCGTGGGAACCGTCGGCGAAAAAGCCCAGGTCGCGACCGGTGCCCCAGACCTCCTGCCCCACCAGCGCCTGCGGACCTTGCACCACCACGCCTGCGAAGTCGCGGCCAGGTATGCGCGGCACGGTGGTGTAGGGAAAACGCCCGAGTACGTTCTTCACGTCACTGGGGTTGAGGCCCGCCGCCTTGATCCGTACCAGCACTTCATCGGCGGCCGGTACCGGCGTGGCGACGTCGACGAAGCTCAGGGCGCCGAGGTCGCCAGTGGCGGAAAATTGCAGTGCTTTCATTGCCAGTATCCATCGAAGGGAGAAAAGGAATCAGGACCACCAACCGCTGAGCAACTGCCGCCCCATGGGCCAGAGTTTTTCGCCGAGCAGCATGCCCATCAGCCCTACCAGCGCAATGGCGGGCGGTGCGGGCGAGCGGAAGTCCAGGGCGCCGTAGATCACGCCGACAAAAAGGCCAATGCCAAGGGAGATCAGGTAACTCATGGGGGCGACGCCTGTTGGGTTGATGGGCTTAGTGTAGGGAGCCCATCCCGGCAGCATCGGCCAAGGGCTTCAGGATTTCGGCCAACTCACGTACTGGGAAGGCGCCATCCCCAGTTCACGCCGGAACATGTCGCTGAAACTGCTCGGCGAATAGCCCAGGGAACGCGCGACAGCACTGACCGACTGGCCCTGGATCAGCTCGGCCACCGCCGTGGCCAATTGCACCTGGCGGCGCCATTCGGCAAAGCCCATGCCCAGGTGGTACTGGAACAGTCGCGCCAAGGTGCGCACGCTGGCACCGGCCGCTTCGGCATGCTGCTCGAAAGGAATCTCCAGGGACGGCGCCGCCATGACCGCCTGGCACGCGCTGATCAGCCGGCGGTCAGCCTCCACCGGCATGGCGATACGAATCTGCGAGCGCCGCGCCCGTTGCAACTCCAGCAGGGCCAGGCCGACCAAGGCGGCGTAATACCCCGCGTCACCGCTGTCGCCCTGTTCCACCAGCGTGACGATCAACTCACGCAGCAGCCCACCGACTTCAATCACCTGCACCTGGCTGTCCAATGTCGCCGCCAGGGCCGGACGCAAGTAGATGTTGCGCATCTGCAAATCCGACACCACCCGAATGCCGTGCTCCACGCCCGGCGGCAGCCAGACCGCGCGCTGGGGCGGCACCACCAGGGCTTCACGAGGCGTCTCGACCCACATCACGCCGCTCATGGCATAGAGCAATTGGCCCCAGTCGTGGCGATGGGGCTCCACGTACAGGCCACGCGGGTAGGTGCGCGCCAAGGGTTGCACGGGGACGGCGTGATCACTGAGGTCGGGGGGTGCAGCCAGGGCCATGGGGAGCACATCTATCGGGAGTCAGCCGCCATGGTAAAGACCACCGTCCGACAATCCGAGTGAATTTTTACCGCCGAGGGCGATCACTTGCTTACACCACCAGGGTTGAGGGGCCAATGAATAACGCAAAACTGTTTGTGATCGACTACACCCTTCATGGCGAAGCCAAGTCATTCATCATTCGTCTGGAAAAGCTCGATACCTTGGAGGCCTGGCATTGGGCAAGCTGTGACGCCGGCGTGGGCCGTATCGGCCGGTTTGCCCGCGAGCGGGTGAAGAAAACCAGCCAGGAACAGGCCGAGAAATTCGGCATAAAAAACGTGCAATGGCGCCGCTCGGATGTGCGCGCCCAGGCTTGATCAGGGAGAGATAACCATGGATTCAATCAACGGCAAGGCGCGCATTGATTACACGCGCGACACCTTGTTCGGGCCGCTGGCCAGGCATGTCGAGTGCCAGGTCAGCTTGCAGCGCAAACCCGGCTGGCTGGTGCTGAAGGTCTTCCAGCCGCTGCCGGACGATTTGCATGATGCGCAGACCCTGGTGCTGGCCTTCGAAGGTCGACGAACCAGCGGCGTGGTAAAAGACAGCCGGCGCTTGTCTGACCACAGCCTGCGCCTGGAGCTGGAACCCCAGTAAGCGATACGCAGGGAGCGCGCTATTGACGCTCCCTGCGAACGTATTCAGCCTTTAGCCGACTTGGCGCACTCGCACCCCGTCGCCGCCGCACAAGGCTCGCCATGGGCATGGTGCTCGGCACAGCCCTGGCAGCAATAGCCCTTACCGTCCTTCATTACCGCATCGACGCCCAGCACACACTTGCAATGCGGGCAGGCACAGGTTTGATCAGGCATGGCCAGACTCCTTCTTCATGGTCGTCCGGTGCGGCGGTTGCCGGCACCTTAAGCAGTGACTGCCAGGCGTCGGCGATGGTTCAAACCATCAGTCCGTGCGTGTATTGCTGCGGTACATGAACACCAGGGCCAGAGCCAGGCACACCATCGCCAGGATGCGGCTGCTCGACAGTTCGACGGCCGGGTTGCCCAGCCACCCGAAGTTATCGATCAGCATGCCCATGCCCAATTGCCCGGTGATCACGGCCACGGTTGCCACCGCAGTACCGACCACCGGCACGGCCCCGACCATCACCATCATGTACACCACGCCGAACAGGGCGCCGGTCAATTGCCATTTGGGTACGTCGAGCAAGCTCACGGACTGGGCCGGCTCGAAGAAGAAAATCAGCAGCGCGGTGGTCAGCGCGCCCACCGCAAACGTCAGCAGACTGCTGCGCAACACGCCCACCGCCTGGCCGAGGCGACCATTGATTGCAGCCTGCACACTCAGCACCGCACCGGCAGCAATCACCAGCACCAATAACAGAATCAGATTCATCGCCTTACCCTCGTGCAATCAGAACAAGTGCCGCCACAATCAACGCCAGGGCTATCCAGCGCTCGCCATTGACCCGTTTGCGTGCAGTGCCGAACCAGCCGAAATGGTCGATCAGCACGCTCTTGCCCACCTGGCCGGACAAAATCGCGATCATGGTCATGGCAATACCGATGTGCGGCGTAGCCAGGGTCAGCACCACTACATACATCGGCCCCAGGAACCCACCGATCAGTTGCCAGCGCGGCAACTCGGACAACGCCGGGCCCTTTTGCGGGCCGCTGAACAGCAGCAGCAAAAACAGAATCGCCGAGCCGACGCCGAAGATGCTCAAGGTTGCCCAGAGGTGTCCCACTTGCACGCCCAGCGGCCCGAGCAATCCCGCCTCGACCGACAAGCCCATGCCGGCCAGGATCACCAGCGGCAACAACAGCAGCCGTAGAAGGTTTTTCTTCGGCGTGGCTTGCGCCACAGCCTCGATGGAACTTGCTTGCATACATCACCTGCACGTCAACAAAGGATTGGATGACGCGCATTATCCGGTGGCCGTCCTGTGCGATAAATGGGAGCATGCCGACAACACCTTTGCGCAATACGCACAACCTGGAGGCCTGATGCAGGGCTTGAATGAATTGAGTTTCAAGGCACTGCGCCTGTTTGTCGCGGTGCTGGACCACGGCAGCTTTTCCGAAGTAGCTCGCCGCGAAGGCCTGGCGCCCTCCTCCATCTCCCGGCAGATCCAGCTGATGGAACAGGCCCTCGGCCAGCAGTTGCTCTACCGCCACACCCGCGCGGTGAGCCCCACCGAGGCCGGGCGCCTGCTGGGGCGACACGCACGCTTGATGCTCGAACAGCTGGAAGCCGCCGGCCAGGCCCTGCAGGAACAGGAAAGCGAACCCAGCGGCCTGGTGCGCATCAACGCGCCGATGGTGTTCGGCCAGCGTCACCTGTCACCGTGGCTGGGAGAGTTATGCCGGCGCTACCCGAAGCTGCAACTGGACATCCAGCAAACCGATACATACGTCGACCCGCTGCAAGACGGCACCGACCTGCTGTTCCGTATCGGCGTACTCAACGACTCCAGCATGCAGGCGCGCATCTTCGCCCCCCAGCGTTTTCGCCTTGCCGCCAGCCCCGCCTACCTGGCCCGCCAGGGCACGCCCCAGCACCCCGAGGAACTGCTCCATCACCAGTGCCTGGCCTACAAGGGCATCACCGGCCAGCAACGCTGGTTCTTCCGCAAAGGCCAGGGCGACTGGACGCCCTACAGCGTCAAGGGCCCGATCACCGGCAACCACGCCGACACCCTCACCCACGCCGCCGAACAAGGCCTGGGCCTGGTGGTGTTTCCGTCCTGGCTGATCGGCGAAGGCCTGCGCGCTGGCACCCTGCAAGCGGTACTGACGGAATATGAAGTGGCGACCACGCTGGAGCCGCAGCAGATCGCGGCGCTATGGCCGGGGAGCCGCAGGCTGTCGCTGAAGGTGCGCACGGTGATCGATTATTTTGTGGAGTGTTTTGGGACGGTGCCGTATTGGGATCGATGAGCGGTTGAGGAATTTTCCGAGTAGTAAAAGTAGGCTCGGTCTGATTTAACGGGCCACTCTATTTTGGACAGGGTGCATTGGGGCAGACTTTGGCGATGTCTTTTTGGAGAGATGCCATGGTTTTCATGTACCCAAAGCCGTCGCGGGCTGAACGTGCGGCGGCAACCAGCGGTCGGCTCGTCTTGGATAGCTCACCCAGTTTTGGCTATATTTGGCCAAAATACGCGGAGCACCTCATGATTACCGTACCCTTGGGCGAAGCAAAGAATAACCTGTCAAAACTGGTGGATGACGCCGCCGCCGGCAAAATTATCACCATTGCCAAGCATGGACGTGCGATGGCACAACTCGTTCCCGTGGGGAAATCCAAAGGTCAGCGAATTGGCGCGATGAAAGGAAAGCTCGTTGTCCCCGAGGACTTTGATGCGCCCCTGCCAGGCGACCTGCTGGATGCGTTTGAGGGCAGCCATCCATGAGAGTGCTGCTGGATACCCATGTTCTGCTCTGGGCACTGACTGACGACCCGAAGCTATCCAGCAAAGCCCGACGACTGATCGAGAATGCCGTAGAGATTTACGTCAGCGCGGCAACCTTCTGGGAAATGGCGATCAAGGTCGGCCTTGGAAAACTCGATGCAGACCTGGACGAAATCCGGGGATATTGCCTTGAAAGCGGTTTCGTCGAACTGCCCATCACCTCGGAACACGCGATTGCCGTAAAGGATCTTGAGCCTCATCACAAAGACCCTTTTGATCGGCTTATCGTAGCGACAGCCATCAGTGAACCGATGAGGCTATTGACCGCCGACACGCAGATTGCCCAGTACACATCCTTGGCAATCCTGGTATAGCCCGCACCCACGGCCTGGAACTCAGAACACCCACTGCCCGATCAACCACGCATTGGCCCCACTGATCAGCGCAAACAGAAACCACGCCAGCACCCGGGTGTGCAGGCGATTGACGAACGGCCCCATCAGCTGCTTGTCGCCGGTCATGCGGATCAACGGGTACAAGGCAAACGGCAGTTGCAGGCTGAGCACCACCTGGCTGAGGATCAGCAGCTTGCCAATGGCCTGGTCGCCCATCAGCCACACCCCGAGAAACGCCGGGATCAGCGCCAGCCCACGGGTGATCAGGCGGCGTTGCCAGCAGGGAATGCGCAGGTTGAGATACCCCTCCATGATCACTTGCCCGGCGATGGTGCCGGTAAAGGTCGAGCTTTGCCCGGACGCCAGCAAGGCGATGCCGAACAGGATGCTGGCGAAGGCGCCGCCCACCAACGGGTCGAGCAAGCGGTAGGCGTCCTGGATCTCCACCACCTCAGTGTGCCCGGTCTTGTAGAAGGCGGAGGCGGCGAGTATCAGGATCGCAGCGTTGACCAGCAGGGCCAGGGCCAGGGAGCCGATGGTGTCGATCCGGGCCAGCTTGATCGCATCCTGTTTGCTGGCGAGGTCTTTGCCGATCAGACGGGTTTGCACGACCGAGCTGTGCAGGTAGAGGTTATGGGGCATCACCGTGGCGCCGAGAATACCGATGGCCAGGTACAACGGCGCGGCATCGCTGATGGCCGACAGTGATGGGGTAAAGCCGCTGAGCACATCCGGCCAATACGGTTTGATCAGCACCAGCTCAATGAAGAAACACACACCGATGGTCGCCACCAGCGCCAGCATGATCGCTTCCAGGCGGCGAAAACCACGGTTCTGCAGGGCCAGCACCAACAGCGTATCGAAGGCGGTGATGACAATGCCGGTGGTCAGGGAAACGCCCAGCAGCAGGTGAAACGCCAGGGCGCAGCCGAGCACTTCGGCGAGGTCGGTGGCGATGATGGAGATTTCCGCCAGCACCCACTGGGTGCGTGCGGAGCGTTTGCTGTAGCGCTCACGGCACAGTTGCGCCAAGTCCTTGCCGGTAGCGATACCCAAGCGCGAGCACAGGCACTGCACCGCCATCCCCGCCAGGCTGGCCAGCAGCACCACGAACAACAGGCTGTAGCCGTAGCGCGATCCGGCTTCGATAGCCGTGGCCCAGTTACCCGGGTCCATGTAGCCGATGGAGATCAGCAGGCCGGGCCCGGCGAACATCAGGATGCGTTTGAAGAACGACGCCTTGGGGTCAACGGCAACGGAGCCGGCCACTTCCGGCGGGCAGAATGGAGCGGTAGCGATTTTAGGCAGGCTGAATTTCACACGGTATCCCAGGCAAACACACTCGACAGGGGCTCAGCTTATCAGTCGGACGCAACCGTGCGCATCACCGTCTCCCGAGGCAGGTCAAACGCCTCCACGACCTGCACCACCAGGTCCATCTCCTGGTTCAAGGCTTCACGCTCCATGCGCTGGCGAATCACCCCGATCACCAGCACGGCCAGGGTGGTGATCGAGTACGCCGGGCCGGAAAACGCCCGTACCCCGCTCACCAGCAACATCGCCGCCGCCAACGCCTGGCCGACCACAGGGATCGCGGAGGCCGCACCACGACGCAGGATAAACCCGGTCAACCCGGCCAGCGCCGTGCCGCTCAACGCCGTAGTGGCTGTTCGGCCGACATCGAAACGGCTGAACAGACCCTGCTCCTTTTGCGCGGCCGCCTTGAGTTCAGCATCGAATACCTGGCGGTCGGCGTAGCTGAGTTTGTCCTTGTACTGCTCGAGCAGTTTTTCCGCGACCTGGGCTTCGAGACCAGCCAGTGCCACCGTTTCAACGGGCTCGGCAAACTTGATTCCCAGTCGCTGCGCCACCTCTTCGGCAATCTGGCGATAACTCACGCCGTGGCCACGGGCCAGGTTCATAAAGCTATCGCCGCCCATGCGCTGCAACTCGATGGCCAGCTTGAGTGGCTCGCGTACCGTGGCGTCAATCGATGCACTGCGCTTTTGCGCCATCAATTCGGCCAGGAACGCCAGCTCCTCCGGCCGCGCCTGCACCAGGGCCGCCAACAAGTCGGTGTCCTCTTCGGCAAAGCGTACCTCGCTGCTGCGCTGGTCGGCGCGGATCAGGCCGCGCCGCTCATGCAACAGGTCGGTGTACTGCACCACGGTCTGCAACTGCGGCCAATAAGCGGCGTGATCGAAGGTGGCCAGGTGCACATTGGTAACCTTGGCCTTGAGCGCCGGCGTCACCGGGATCGCATACCGGCCGATGCACCGCTCGGTGTCCGGCTTCATGGCCAGGGCCCAGTCCTTGCTGGAATGGCAATTGATCACCTGCCCCTTGAGCGGCGCGCACACCTCATCCCAAGGGCTGGACGTACAGATCGCCCCGCCCATCAACAGCAGGTTGTCCAACGGCAGTTCCCGTGCAGTTTCAGGGCTGGCCAGCAGGCTCTTGACCAGAATCCGCGCCCCCAGGGAATGCCCGATCAGGTTGATACGCCGCACCTCCAGCGCCTCGCAATGCAGGTAGCTGGCCAGCTCCGGCAGCAAGCTCCTGGCCACTTCGTCCACCCGCGCCTCGACGCTTTTGTAGTGGTCGAGAAAATAGGCAATCGCCTTGCCCACGCCTACGGTCGCGGCACCGATGCTGCCACCACCCAGCATCGCGGCGATCACCTCCTTGAAGGGCGCAAACAGGTTTTCCAGGAAATGCCCCGCCGGCCAGAACAGCATCAGGTTGGTCGAACCCTCGATACCCGCCAGCTGCTGCTTGAAATTGCCCAGCTGTTGCCGGTTAAAGAACGCCGAGTAACCGTGAACATAGAGATTGAGCACATCGCCCTGAGGCTCGCCGCACAATACGAACGTGGGCTTGCGGGTGCGGTGCATTTCATCCCACTGGTGCTGCATGGGCCGATGACTCCTGGTGACGAGGGACGGCGATAATAACAAAGGGAGGCCCGTAGAACGGCGAATCCTGACCGGCGTGGCGGTCGCGAAGGATCAGAACTGCGACGCAGCCTTTGTTCTGGCCAGGTAGCGCGCCGGCGAATCCCCCAGGTTGCGCCGGAACACGGAGGTGAATGCACTGGAACTGCTGAACCCCAATTCGAACGCAACATCGGTGATGGTCGCGCCCTGGCTTAGCCGTGCGGTGGCCTCCAACAGGCACACCTGCTGGCGCCAGGACACGAACGTCATCCCCGTGCCCTCGTAGAAATGGCGAGTGAAGGTGCGTCGGCTCATGTTCGACCAATGAGCCATCTCGTCGAGGGTGATTTTTTGCGTGGGTGCATCCAGGAAACGCTGACAGGCTCGTGCCAGCCGTGGCTCGCCAGGCAATGGCGCGCTGAGGGGCAGCTCGGGCATGGCTGCGATTTCATCAATCAACAGCGTCAGCACGCAGTGATGCCTCACGCTGGGTAATGCCGAGGAGTCGATAGCCAGCGCCGCCTCCAGTAAATGCCTGAGCAGGGGCGACACTTCAAACACCTGGCAGCGCTCCTGCAACCGCGCCCGCTTAGCGGCATCGGCGTCCAGATAGGTATTGAGCATCACCACATCCCCGCGCATCTGCATTTCATGGGGCACACCACCCGGCACCCAGATCGCCCGCTGCGGCGGTACCACCCAATTGCCGAGATCGGTGAACATTTTCAGCGCGCCGGTGGAGGCATAGGCGAACTGGCCACGTGAATGGGTGTGCCGCTCAAAGACGGTACCGCTGGGGTATTCGCGCAGCGTTACCACGGCTTCTGGACTGGCGGAATCAAAGGTCGGAATCATGGCCCGATTTTGTCAAAATTTGGCCCTGCATGGCAAGCGGGCCAATCACTCACTCCCTAACATTCACTGTCTTAGAAAAGTGTAATGACCAAGGGAATACTCCATGCTGAAAAAACACCTGGCGTTAGCTGTGCTCGTCACCCTGGTGTGGGGGTTGAATTTCCCTATCACCAAATTGGGCCTGCGCACGGTTGACCCGTTTATTCTCACGGGTATTCGCTTTGCCCTCGCCGCCCTGCCGCTGGTGTTCTTCATCAAGCGGCCCGCCATCAAGTTCAGCTACGTGGCCGCCTACGGCTTTATCTTCGGGCTGGGTATGTGGGGCGTGATCAACTATGGAATCGAGAGGGGTGTGAGCCCCGGCATCGCGTCATTGATCATTCAACTCAGCGTGTTTTTCACCATGGGCTGGGGTTGTGTGTTGTTCAATGAGCGAATCCGAGGTCCGCAGATAGCCGGCGCGGTCCTCGCGTTGGCCGGCCTGCTCGGGATTATCTCGACTCAAACCGGCGACCACGCGCTGTTGGGTGTCCTGCTGATCGTGCTCAGTGCCCTGGCCTGGAGCATCGGCAACGTCATCATCAAGCAATCGGGCGTCAAAGAGATCTTTTCGTTCATGGTGTGGGCCAGCCTGTTTCCACCGATTCCACTGTTCCTCATGGCTTGGTGGATGCACGGTGGCGCGCCATTCGAACACTTAACCGCTAGTCTCGACCTGAGGGCCACCGGGTCCATCCTTTTTCAGGTCTACCTGGCCACACATTTTGCCTATTGGGGCTGGAACTCGTTGCTCAGGCTGTATCCCGTGTCTACGGTGGCGCCGCTGTCATTGCTGATTCCGGTATTCGGAATCGCCGGTTCAATGCTGATCACCGGCGAGCACCTCTCCACTACGAACCTGATCTGCATTGCGGTGATCATCGCGGGCTTGGCAGTGGGATTAGTGCCTGGCTACAGACCGAGCCTGGGAAAAAACCCAAAATAATCTTCGAGCAAAAAGTCGCCGTTCAGCGATCAGTTCTGGTTGGGATGTGCTCAACAACATATTCAACCAGTTGACTCAGGCTTTGCTCGAACGTCTGGTTAGCCGTATCAATGACCAGGTCCGGGTTCAAGGGCGGCTGGTACGGTGCATCTATACCAGTGAAATCGAGAATTTCCCCGGCCCGAGCCTTGCGATACAAGCCCTTGGGGTCACGCAGCTCACACGTTGCCAGGTCTGCTGCGATATAGATTTCGTGGAAAGACGTGTTGCTGGCAGCGGCGCGGGCACGAGCGCGTCCTTCACGATAGGGGGAGATGAATGCCGTGATGCAAATCATGCCTGCATCGGCGAACAGTGCGGCTACCTCACTGACCCGGCGGATGTTCTCTGTTCTATCGTCTTCTGAAAATCCGAGGTTGGCATTAAGCCCTTTGCGAACATTGTCTCCGTCCAGCGTGTAGCACGCATAACCGGACCTTAACAGATGCGCTTCCAAGGCCATCGCCAAACTCGACTTTCCGGACGCAGAAAGGCCCGTAAACCAAAGTACAGCACCTTGTGCCCCCATATAATGGGCGCGCTCAGCCTGGGTCACATGGTGGCTGACAGACGTCAAGTTAGGGGTATTGAAAGGCGACTTCATAAGTTAGATCCAGCATCTCTCAACGCATGAGTTAGACGGTGCGGAGCATTCTACTCAACACCGTTCGATTATGGCCAATCGTCTTGGGCACTTCAGACATGAGTATATCAAGAGACGATCACCTCCCAACTTCTGCCAGGTAGGTGGATAAATATTCACGGGGAAAGGCGTACTGTTCCAATCCGCTCAAACCGCAAACAATTGCCTCACGCCATTTTTCAAGAAATACCGTCGAGACCTTGCGCTTATCAACACTAACTCCGGCCGTGTGCAGCAACCGTCGGCTTCGCCGCTTGGAGTTCGGGTCGTTTTCAATGTAATACGATAGGAAACTGCGCTTTATCGAGTTCAAGTGAGGTAGCAGGAACTGCTCGGGTTTCCCCCGTTGATCGGCTGACAGTACTTTCAGCATTCGATTCAGCACTCTCATAGCCTGCAGCTCATGGCCGGTCAGAGAGCGGTTGTGCTGAATGCTCTGCGGAGAGCGAGGCCTCAAGGTAAAGCCTGCGTGCCCCTCAATCATATTGTAGAAACGATCGGGGTCGTCACGTAGTAACTCTACGGGAATAACCAGCACATTTGAGGCACCAAACAGTGAAGCGTACAGACTGCACAACCTTGTGTAATTCAGAAGTTCGAGCAACATCGCATGCCAGCGCTCGGCAAACACGCGAGGATTTTCAGAGGCGCCTTCCTTTACCGCCTGATTGTAATAGCTGTCCAAAAACGACAACGGACTTCTTGTCACAATCAATACTTTCGCGTCGGATAACTCGTGTTTCAGCGCAGCCGCTACCAGGCCTTGGTAGGTTTGAATTTCATCTGTCGTTACCGGCCTCGGCGCCCAACCGCAGAGTTCTTCACTGCTCACAAAAACAGGGGTGTCGGCCAGTGGAACATGTGGCGCTATCGTCGATTCCCCCGGCCCGCTCAGATAAGCGCCCAGCGAAGCACCCTGAACTATATTTTGTGCGTAGTTGTGCCACTGCAACACCTGCACGTCGCCCCGTTGCTGTGCCGCGGCCTGTATGTAGGTCGACGCTGACTTGGGCAGGCCAATATGAATAAGCTTCATTAAATATCCTGTTGGAGGTCCCCCGAAAACAATCGGCGCCACCCCATGAGTAAATTCAACGCCCTGCAGTTGCGGCAGGCTTTCGCGATCAGCCTAGGTCAGTTTCGTCGCCTGAACCTTGGCCACCCCATCCTTGGGGGCGATCAACTTTCCTTTCAGCCAGACACGTAGATTGACGTGCTTATCTTCCAGCAACCACGCGAGCAAGGTTGCGAACAGTATGCATATAAACACCGACAGCCAAGCATTAGGTACGCGCGATGAATCTATATATTGCCCCACCAGGACGCGAATAGGTTCATGTGTCAGGTACAGCGCATAGGACACAAAAGCGCCCTTCGCAGCCACCCACTTGAGCGGCGAGGGAATATGAAGATCTTTGCATGCCAGTATCACCAGCATCAGTCCTGCACCTGAAAAGATCAACAGTTGCAAGTCATACATATTTACTTGACTGGCAAGCGAGAGTTTCTGGAATCGCCAGAGGATCCCGGCCACAACAGCCATCAGGGGAATAACAACCTGCCGCCAACCGATCTGGGGCGCATAAACAAATATAGTCGCGCAGGCAGCCCCCACAAACCACTCCCATGCCACCGACTCCCACACGGTGAAATACCCAACCACGAACGTCGCAGGACCTGCCAGCAGCATTGCAAACGCTTTCTCAATTTTTCCCATCGATCGCCAAAAAAAGGCAATGCCGAAAAAGACGTAAAGCCACCACTCAATGGCGATTGTCCAAAGAACACTGTTGCCCCCATAAATCCTTATAGGCGGCACGCCCTCTATCATCCTGGCAAAAGGCGTGTGCTGAAGCTGAAAAAGATGCCCGACAGAATCCCAGGCCGTTGGCGGCGCCCGACCCAATAAAACAATACAAACCAGAAAGGTGATTATCAGCCCCGGAACATATAAAACATATATCCGGCTAAAGCGATCAATCATGTATTCGCCAAAGCTGTACTTGGCTTTACTCAGGCATTGATAGGCAATAAGAAAACCTGAAAGCCAGAAAAACACAACAACCGCCAGGCTTTGAAATGGCATTACATTGCCGAACCAACTGTCAGGTACCACCACTGAAAAGGTATGCCCCACCAGCACCACAAACGCTGCCAGCGCGCGTATTGCGTCGAGCATGGTCGACTGGCCGATGGATAATCTATTAGTCACGAATATATCCCTTATTCATTATTCTTCGAAAAAAACATCTATATTCAACGGAGTTGACATGCAGAGATAAACGCGTCTCCGCCATATAATCGTGCAACCATCAGCGGATGGCACTGACGCACAAAGAACACCACACCGCGCAAAAAACAAAAAACCGTCATTCAAACGAGAATGACGGTTTGTTCAAGATTGGCCGTTTCAGGCGGACGTCCGCTCATGTCGATGCCCGCTCCAGCAGACGTACCGCGATGTCCCAATCCTCTGGCGTATCAATATCCAGCGACTCGCGACTGTCCGTCATGACTAACGGCACCGTACCGGGGCCTACAAAACGCTTCTGCTCACGAAGCACGTCTGGCGCCAGCAGGTAAATCGAACCGTCCAGCGTGTAGGCCGGTTCCAGATCCTGAGACCGCCTCGACAGGCTCTCCCAGCCGAGGAATGGCGTCATCGTGTCCCCATCCAGCCTGAAACACCAAGCAGGATGGGAACTGGCAGCAGTCACACTGACCACGGAGCGGGAGACGTCTTGCTGGAACTGCACTACCGCGCGCCGAATGGATTCTGCCGAACGAAAGGGCGACGTCGGCTGAAGCAACATGACAGCCTCTACCGCGCCATGAACCGCTTCATACTCATCCAGCACCTGCACCACCACATCAAAACTGCCAGCAGTATCAGTGGCCAGATGCGCGGGCCTCATACTGAGAACATTGCCACCAAAGGCGCGGGCAACGTCTGCAATAGCCAGGTCGTCCGTGGAAATCACCACATCGGTAACAACGCCACTTTGCAGCGCAGCTTCAATTGTCCATGCAATCAACGGCCGCCCACCCAGAACCTTGATGTTCTTTCCGGGCAGCCGCTTGGATCCGCCCCTTGCGGGTACGATTGCAAGGATTTTCATTTCAGCGCCACAAAGTCGCTCAACATCGACAATCCGACCTTGCCACTTTTTTCAGGATGGAATTGAGCGCCCCACACATTGTCGCGTCCGATGACAGCCGCCACCGCAGTATCGCCGTACAAGCAATCCGCAACGCGATGAGCACCATCGTCAGGCACAGCCATGTAAGAGTGCACAAAATAGACCGCGCTGTTATGCGGTTCTATCGAGGCCAGCAATGTCCCGTCCCAGGATTCGCGCCCTGCGGCACACACCAGGTTGGACCAACCGATATGCGGGATTTTCAGACGAGCACCGCTGCTATCAACGGCAGGTATGGGTTCTACCGTACCCGGGATCAACCCCAACCCGTTGATAAGGCCAAACTCGTGACTGCAATCGAGCAACAACTGCATGCCCAGGCAAATACCGAAAAGTGGCGCACCTGATGACGCGTACTCTTTGATTGCCTGATCCATTCCGTTTGCCGACAACATCGTCATTGCATTGGAAAATGCGCCCACACCCGGCAATAGAACCTTGGTGGCGTCTTTCAACGCATCGGGATCGGAAACCAGGTTTACCGTCGCACCACAGTGTTCGAGCGCCCGGCGGACGCTGAACAGGTTACCTACGCCATAATCGATAACAGTAACTACATTACTCATAGGTTCGAACCCGGATCCCGCCAGCAGATGCTTCTGTTCGGATGTCAGCCAACGATGCTCGCTTAAAGTGAAGAATGTCAGCCATGGCGACCGCATCCGCGCCCTTCCTGACCACCTCGACCGCATCCTGGGCTTTACCCATGCCGCCGCTGGCTATAACAGGAATATTGACTGACTCGCTCACCGCTTGAACAAGCGCCAGATCGAAACCTTTGCGAGTTCCTTCGCGGTCGACTGAAGTCAGCAAAATTTCTCCGGCCCCCAGCGCTGCAGCCTGTTTTGCCCAGTCAACGACGTCAATGCCCGTGCTTTCACGGCCATTGTCGGTGAAAACCTCCCAACGTTCCGGCGAGACGCTTTTTGCCTCAATAGACAAAACCATGCATTGGCTGCCAAAACGTCGAGCGATCTCGGTGATCAACTGCGGGTTGCTTACGGCAGCGGTATTGACCGCCACCTTATCAGCGCCACATCTCAACAAATGAGCAACATCGTCGGCCGATCGCACACCTCCGCCGACGGTCAGGGGAATGAAGACATTCTCTGCCGCCTGCTTGATCAGCTCGCTCAGGCTGTTGCGCCCGTACAGACTCGCGACGCAATCCATATAGATCAATTCATCAATGCCCTGCTCGTAGTAACGCAGGGCATGTTCGTTAGGGGAGCCGACAACGCGGAGCCCCTCAAGATGAATGCCTTTAATGAGATTGGCACCTTTCACATCAAGGCGAGCAATCAGTCGCGTGTTGCTCATTCAGCGTTAACCTGAGGATTCCAGGGCGTGTAACGCAGCTTCCACTCGCCATCCACCACATGCCAAAGGTGCGGGGAGCGGAAACGATCGCACGTTTCCAGGAACTCTTCACGGGTCATGCTGATGTAGTCGAGGAATTCCTTTTCGTAGCGCGATGGATATTCACCCTCATAACGCTGCATCAACGCAATTGCTTCGTCCTTGTCGATGTGGTGGTTACGAATTTCCTGAGCGGAGTCCATCATCGAGCGGCCTACGCCGAACTTGATCCAACGGGTGAAGTAGAAGAAACCGTCGACCTTGTCATCGAGGCTGTTGTACTTGGAGTACGTCCCCTCAGTGCGAACAGGGTTGGCTTCGAAGCCGGTATTCTCTACGGCGTAGTAGTAGGCTTCCTGCGGTACCCATTTCTTGTAGTAACCCAGGTATTTGAAATCGATACCCTTGCGCTCAAGCACTTCGGCGGGCATTGGCAGGTAGCTTTTCAAGTCAACCAGAGGAACGCCTTCATCCAGGTATTCGCCGATTTTCTTGCCGCCCAGATAAACGTCGCGTACGTCTTTGCCACCGAAATAATCCAGCGAAAAACCCTCGCTTTCCGCTACTTCGTTGGCTGCCGCGTAGCTGGAGGTTTTATGGGAAATCTTTTCGCCATATTCGCCGGGCATTTCTCCGTAGAAGATCAACGGAATATTCAGTTGTGCTGCCATTTTGGCAACGAACGTCTTCTGCCCCAGGATGAATGGCTGGAACGGGTGCAGCAGGTTGATTGTTGCATTGCGGGTCAGCAGGCGGTGAATCTTGCCATTGGGGGTATACAGATAGTTATCGAAGCCACCCACATGCAGCCACTGCTGGAAGTTTTTCCAACCGATATCGGTATACAGATGCGGCGACCAGGTCACGGTCAGAGGGTTCATGCCGTATTTGTATTTCAGCAGGTGAGACTGCATCGCGCTGTCCTTACCACCGCTACCACCGACGATGCAGTCATAGGTGCCGTCGGTCTTGCGATGTTGATTGCACAACTCGACGAGTTCACGCTCGCGCTCATCCCAATCGATTTCGCCGTCTTCCTTGAGAATGTTGAAACGGCAAGCGTGACATACACCCTCCTCGTCGAAACTCAAGGTTGTCTTGGTCGAGCCATTGCTGTGCGCGTATTCATTACTCGACATCGGCTGCTGGTTCGACATGTTGCATTTTTTGCAGAACTTAACGTCGCGCGGCAACCCGTAATAAACTTCCAGTTCACTTTTTGGCTTGCTGAACCTTGAAAGATCTATAGATGAACCCGGGGCAATTTTCAAAACCAATCTCCAATCACGAAATTATTTATTGAACAGTGTACTTGTACGTGCCAACAGCGGATCGTTGGGCCTGCATCGCTACCGCCCCGCGTGCTGCACGCGCTCGAACAACATTGGTATATCGCTCTGCCCCCCAATAGACGAATTCATCGAGTACCTCGGGGCCCACACGTAGATACCAGCGCTTACGTGTATTCGGTTTATCAGCCGCTCATTGAGGCCGACATTCCTTGTCGCTTCAGTCGGATAACGTTTTTTCCTTCAGTACTGCCTGACATCATCTGAAAACTGAGTTCTATTGACGCGCTCAGACGCACAAGCCTTGCGCAGTCCCATTTCATGGATTGCGACCAAGGGCCTGACAGGCGCATTTTTTAAGGGGCATCGTTCAACTGAGCTCATGATCTTTTGGACTGAACTTTAAATTTCGACTCACGGATCCGCATTGGAGAGCTCACCACCAAATGCCCCGCCTGCAGGTCCCTGACCAACGTACTTCCCGCTGCCACTATGGCACTCTCGCCAATGCTGAGGCCTTGTAGCGTAGTTGAACCTGCACCCACAAATGCGCGAGTCGCCACTTTTACTCCACCGCATAGAACTGCCGCGGGAGCAATGTGTACATGGCTTGCGATTATACAGTCGTGATCGATTCTGGCCCCGGTATTTATTATCGTGTTGGCGCCTATGACGGAGTCGGGCTGAATCACTGCCCCCGCCATGACTTGGGCACCCGCCTCCAGCACCACAGTGGAGTCGATCCAAGCTGCCGAATGCACAAGCGGCGCAAAGGTAAAGCCCTTGGCCGTCAATTCCAGAAATACCTGCATCCTGCGATCGCTGCCGATGACCTGTCCCAGGCCATTGACCAATGACACTTGGGTTGGATCCAGCCCATCAAGTGCCTCATCCCCCCCCAGCACCCTTACGCCACGCCAGCATTCGATACCGCTCTGCGCCAGGCCAGGATCGCAGACCCCCTTCACTACCGCCCCCATCGACTGAAGCAGCGCCAATAACACTTTCGCATGCCCCCCAGCGCCGAGAATGACAAATGGCAGCAGGGAAACGTCGCGACCTGACCCAGTCATTCGATGATCTCGCCGGCACGATAGTTACGAGAAGCTATCGCTCCAACGCGCTGCCACAACTGCGTCGCAGGCAAGCCGCTGCCCGAGCGCGCGGTGGTGAGGTCGGCGCGGGCGAACGGCTGCCCCGACGTGATTTCGCGGGCTGCCACTACCTGCTGACGAGCAGCCTTGCGAGTGTCCCACTCACTGGGTTGTGGGGATTTTCCCGGTTTTCCAAGAGCCAATTCCAGCGCTCTTATCTGCCTCACCATGTCAGCCAATTCCGACGGTTCCAACGAGGCCTTGTGATCGGGGCCAGGCATGGAGCGATCCAACGTAAAATGTTTTTCGATCACAGTCGCGCCACGGGCAACCGCGGCAACAGGCACCAATAATCCTTCCGTATGGTCCGAGTACCCTACTTCAAGTCCGAATGCTTCTTTCAACGTATCCATGGCCCGAAGGTTTACTTCCGCCATCGGCGTAGGGTATTGCGACGTACAGTGCAACAAGGTGACATGACCAGCCAAACGGCCTCTTGCCTCATCATCACTCCAGCACCGCCAAACCTCGTCCATATGTGCCGGTTCGGCGTCATTGCACAGTGCGTGCGCAACAATAGCCAGACCTTGCTCGACCTCACTCAGCGTGGCCATGCCCGTCGACAGGATGAGCGCCTTCCCGGTCTTGGCAAACTGCCAAAGCAGCGGCCCATTGGTCAATTCCCCAGAAGGAACCTTGAAGAACGGAATACCCAGCGAACAGAGAAAGTCCAGGCTATCGCTATCAAAAGCCGTGCTAATAAATTCAATGCCACGGGCTTTGGCATGGCGTTGCAAATCGGCGTGCCAGGCACGAGGCAGCTCAAGCTTCTGCAGCATCGCTAACTGACTTTCAGCCGCGTCGGTAGTTTCCTGCTGATACAAGGCCTTGGGCGCGCTTGCGGAAGCCAATTTACGGGCATCAAAAGTCTGGAACTTTACCGCATCCGCTCCGGCGCTCGCGGCCATGTCGACCAGTTCGAACGCCAACTCGCGCTCACCATTATGGTTTACACCGGCCTCAGCAATAACGTACACCGCATCTTTTTTGGGTAGTTTCATACGTCAACTCAAATCATGAAATGTTTTGTGACTCGATAGGTCACAAGTTTCAAGAACGGCCACGATAGCCTCGGCGACTTCGCCCTGCCCGTACGGGTTGGTTGTGTCCCTGCAAGATTGGGCAAATGGCGCACTCAGTGCCAACGCAAGCGCCGCGACGATGGCGTCTTTATCCGGCGGGCAGGCTAATACAGAGTCCGCACAAAGCCGGCCAGCCTGACGCATACCAATATTGACGGTTGGCACGCCAAGTGACGGCACTTCGATGATCCCACTGGAAGAGTTGCCGACAACCGCTGAGGAGCGTGCTACGACACTGAGATAACGCCGAAAACCCAACGAAGGGATCGCCAATACCCGATCAGCGTGACGGGCAGCAAAATCCTCAAGCAGCGGAATGATAGCGCGACCACCATTGTCGGCGTTCGGGTAGGTCAGAATGACACGATAATCCGCGAACTCCTCCAAGGCCAGCAACAGGGCGCTGAAGCTCTGCACCGGGTCCTCGGCCAGTGCCGTGACCGGGTGGTAAGTGACCAGGATGAGCGGTGCATCCACGGCAAACTGCAGGCTCTCGCTCAACTCCTGTGCCGACATAAGCGGCGTGCGCCTGATGTGATCAAGCCCCACCGCTCCGACATTGAAGACCCGCTCGGGGCTTTCACCCATCTGAATGACACGCTGCCGATAGGGCTCGGCCGCCACGAAATGCAGATAAGCCATTTTCGTGATTGCATGGCGAATGGCGTCATCGTAGGCACCTTCCGTCAGCTCCCCACCATGCAAATGAACCACAGGAATGCGCATGACCAACGCAGCCTGAACAATGCTCAGCGCCTCGAATCGATCCCCCAGCACCACCAGCATCTGCGGACGCAACCGATCCAGAGCATCAGCGAATCCCAGCGTCCCCAACCCCATGGACTTGGCTACGCCGACGTCGGTATTGGAAGACAGCAGCATCTCGACCTTGGCGTCGATGGCAAAACCATCGAGCTCGATTTGTCGCCAAGTCTCTCCAAACTCAGGAGAAAGGTGCATGCAACTGACGATGGTTTGCAGCTCAAGCAGCTCGCTGGCCTGAATGCCTTTCATCAGCCAATACAGCAAGCCGTACTCAGCCCGAGTACCGGTAAAGACGGCGACGCGACGTTTCATGAGCGTCCCGCAGGCGGCACGCTGCTTGGCAGGTTGACGATACGCGCCTCCAACCAATGCGAGTTACTGAGATCACCCTTCAAGCAATGCTCGTAAGCCGGCAAATGGTTCATCAATTTCCAGATGGGGCGAGTCATGACTCCACTGTCGTTGGTCGCTTTCAGGAGTTCGTCACGCTGCGTCTTGTCATTGCAAATGACTGCGTTCAACCAGTAGTTGGATTTGCCATGCGCCGGCTCGGTAAAAAACTGCAAGTCGGTTTGTGCCAACTCATGCTTGTAATTCATCGCAAGCTGTCGCTTGGATACCAGGAACGAATCCAACTGTTCCAGCTGCGCACAACCCAGGGCCGCATTGAGGTTCGGCAACCGGTAGTTATACCCCACTTCGTCATGTACATATTCGTAGGCATGAGGCTGTTTGGCAGTAGTCGTCAGATGCTTGGCTTTAACGCCCAGTACCTCGTTGGTCAGCAGCATGCCGCCACCGCCAGTGGTAATGATCTTGTTGCCATTGAAACTGAGGGTGCCAATCAGCCCGAAGGTGCCGGTATGACGCTCTTTGTAAGTACTGCCTAGAGACTCGGCAGCATCTTCCACCAACGCCAGCCCCCAGCGAGTACAGACCTCCATGAGCGCATCAAGCGCTACGGGATGGCCAAATGTATGCATTGGCAGGCAGACCCTGACCACACGGTCGTCACTTCGCAAGCGGCAAAGGCCATCGGCGTCGATAAACGCTTCGGACTCAAGCCATGCATCCAGGGCTGACGGCGAAAGGCCCAAGGTCTCGCGATCGACATCGACGAAAACAGGTTGAGCGCCACAGTAGGCAATGGCATTGCATGTAGCGACAAAAGTCAGGGACTGAGTAATGACCAGGTCACCCGGTTTCACTCCCGCCAACAAAAGCGCTACGTGCAACGCAGCAGTACCGTTTACGGTAGCGACTGCGCGTTCACTGCCCGTGTAAACCTGCATGTCCCGCTCGAAACGATCTACAAAGGCACCCACACTGGAGACGAAGGTCGATTCGATCGTATCTGCTACATACTTTTTCTCGTTACCGGAGAACACGGGGGCATGCAACGGAATGAACTCATTTGTTCCATATTGATCGCGTACAAACCGAACCAGGGCATCAAACATTTCGAGCCTCAAACGTTATAAATATTGGCTTTATATTTGCTGAGATTTTGAGGCTGGGAGAACCACTCAACCGTTTTTTCCAAGCCTTGGCGAATCGAATACTCAGGTTCGAAACCGGTAAGACCGTGGATCTTTGAGTTATCACACCACAAGCGGAAAACTTCTGACTTCTCGGGACGCAGACGCTGATCGTCTGTCAGAAACTCAACATCGCTATTCATCAACTCGCGAATAAGATTGAGCGTATCACCTACCGAAATTTCAAAATTCGAACCGATGTTTACTGTTTCACCGATGGCTTGCTCGCAGCGGGCCAACTCTAGGAAGCCACGGCAGGTATCGGCGACATAGTTGAAGTCGCGAGTCGGGGTTACATCACCCAACTTGATCTGTTTCTGCCCGGCGGCGATCTGGCTGATAATCGTCGGGATAACTGCGCGAGCAGACTGGCGAGGGCCATAGGTGTTAAACGGCCGGGCAATCGTCAATGGCAGATCAAATGCGTTGAAAAAACTCATCGCCATTGCATCAGCGCCAATTTTTGAAGCGCTGTACGGTGATTGTGCCTGAAGCGGGTGCTTCTCATCGATAGGCACATACTGGGCAGTGCCGTACACCTCACTGGTGGATGTATGGATAATGCGCTTTACGCCGTTTTCCAAGGCGGCCTGACAAATATTCAAAGTGCCTTTGACATTGGTGTCCACATAACTGTCTGGCGCGACATACGAATAAGGAATGGCAATCAGCGCTGCCAAGTGAAAAACGATATCGACGCCTTTAGTGATGTGCTTGCAATAGTGCGGGTCACGCACATCGCCATTGAGCACCTCGATTCGCGACAGGCAATCGACGTCCTCAAGCCATCCCCAATAGTTGAAGGAGTTATACTGAGACAGCGCCTTGACATTATAACCTTCACGCACGAGCAGCTCGGTCAAATGCGAGCCAATGAACCCATCCGCACCGGTCACTAAAACTGTAGTCATCGTTCAACCCTTAACGTACTTGCCCCGAAGCTCCAGAGCCCAAGACACAAAAATCCAGTTACGCAAGAGTCCTACAAACGGATCCTGCTTTAAAAATTGCGATACGCGCCAAAAGACGCACATCCCTCATTGCACCAGGCTGCACATAGATAACCTGATTGGCAAAGCACAAGGCAAGGCCATCCGCAGGCACATATCTTGCACCGAACAGCCCGGCTGGCGCCATCAGCTTGCCCACCAGTAACCCTGGGGCAGCGACGACGACATGGCACGGCCCGCCATCCAGCGAAACCAAAGGTGTTGAAAATCAAACAGGGAGGGATGCTCCCGTCACTTTACGTCAAGGGAGCTTTGCCAGGATCAATTGCGAGCCGCCTGAGAGGCGCCTGGCAAAAAATCGGTGAGAATGCATCCCTGCACAAAATAGGCGCCGATCATAGCAGCTCAAAGAGCGTCGAAAAACATCCCCAGGCCACTCTTGGTGCAAAAACCGGTCTAAGTCGTTGATCCTCCACATGCCCAAGCCGCCCATCAATCACTTTTGTTGACTTACCAGACCTCTCGTGTACGCTTGGTGCGCCCCTGTTTATCAGCTGCGGCTGCACAACAGTTCGGCTGTTCAAAAGATTCGGAGCGTTATAAAGAAGTAAATAGGGAAGCTCTGCTTCGAAGTACTCCAGTCAGATTAGGAAGTCGATAAAGTGAAGGATTGGAGAGATACCGTAGTCTCGCCGAACACTCCGTTGCGCGAAGCGATTGTCCGCATCGACGCCTGTGGGATGCAAATGGCGCTGGTGTTGGATGATGAGGAAAAACTGGTCGGACTACTCAGCGACGGTGACGTGCGCCGGGCAATCCTCAAGGAAGTCCACTTGGAAACGCCTGTTGCCGAGGTGATGAATCATGCGCCGCAAACTGCGCACGCGACATCTTCCAGTAACGAACAATTGAACCTGATGCGCCGTGGGGTTCTGCACCACCTGCCACTTCTGGATGACGAACAGCGCGTCGTCGGCTTAGCCACTCTCGATGCCCTGACGGGCATACTTGAACGCCCAAACTGGGTGGTATTGATGGCTGGCGGCCTGGGACAACGGCTGCGCCCCCTGACAGAACACTGTCCAAAACCGATGCTGATGATTGCCGGAAAGCCCATATTGGAGTGCATTCTGGAGAGTTTCATCGAGCAAGGGTTTCGCAACTTCTTCCTCTCCGTTAACTACCTCGCCGAAGTAGTACGCAATCACTTCGGGGATGGCAGCAAATGGGGTGTGCGAATTCGCTATCTGGAAGAAAACAAACGGCTAGGCACAGCAGGCGCGTTGTCGCTACTGCCCAAACGCCCGGATCACCCTATTCTGGTAATGAATGGCGATCTCTTGACCCATGCACGCTTCGACGATTTGCTGCAGTTTCATGAAGATCACAACGCCGAAGCCACGATGACAGTACGCGAGTACGACTTTCAGGTGCCCTACGGGGTAGTGAAGGTCGATGGCTCGACCATTACCGGCATTGATGAAAAACCGATACACAGCTTTTATGTCAACGCGGGCATCTACGCCATTTCGCCTTCAGTGCTCGACCAGATTCCTTCTGGCACTTTTTACGACATGCCGACAATGTTCGAGGACTTGATCGCGGCCAAAAGAGCCACGACGGCATTTCCTCTGCGCGAGTACTGGCTTGACATTGGTCGCATCGAAGAATTCGAACGAGCACAACATGAATGGTCTGCGCAAAAAACCGAAAGGCAGCCTGCAAACTAACGCCAAACAGCACAGTGAATTTTCCATGAAAAAAATGCTTTTGCTTCTGACTATTTTGACCGCTACCGCTGGCAGCATTGCTGGCTGCGATCAATCGTCCGACAAACAAGGACAGGCTCTTGGCCGCCCCGCCAAAGCGACCCCTGCGGTAACCCTTGAAAATCAGGCGCTTGAACTTGCACTGTCTTCGCCTGAAGGCGCTGCACAATTGGCTGCAAAATCCCCGGAAACCGTTGCCGTCGCGGCAATGCAAGCGTCTGAAAAGGCGCTCTCTGAAATCAAGTCCTCGCCGGAGTCGGCAATGCTGAGGCTTGATGCCTACGTGCAGCTTGCATCGGCCGCTTCTGCAGCAGCCCCGCAGTCACAAGTTGCGAAAGACGCAGCCCAAAAGGCCAAGAGCGCCAAATTGCGTGCCACAGCGGCAATCAAGGATGCTAAATAGATAGCAACCTTACCAAAAAGTGTGGCGGGCGAGTCGTTACCACGAGTAACTCAGTTTCGACCGCTCCATGAACTGTGCAACGGTCGACGGCAACACTCAGAGACCTGCGAGCCGCGTTTTTTGCGAAAGAATTTCTATCCTAGTTTTCCAACACATAACGACTTCATTAGCTTAGCGACGGAGATGTCAGGACGATGCACGCAACAAAAGGTGAGGAATGAAATTGGGCTCTCCACTCCCTGGCAAAAATGTGCTTTTTGTCGTAAACGAAGCCGGGGAGTTCGTCGAGCTTCGCCGTGTCGCAGTAGCTGCCAAGATGGCAGGCTACGACGTCAGCTTCCTTTTCGTACAAGCGGGCTATATCAACCTCAAGCCTGACCGTGCGTTTTGCCGCATGAACGGCTTCGGTGCTTACTACCCGGGGCGTCCGTTGAAACGCTCTCTATTGTCGATGAAGTACGAAAAGATCGCGAAGGAGCTTGAAAACGGTTATATCCCTCACTCCTTGGTGCAAAAGGCCAATCCCAAAGGTCGAGCATTCACATGGGCCGGCCTGATTCTGACGACAGTGCTCAGTCCATTTTTCAAGCTGCACGACTTCGCCACGCGCACCAAGCAAAAGCGCACGGAAAAAGCCAACAGCAAAAACTTCCAACCGTTTAACTACGCGCGTCAGTTATATAAAGTCCTCAAGCCTTCAATGGTGGTTTTCGGCCAGGAATTCCCGGGTTCGGTGAATACCCTGCTGACGAAAATCTGCAACAAAGATAACGTCCCAACACTGATCGTCCCGTTCGCCGTAGGCACGGCCAAGGAAATGGTCGAAAGCCTTTCCGACAAACCGATGTACGAAGCGGACAGGAATATCCTTAACAAACTGGCGGCGTTTCTGTTTCCGCACTGGGTCAACTACTACGCCTCGAAGAAACTCCTTCGTCTGCCCGGCCAGCGCATATTCTTGCTGGAAGCCTTCGGTTTTGCACCGGAACACCCCTGGATCCCCAATAACAGCAGCGTGACCTGCATCGCCGTCGAAAGCCCGGAAATGGAGCGTTACTATCGCCGCATGCGCTTCCCGGAGAAACAGTTGCGCTTGACGGGGGCCGCATACGACGACGTCATGCATGCCGCAAGAGAGTCGCAAACCGCCCGAGAGCGTATTTTCCGACGACTGCGCCTGGATCCTGCAAAGCCTTTGCTCGTCTGTGCCTGGCCCACCGACCAATATGGCTCACGCAGCATCCCAATGGAGTTCCAGGACTACAAGGCACTGTGCAAGGCCTGGGCTAAAGCCCTCGCAAGCGTCAGTCGCTTTACTGATTTCAATGTGGTAATTCGTCCACACCCCGTCACCGACCCCGAACTGTTGAGTGAAGTCCTCAGGCCCTATCGCCTGCATCACCGGGTGACCGATATCGACACACTTGAACTCGTTCCCGCGTGCGACCTGTTTGTCGCGTGCGTGTCGTCCACTCTGCGCTGGGCCACGGCGTGTGGAATTCCAGCTATCAACTATGACTGCTACGACTACGGCTATACCGACTTCGATAACGCCAAAGGCCTTGTTACGACCAACCGCTACAGCGTCTTCCAATCGACCCTGGAGCAATTGACCGACAACAAGGAAGCGTACGCCGAGGCCCGAGCCAATCAAATTGAATGCGCTCATGAATGGGGCCTGCATGACGGTAAATCGATGGCGAGAATTATCGACCTGTTCGACGAACTGACCAGCGCTCAGCCTCTTTCCACCCCCTCAACCAGAACCTGACCCTCATGAGTACCGAAGAAAAAATCCGCCCGCCTCTCAAGGAAACGGTCGTCAACAATTCCCGCCGTTTCGACCTGCGCGGACTGATCAGAACCCTATGGGATTTTCGATTACTGTTGTGGGTATTCTGCAAGCGGGATCTGAAGGGGCGTTATACGCAAACGATATTCGGCTTGGGCTGGGTCGTTCTGACCCCACTCATTACCGTTGGCGTATTCGTTATCGTGTTCGGCATCATGGTCAAGGTGCCGACCGATGGGCTCCCCACCATTATGTTTTACCTGGTGGCGGTCATACCCTGGTACGCCTTCATGAACGTCCTTAACCCCTCGGTCCAGATGATCGAAGGCAACGCAGGCCTGATCACCAAGGTCTACTTCCCTCGCCTGCTCATTGGCGGCGCCTACGCCGTAGGCGCGGCCGTTGACTTCCTGATCGCCTACACGTTACTGATTACGCCGTTCGCCATTATCTATGACGTCTGGACGATTCAATTGCTGCTCATCATGCCGCTGCTGCTGGCCTGCACACTCATGACAGGCCTGGGCATAGGTCTGATGCTCGCACCGTTAAATGCCAAGTATCGAGACGTGAAACATTTGGTCCCGCTGGCATTACAACTTTTTTATTACTCAACACCTGCCATTTACCCGGTCTCGGCTGTCCCGCCTTGGGCTAAACCCTGGTATGCAGTCAACCCACTCTCTCTGGTAATTACCGGTTACCGTGATGCCATGCACGGACATTGGCCAGCACAATCCACCCTGCTTACGCTTATTGCCATTGCAGTGACTTGCTTCTCGGTTGGCGTCTTTATATTCCAGCACTTCGATAAAAATGTGGTAGACACCCTATGACGTGGGCTATTCGTTGCGAGAACGTTTCCAAACTTTATCGGATCGGCAAGTCTAACGTTACAGCCGCCGAAATGATCAATATGCGTATTCGGTGGATGCTCGGTCGAGTCATTAACCCGATGCAAAAGTCGAAAACTGCGAAACCGGTGGAAACCACTCACGAATCGCACACCATTCTCGACGCCACGCAGACCCAAGACGCGCCCCCCAATCACTTCTGGTCTCTGAAGGATGTGGACCTGGAGATAAAACAAGGTGATCGAGTCGGTATTATCGGTCCCAACGGTTGCGGCAAAAGTACACTGCTGAAAATCCTGTCCAGAATCACATCCCCCTCCCATGGTGGCTTTCGTTTCCGTGGACGCTTGATCAGCCTGTTGGAGATCGGCACAGGATTTCACGGCGATCTCAGCGGTCGCGAAAACATCTACCTGAACGGCTCGATCATGGGCATGAAACCTCAGGAAATCAGCCGCCGTATCGAGGAAATCATCGAGTTCTCAGAACTCGGCGAACTGATTGACACGCCGGTGAAGCGTTATTCCTCAGGCATGTATGTGCGCCTCGCCTTTTCCGTGGCAGCGCACCTTGAGTCCGAGATTCTCATCGTCGATGAAGTTCTGGCGGTCGGTGATGCCGCGTTCCAGAGACGCTGTACCGAAAAAATGCTTCAAGTAGCCGACCAGGGACGCACACTGCTGTTCGTCAGCCACGATATGGATGCCGTCAACCGTATCTGCAATAGAGCCGTACATATGGCTCACGGCCGTATCATCAACGACAGCAAAATCGAACTGCCAAAAAGCGACGAAGACCCGCAACTTTCTACACAAAGCGTTTCAGACATCACCCGTTCTTATATACGTTCAGGCATTCAACTGACGCCGGCAGTCACTTGGGCTGAGGCCAGCGCGCCGATGTTTGACGACTGTGTAAGGCTCGATTCGATCATGGTGCTTGATCACAACGGCAATCCGAGCCCCGAATTTGACGTAAAGGAAGAGTTTGTCATCGAAGTCAAGTTCACGGTACTTGAGGCGAAGTGGCCGATTAATGTGCACCTTCACCTGAAAGACCTGGCGGGCCATTATGTCCTGGTGAGCATGGACAACCTGTACACAGGAAGCGAAATCCGGGCCGTGGGACAATATGTCGAGCGCTGCACCGTGAAGTCGCCGCTGCTCAATGTTGGGGACTATCGCATCGATGTCGAACTGTGGCCTGGCGCTGAAATCGACCACCGGATCATCAAACAGGCCGTTATCAGCTTTACCGTTGCCGATGACAGTGAGGCGACCGGGGTTCGTGGGAACTGGCCCAACGCATGGCCCAACTGCATGGTGCGGCCTCACCTGTCCTGGGACGTAGATATGCCCGTAAACCGTCAGGCGCGATAGTCAGTGGTCGCGGACAATGCGCACGCCCTTTCCCCCGCCTCTCGGGGGAAAGAGGTAATTTTGATCTCGTCTCCACATCAACTTTTACATGCTCTCTGCGCGCTACGCTTCGATAGAGAATCCAGGAATATTGCAAGAGAAAGCCCCGCCACTCTCGTGCTCTGGTCCTATCAACTAATGGACCACTCACCACACTCACAAAGCCGGCAATTCTTTGATGCTGCTCTTAAAAGTTTCCCGTTCGTCACCGCAGTGCTGCCATCCCTGAAAGAACGAAAAGGGCCTCTGTCACCGTACCGAAAATTGTCAAAACGCTCTGAGTGGCTCCGTGAGTACTTGAATATCACTCCCGGAGAATGCCCCGCGTTCTACTACGCACACGATGCCAGTTCAGAACATACTGCGCAGGCGTTCATGCAGGCTTTAGCAGCAAAACGGAACATCTGTTATGGAGACTCGCCTGGCTTTCTCTATCCACCCACAAAACCCCCTGCCCCGGCCTTTGATGTAAGCCTTCGTGGGCTTAAACATTTGTTTTGGTTCAGCCGTGTCAACATCGACAGCGAATGGCTTGCAGCAGAGAGAGCGTTGACCGTCATCGATTTTGACGACCTGGACCGCACCCTTCCCGGCCCCGAACACAGCATCATACCTACCGAAATCCTCGTCCAGACGCTCAGCACCCTGAAAAGATTTTTTGCACCCGTACTCCAGCTTGAACAGGAAATTGCCACAAGATCAAAAACAGAGCCATCCTGGTTACTCATCCTCAGCAACTTCACGAGCAGTAAACTGACTGATGAGTCTGACGAGCTTGAACTGTATGTACAAATCTGCAGAAAATACGTGACGCCGGGCAGCACCCTATTTATTAAAAAACACGCCGGAACGCCTGCCACATTCATTGCGCAGCTAATACAGCAACTTGATAACTATAATGCAAAAAAACTGCCTGACAGCCTGGATTGCCTGCCGATCGAGTTCCTAGGTCACGTACTCGAATCTTGCGGCATTATTTCCGTTTCATCCGCATCAGCGCTACTGAGCTTATTGCAAGCCCCCCATCTTATTCACGCACTGACTGCGCAAAACATTGATAAGTTCTTCAGGCCCGCCCACAAAGAATATATGACTCTGGCCAACGAAAAAATACTAAAAAACACCAGACAGACCTCAGCACCACTTCGCCCAACACCTCTAAGAATTAAATAATGCTCCGTCTCAATATAAAAGCCGCTACTCCCATATTTATTGCTGCACTGATAGTCCTCAGCGTTGCAACGCTGATCATTTCCCTGCACAAGGAGACTTACGACGACGCTACTATTATTGAAAGCATTCCCTACACCATCAGTCGGCCAGGAAACTATAGGCTTGAGCGGTCATTGAACAGCGATCGTAACGGCATTGAAATCCTTGCCAGCAATGTCACCATCGACCTTAATCAAAATACAATCACCGGACCGACTGACGGCGACAATACCGGATTCGGTATTTTTTCGTTCGGCCAAAGCAATATCACCATAAAAAATGGACGTATTCGCGGTTTCCAGTACGGAGTATATCTTTCCGGCCTCTCCGATCTCGCCACTCACTCTTCAATGCTGGAAGGACGCGATCATTTAGTCGAAGGCATGAATATTCGCTTCAGTACATTCAGAGGCATTCGGGTTGAGGGTGAGAATTCAGTCATTTCTGACAATATGGTCTCGGACATCGGTGGCGACACGACTACTGACAACGCTTATGCCATGGGCATCGAAACTTATGGCAAAGAGGTCCTCATTCAAAACAACAGCATCATGGAAGTAAGAGGCCAAGGCATTCAGGATATCAGTGAGGGAGTAGGCATTTCACTCTCGCGCTATGGCGAAGGCAGTGTCGTAGACAATAATCGCGTCGCCAATCGGGAGCTCGAAATAAGCAGCACATCTCCCGCCTGGAAAAGCAGATCAAGGTCTACTTACGGCATATGGGTAGGTGGCGATGGCATCAGGGATGTCGTCATCAGCAACAATCGGGTCAACAACTTCAAGCAAGGAATAACGTTTAAGCGATCCGAGTCGGGCTCTTTTCTTGGCAACCGGGTCACCAATGCGTTTATCCCTTATTACCTCCCCGACAATCACGACAGAACAAGAGTGGCAGATCTAGGGCAGAATACTTCGGATGAAGAGACTCTTGATTTGAAACCGGGCCGGGCAACACCCGGCCAAATCGAAACCGTGGAGCCCCCTTACCTGACCTACCTTTCACCGCTGCACCGTCGCTCCAACCCGGCCTTTCTTCCTCGACCGAATCCATCCAACGGTGACGACATCATCATTGGAATCGGCGAGCGGAATATGGTCGATTACTGGTCCCCGATCGACCCAAGCAAGCCCGACAACCCCGTATTCATTGATCTGGCCGCAGGACGAGCGTCTGGCGGCGGTGGTAACGATCGTCTGATCAACATTCGAGGCGCCCAGGGTTCGCCCTACAACGACGTGATCCTCGGCGATGCCCACGACAACTTGCTGGCTGGCGGAGGTGGCAACGATCGTATTGAAGGCGGGGAAGGAAATGACTATCTCTATGGTGATGATGGAGACGACGAGCTTTTTGGCGGCCCAGGTGATGATGTTCTGGATGGGGGTGAAGGCAACGATATCCTGTGGGGTGGCCCTGGCGCTGACACTTTTATTTTCTGGAAAGGCAGCGGTGGCGGAGAAACTATCATTGGAGACTTTTCAGGTAGTGCCGGTGAGCAAGATAGAATTGACCTTGCAGGTATTTTAGCTACCTTCGAAGACGTACTGGATGCCTCGGTAGAGGTGGGCGACAACTTGCTTATCACGCTGAACGCAGATGATTCAATCTTGCTGCTCAATATAAAGAAAGAAGAACTCACCCCAGCTGACTTCATCTTCTGACATAGACATACAACTATCAGGCGCTTGCCAACCGGCTCGCGCCGCCGTTTTCTATACGCGGCGCATAATTACCGCGACCACCAGACCGAGATTCCCGATCAGCGTCTGACGATAGACTCCTGAGCGCATAAAACCCCAAAGCCGCCCAAAAAACCTATTCTTTCTCGCCTCGGAAAATCGCTCAAGGATCTTTCTGTTTTCCGCGGTGAACCGATGGCTGATTACCTGCAACGAAACAATATTGTTATCAATCCAGCGCTGATAACGTCCACGCCAAAGTTCCTTTGCACGTTTACTGTTGTTACGAAACCCACGATTGGTACCGATGCAATTCAAACTGTGCTGGCGATAACGCACAGTGGGCGTTGAGTCATAATAAATTCGACCATTACAACCGCTGACAATCATGTAAGCCCACCAATCGTGAGACGCCGCAGGCACACGATCACCCGCCTCACGGATCAGATCCATCAGTGCCTGGTTGAAAACCATGGTATTTCCACCTGCAATATTTTGAACGAGTGCGTTCTGAAATGTTGCAGGCTTTGAAAAAAATGAGGAAAAACCGATACTCTGGCCATGCTCATCAATTAGCTCAGTGCGCGAACAATAGAGTGCCGGCACAGAACTATCGCCACCGGCAAGCTTATCTACAGCTATCTGGAGTTTATCCTCATTCCAAATATCATCCTGATCGCACCATGCATAATAGTCGGCATTTACATCAGCTCGACAACTAACGGATAAAAAATTCCGGGCAAATCCCTCAACTGGGCCGTGAGTCAGTTCAATGCACTCATGCCCCAAGCGCTCAACGTGAGCTGTAACGATGGCTCGTGTAGAATCACTGGAGCCATCGTCAGAAACATAGATTTTAAAGTTCTGATGGGTTTGACGAGAAATTGAAGCTATTTGCTCTTCGAGGAAGCGTTCACCATCTCGTGTGCACAACAATACGGCGACAGAAGCAGTAGCAGCCAAGCCCACACCATCCATTGGTACGTGATCGGGATCTAAACCTTTTGAAATCCTGTTTACAGTCACGTTTCGTAAATCCCCAAAATCCAAGTATCAGTGCCGATAGCAATAAAAATTTGCGTTTCACAAGCCGAGAATACTTTCGAGCTGTTTCTCTAGCGTAAAGTTCAAATTCGATACGCACAAAAAGCGCGACCAGCGCAAATCAGAAAAATCCGTTCTCGAATTGGCATTTTCCACTCCAGCTGTACGATTGTCTATCCTACTCTGAGTGAAAATCGATTCTCTAACACATTGCAAATTGCCACTAGTCAAATGTTCACCACTTTCCATGTAGGAAATACCTTACACATACGGCGGCAGACCTTGTTAGACGAAACAGCAGTAGCCCTCAAAAACTCATGAATTGAAGGCCCTTAATATTTTTCTGGCGCCCTATAAATGGGAGTTTCGTCCAGTATTTATTGGCATTCACCTCAAAAACACAATTTTCGAAATGTAAAAAGCGCTCTAATACCCTCCTGTCGATTGGTTTTAAAGATCCTGGAGTTCGCAATGCCCCATGAAGGCAATCTGTTACAAGCAGCCGTGGTGTTCCTGCTCGCCGCCGTGCTGACCGTGCCCCTGGCCAAGCGCCTGCAATTGGGCGCAGTGCTGGGTTATCTGTTTGCCGGTGTGATCATCGGCCCGTCGGTATTGGGCCTGATCGGTAACCCGCAAAGCGTCGCGCAGTTCTCCGAACTGGGCGTGGTGTTGCTGCTGTTTATCATCGGCCTGGAGCTGTCGCCCAAGCGTTTATGGGTGATGCGCAAGGCGGTATTTGGCGTGGGCCTGGCCCAGGTGCTGCTCACCGGCCTGGTCATGGGGGTGGTGGCGTTGTGGCTGTTTGGCCAGTCGTGGAACAGCGCCATCGTGCTCGGCCTTGGCCTGGCGCTGTCCTCCACCGCGTTCGGCCTGCAAAGCCTGGCCGAGCGCAAGGAGCTGAACCAGCCCCACGGGCGCCTGGCGTTTGCGATCCTGCTGTTCCAAGACATCGCCGCGATCCCGTTGATTGCCATGGTGCCGCTGCTGGCCGGCAGCGATCATCCGGCCACCGAAGCCCAGGGCCTGCAACACGTCCTGCAGATCCTCGGCAGTATTGCCGTGGTGATCATCGGCGGGCGCTACCTGCTGCGGCCGGTGTTTCGCATCGTCGCCAAGACCGGCCTGCGCGAAGTGTCCACCGCCACCGCCTTGCTGGTGGTGATCGGCACCGCCTGGCTGATGGAACTGGTGGGTGTGTCCATGGCCCTCGGTGCCTTCCTCGCCGGCCTGCTGCTGGCGGACTCGGAGTACCGCCACGAACTGGAATCCCAGATCGAACCGTTCAAGGGCCTGCTGCTGGGGCTGTTCTTTATCAGCGTGGGCATGGGCGCCAACCTCAGCCTGCTGCTCAGTTCACCGCTGGTGGTGATCGGCCTGACCCTGCTGTTGATCGGTTTGAAGCTGCCGCTGCTGTACGCCGTGGGTCGTATGGTGGGTGATCTCAACCGCGAAAGCGCCCTGCGCCTGGGTGTGGTGCTGGCGGCGGGCGGTGAGTTCGCCTTTGTGGTGTTCAAAATCGGCCGCGACCAGGGCCTGTTCGAACCGCACCTCTACGACGTGCTGGTGCTGACCATCACCCTGTCCATGGCCGTCACCCCGCTGTTGCTGCTGGTCTGCCCCAAGCTGTTCAAGCCCAAGGTCAAGCCGGTGGAAGTACCGGAGGAATATCGCACCATCGAAAGCGATGCGCCGCGCGTGGTGATCGCCGGCATGGGCCGTATGGGCCAGATCGTCGCGCGTATCCTGCGCGCGCAGAACATCTCCTTCATCGCCCTCGACACGTCGGTGGAAACCATCGAGCTGACCCGCAGTTTCGGCGGCATGCCGGTGTTCTACGGTGATCCGCAACGTCCGGAGATCCTGCACGCCGCCAAGGTCGACCAGGCGGAGTTCTTCGTGATCGCCATGGACGACCCGGAGATCAATATCAAGACCGCCGAACTGGTGCGCAACCTCTACCCGCATATGCAGATCATCGCCCGTGCGCGTAACCGCCAGCACGTGCACCGCCTGGTGGACCTCGACGCCTCGCCGGTTCGCGAGACCTTCTACTCCAGCCTGGAAATGAGCCGTCGCACCCTGGTGGGCCTTGGGTTGACCCAGGCCCAGGCCGACGCCCGCATCACCCGCTTCAAGCACCACGACCTGCAAGTGCTCGCCGCCCAGCACGCGGTGTACGACGATGCGGCCAAGGTGATGCAAACCGCCCAGGAAGCCCGGGCGGAACTGGCGCGACTGTTTGAGATGGATCGACTTGAGGAAGAGTCCGACAAGGTGTGAGGCTAAGGGCGAACGATATTGCGAATTTTCTGACAGAATGTGCCGCAATTTCGTTCACCCCTGGAGCGCTTCATGGCCACGTTCACCAAGACCGCTATCCTGCTGGCCCTCGCGCTGACCGCCGGCAGCGTCTTCGCCGCCGCCAAGCCGGCCACGCAAACCATTTCCACCTTGGGCGGTAAGTTCAACTTCAATCTGCCCAAGGCCTACGCCGCCGACACCCTCCCGACCGGCAAGGCCGAGGACGGCACCGCTGATACCCAAGGCACGATGTACGCCAACCAGAGCACGAAAAGTGTGGTGATCGTCGCCGAAACCGTGCGCAACGACGGCGTAACCATCAAGGACAACGACCCGCAGTTCCTCGATGGTGCCGTGGCCGGTTTCGTCAAGGACCAGAGTGCAGCCCTGCCCGACTTCAAGAAGCTGAGCGAGAAGAAACTGACCTTCAAGGGCCTCGGCCTGCGTCAGGTGGACAGCACCGCCACCCAGGGCGGCGGCAAGACCTTGAACTCCACGTTCCTCGGCGGCTCCGGCAACCACTTGTTGGTAATCCAGGCGATCTCGCGGGCCGATGATGCGAAGGGGCATGCAGAGCTGGTGAAGCAGATTACCGGCGGCAAATAACAAAGAGTCCTGACAACACCCATCAAAGGTCGGAGGGAGCTTACCCTAATGCCAGTCAGTTAAGCGTACATCGCCTCCTGTAGGAGCGAGCTTGCTCGCGAAAAACGTCAACGATAACGCGTGCCTCCTGAATGAACGCGGCGCCTGTGAGTTTTTCGCGAGCAAGCTCGCTCCTACAAAAAGCCTTAACTGACGGGCATTAGGGCAAGCCCCTTCCCACCTTCATTCAGCGTGCTCACTTCAAATTCGTTTCCAGCCACGCTTTCAAGTCCTGCACCTCCGCCTCACTGACCGTGTGGTTCATCCCCGGATAGCCATGAAACTCCGGCTTCAATCCAAGCCCCACCAACACCTCATTTGCCCGCGTCGCCGAGGCATAGGGCAGTGCCTGGTCCAGGGTGCCGTGGCCGATAAAGATCGCCAGTTTATTCAAGCGCTCATCCGGCTTGAGCTCAGCCTTGAGCACCGGCAGCACGCTGCCACTCAGCGCGGCAATGCCACGCACCAGCTGCGGGTCACGTAAAGCCACCTCATACGCCATAATCGCGCCCTGGCTGAACCCCACCAGGAATACCCGGTCAGGCTGGGTGTGATACTTGGCGGTGGCCTGGCCGACAAAGTCCTTGATCAGCTTGGCGCTGCTGTGCAAATCGGCGGTCACACCATCGTAATCGCCGTCACCCGGGGCCTTGGTAAACCAGCGAAAGCCACTTGGCTGCACCGGTGTCGGCGCACGGGCCGACAGGTAGGTCCAGGTGGACGGCAGTGCGTCCTTGATGCCGAACAGGTCTTCCTCATTGCTGCCGAACCCGTGCAGGAAAATCACCAGCGGCTCGTTGCGCGCATCGCCCTGGGTCTGTTCCAGATACGCCAGCGGCAAATCGGTGTGCAACTCGGAATCGGCGTGGGCAACGCCGGCCACCAGGGCCAGCGCGAGGGCAAGCAGTTTGAGCATGGGACGTGACCTCATGGTTTGCGCAACAAGTAAGTGTCCATGATCCAGCCATTCTCCAGGCGCGCCGCCTTGCGCACCCGTTCGATCTGTTCCGCCACTTCACTGACCTTGCCGCTGATCAATATCTCATCCGGCGTGCCCAGGTAGGCGCCCCAGTAAATCTCCAGGTCCTGATGGGCCACCGTGCGGTAGGAATCTTCAGCGTCGAGCATGACCACCAGGGTATCGGCCTCGCTGGCCTGCCCCGCCGCCAGGCGACGCCCGGTGGTGATCTCGATGGACTTGCCGATACGGTTCAACGCCACCTTATGCTGGGCCGCCAGGGCCTGCACACTGGTAATGCCGGGAATCACCTCGAATTCAAAGACGCAGCGGCCACTGGCCAGGATCGCCTGCAGGATGCGAATGGTGCTGTCGTACAGCGCCGGGTCGCCCCAGGCCAGGAAAGCGCCCACTTCATCGTCGGCCATTTCCTCGTTGATCATGCGTTCGAAGGTGGCCTGCTTGTCGCGGTTGAGGTCCTGCACGGCGGTGGTGTAGTCGATCTCACCGCGCACGCGCTCGGGGCAGTCGGCCTCGACAAAGCGGTAGCCGGGTTCGGTGATATAGGTCTCGCAGATCTCACGGCGCAGGTCGATCAGCTTGTCCTTGCTCTGGCCCTTGTCCATCAGGAAAAACACGTCGGTGCGGTTCAGCGCCTTCACGGCCTGCATCGTGATGTAGTCAGGGTTGCCGGCGCCAATGCCGATGATCAGGATGCGTTTCATGGGTTGCTCTCATTGCGGGGCGTGGATTTTGCCATGTTCACGCACTCAGGCGTGAGTTTCCAGGCGCAGGCGCCACACCGTGTTGAAGCGCAGCTCGGTGGCGGACAGCGGCTCGACGTCGATCCGGTAGAACATCGACACCGGGCACTGCATGACATGCAGCAACGCGGCGCGGATGACAAAGGGATGGGTGATGGCCACGATGTGCCCCGGTTGGGCCTCCAGGGTTTGCATCCACTGCGCCACCCGCCTGCACACCTGATCGACCGACTCGCCGCCATGGGGCGCGCTGGCACTGTTGGTCAGCCAGACCTGTAATTCGTCGCTGTCGACATGACTAAGGCGTTGGCCTTTCCACCGTCCCAAATCGCCATCACGCAGCGCGTCGTCAATGACCGCCTCACGGCCATACAAACCCGCCGTCTGCCGGGCACGTAACTCAGGTGCACAGAGCAAATGTGTGTGTTTTGGATAGCGATTGACCAGCGATAACGCCGCGCCTTGCCAGTCCATTGCAACGCACTCGTCATCAGCAAAGCGCCCCTGTTTTTGCAGGGACGTTGCGGCATGGCAGATCAAGGTCAGGCGGGTGGCTTGCATTGCGGGTCGCTGATACGCAGAGATCGAGGCGTCCAAGCCTGGCGCAGTTAACCCGATGACGCAACGCCTTCGTTCCCACGCGGAGCAAGGGAACGATCATTGGCCGCGCACTGCAGCGCTAGTCAAACCACTCCCGCCGCCCCTCGAACGTGCCGACGATCAACTCGACGATCATCTGCACCGCCTCGGGATGGCGCACCTGCGCATTCACCGCCAGCCACACCTGGCGCTGCATGCTGTCCTCGGCCAACAACCCCGGCAACGCCACCAGCCCCCGGTCGAAGCTGCTCATGTAGTGCGGCAGCAAACCGATGCAGGCGCCGCAGCGGATCATCTCCAGCATCAGCGAATAGGCATGCACCTGCACCACCGCCGCCTGGCGTTGTTGCACCACCTGGTTCCACGGCTGCAGGGCCTCGACCTGGGCGTCCGGCTGCCATTGCACCAGCATGTAGTCAGCCAGGTCTTCCACGCTGTCCGGGCGCGTGGTCAGGCGTGAATAGCGCTTGGCGATATGCGGCAGGTACCGCAATCGCGCCAGCGCCCGCGGCGGTTCGGTGACGAAGCTCGGGCCGGGCACCGGGCCGTCGGTGTCCGCCAGCCACAGCACCACATCCACGTCCACCGCTTGCAGGGACAGGTGGCTGTCGAGGGAGATGATCTCCAGGCGCACGCTGGCATTGCGGCGCAGCAAGGCGATCAGGTCGCGGCCGAGGATGTCGTGCAGGATCGGCTCGGCCACCGCCAGGCGAATCAGCGGCTGTTCCAGTACCGGCAGGCGCCGTTCATGGGCCAGGGCGATCAGTTGGGCTTGCAATTGCTGGCCGTCGCGGCTAAGCACCAGGCCGTTGCCCTGGTAGCTGAACAGCGCATGGCGCAGGTGTTCTTCCAGCTGGGCCAGGCGCTTGCGCAACAGGGTTGCCTTGATATTCAGGCTGCGCGCGGCCTGCATGAAACAGCCGCAGCGCGCACTCACCAGAAAGTAGCGGGCCACCTCCGGGTCGATCTCGCTGGCCAGGGCCAGCCAGGCACTGCGTGGCTCGGTAGGTGCACGGTAAGCAGTGGGCCCCTGTGGGGCAGACGGTTCAAGAAATGCCATGGGAGACTCCCTGTCTGGTTGGTCTGTGCATCCAATGCGGGTTGAGGCGTGTTACTCCAGCACTTTGTTCAACTCGGCGCCGTCGATACTCAAGGTCGCGGTGTTGAGCATGCCTTCCAGGTAGGCCTTGGCGATCTGTTCCTGGCGCTGGGCGCGCAGGGCCTGGGTCAAGCGTTCACGCAGCTCGTCCAGGGTGGCGGTACGCGCCGGCTGCTGGCCGATGAGCTTGAGCACATGGAACCCGGCCGGGCTCTGCACCACATCCGAGACCGCGCCGACCTTGAGCCGCGCCACCGCGCCGCGCACCTCCGGCACCAGTTGCTGCAACGGCTGCATCCCCGAATCGCCACCGCGCGCGGCACTGTCGGGGTCCTGGGAAAACTGCGTGGCCAGGGCGGCAAAATCAGCCGGCGCGGCCTGGGCCTTGCGGCTCAGTTCCTGGGCCTGGCGCCGTACGGCATCGAGGTGTTGCGGGTCATTCACCGCGAGGAAAATCTGGCTCACCTGGTACAACGGCGGCGTCACCCATTGCGCCTTGCCGCTGTCGTACGCCTGTTGCAGTTCGGCGGCGCTGGGGTAGTCCGCCGGTACCTGGCTGACCGACAGCATGTAGTCGCGAAACACGATCTGCTCGGCGGCGGCGCGGGTCTGCTGCTCCACCTCCGGGCGCTGGCGCCAGCCCTGGGCATCGGCCTGTTCAAGCACGGCTTTTTGCGCCAGCCTCGAGCGAATCCAGGTTTCCAGGGCGCCACGGTTGCCGCGCAGTTGCTCGCGGGATTCGGCCGGCAAGCTGGCCAGCACGCTTTTCAACTCCGCCAGGTCGATCTGCTGATTGCCCAGGCGCGCCACCGCTGGCCCGCTCGGCGCGGGATTGATCACCGGCGCCGGTTGCTGCGCCGCCACCGGGTCGCTGCCCGGCCGCATGCTCAACGCCACGGCCACCACCAGCACAGCCAGCGCCCCCGCGCCGAGCATCAGGGTTGGCTTTTTCACAGCACCGCCGCCTCTTCACCCACCGCGGCGGCCTGCAACTGCGCGGCCTGCTGGCTGTACTCACGCAGGTAGACGATAAATTCCTGCAACAGGCGATCCCACAATTCCAACTGGCTGCGCAGGTGCGTGACGCCAACCCCGGCCACCACCACGTCCATTTCCATCAGCAGGAACTCGCCCTGCACAGACAACCGCGCAAAGCGCCGCGAGGCGTTCCATACCGGGGCCAGGCCTTCGGGCAACTCGCCCTGCACCCGCAACGCGCAGCTGTAGGTGAAGTCCACATAGCTGCCCTGCTCCGCCGCCGGGTTGCCGAAGCGCACGGCGAAGCCGATGCCCTGGCTGGCGCTGAGCAACTGCACGATGCCGTTCTGTTCGCTCTGGTTAACCCGGTAGCCGGCGTCCTGCAACAGGTCGGTGAGGCTCTGGACGGTGACGCTGGTGATCAATTCACTCATGGTGATCTCTTCCTTGTCTATCAGTGATTGGCGGCTGCCTGGGGCGCATCAAAACGGCTCTTGTACAGATCGTCGCCAAAACCCTGGGCCAGTTCCTCGAACTTGACCCGTGCGCTGCTGGCGAACGGCTGGCGAATGCTCATCACCTCGGCCACATCGATTTTTTCGTAGGCCGCGAGCAACTGCTGGGCCACGCCGTACATCTGTTGATTCTTGACTGAACATTGCTGCACTTGTGTGTCACGTTCGCTTAAGGCCGCCTGCAAACGCGCGCGCTCGGCTTCCTTGCCCTTGGCCAGCACCAGCAGTTCGTCATAGGCCTTCTTGAACTTGCCGATCTGCTCGTTGCTCGCCGCCACCTGGGCTTGCGCCTGGCTGTGCAGGCTCTGTTGCTGACCGGCCAGTTGCTCGGCGGTGCCACGGGCCTTTTCCAGCTCGGCCGTCAGTTGCTTGATTTGCGCCTGGGCCTGTTTGGCCTGGTTTTCGGCGGCCAGCCGTGCGGCACTGGCCTGGGCCTGTTCGCTTTGCAGCGCCTGCAATTGCTGGGTGGTGCTGCGCAATTGCGTGCGCAGGCGCTCCTCCATGCCTTCGGCCGACGCGCCGGTGCTCACCAGCAGCAGTAACAGCGCGCAGATTCGTGTGTTCATGTGGCATCTCCCTGCGCATCAAAAGCGCGTGTTGAGTTCCAGTTGCATCACATCGACTTCGAACGGCTGGCCATACACTTCGGAGGCGCTCAACCAACGCGCACTGGCGTAGATGTTCTTGTCGATACCGTAGTTGCCGCCGATGAAATAACCCTTGGCGTTGGTGCCGCCCAGGTGGAACGACGAGTCGTTGAAGCCGTCGGGCAAGGCGTCGGGCTGGATGTACTTGTAGCCGGCCAACAGATTCCAGTCGCCGCGCTTGCGCATCTCCAAGGCGCTGCCGAGGGTGAACGAGACCATCAGCGCATTGCCGCCACTTTCAAACTGGCCGTTGCTGTTGATGTTGTTGACGATCTCGCCTTCGCTGCGCTTGAGCATCTCGCCCTTGTCGTAGGCCAGGTTGTGGATGAAGTTGGCCTGGCTGCGCAGCTTGAAGTCGCTGGGCAGTTCGCTGTCCCACACCAAGTTAAGGTCCAGCACATCGAACTTGGACGCCAGGCCTACGTATTGCGGGTCGGGCGTGCGGACAGGATCAGCCGGGTTGGTGGTGTTGTTGCGCAGGTTGAACACGGTGTTGCCTTTTTGCATGAAGGCCACGCGTGTGCCGTCGGTGTCGCAACCTGCCGCGCCCTGCCAGGTGGAGCAAGGGCTGGAGCGCTCGCCTTCGATGTCCTGAAACTGGTAATAAGCCGCGGCGAGTTTGAGGCGGTTGCTGCGGTTGATTTTCCAATCCGCGCCGATCTGCCCGCCAAACAGCCATTTGGTGTCGCTGTCTTCCTTGTCGATACCATTGGTGCTGGCAGTGTCGGAGGTGTACTCCACCGGGAAGGCGCCGAGGGTACCGAACAGGCCCCACTCGCTGTTGAGGCTGTGGTTGAAGATCGCCGCCACGCCGTCGAAGTTGAGGTCGTTGGAATACATCATGTCGGTGGAATAGAACGGGTTGCCGATGCGCCCGGCGGTCAACGTCATGTCGTCGGTGGTTTTCCAGCTCAGGTAACCCTGGTCGAGCCAGATGTCCTTTTTGCCAAAGCCGCCACCCAGGGTCTGGGTGGTGGACACCGGGTTATTGTCGGAGCCGGTGGCGATGCGAATGCCGGCGGTCCATTCCGGCGAAATCACCGCTTTCATGCCCAGGCGTGCACGCAGGCGGAACAGGTTCTCGCGGTCCTCGCGGGTGTTGAGCAGCGGCGGGAACTTGGTGTTGGAGTTCTTGTTGACGTCGTACGGGCCGGTGTCATTGAGCTTGGCAAAATCGGTGATGCTGTTGCTGTTATTGCCCGAGAAGTAACGCGACTCGTCGCGCAGACGAATATCGCCATCAAAGCTGATGCGCGAGATCCAGTCGGGGAACGTATTGGGCTGCGCCCAGTTTTCCTGCTTGGCGGTGGACATGACTTCGGCTTTGACCTGGTCGCGGATCTGGTCGCGCACCGCCTGCGGCACGTACTGCACGCGCACATCCCCAGGCGCGGTCGCCGGGCCGCTGGCAACCACCGGCGCGGCGTTGGCCTGGCGGGCCTGCTGGGCTTCCTTTTCGGCCTGGGCGATCAGCCCATTGGCGGTGTCCTGGGTCAGCACGCCTTGCTGCACCAGCAGGCGGATCAGGTTGATGGTGACGTTTTCCGAGGGCGCAACCGGGGCGGCAGCCGCCTGCCCGACCAGGGTCGCGATGACCATGCCAACCGCCAGGGTCAGTCGATTCACGGGGGAAATCATGTGTACGCAACTCCTGTAAAAAACCGTAGGTAAGAGGTTTCGTGCAATCAATCCGGGCGCCGGCCCTTGAGGGACAGGCGCATGGGCAGCGTCAGCGACGCCGGAGGTTTCTGGGTGGCGCGAGGCGCACGGATCAGCGCCAGCATCTGCGCGTCGGTGTCGGCATCCCCGCTGGACTTGGCCACCAGCGCCTTCGTCACCTGGCCGTCGGCGCCCAGCCACAGGTCGATCTGTATCGCAAAGGCCTTCTTGCGCAGCTCCGGGTCTTCACGCATCAGGCGTTGATAGGTACCGGCCAGGTACTGCTTGTACGTGCCGGTCCCCAGCCCGCCGCCGCCACTGCCGGCCATGCCGCCGCCCTTGCCGGCGCCGATGTTGAAGCCGTCGTTACCGGACTGCGCATCGCCGTCGATCTGCATCGGGTTGGCCAGGTCTTCATTCGGTGAAGGCGGTGCTTCCTCGGCCGGCTTGACCTCTTCGGGCTCGGGGCTGGGCACCGGCTCCGGGACTTTCTCTTCAACCTGGGGCTCGGGCTCCTTGGGTTTTTCCGGGGGTGGCGGCGGCGGTGGCGGCAACGGAATAATCGTCGGCACCTTCGGCGCTTCACGGCGTACGCCACTCATGTCATTGGCCCACTGCCAGAGAAACCAGGCCGCCACGGCGCCCAGCAACAGGCCGGCGCCCCACTTCAACGGGCGCAACGGCGGTTTGTTCTTCACCGGCAATGGCGTGATCGGGATCTGTGCGGTCATGACTCAGCCCTGGCTCGGTTTGCCGGTGACCAGCCCGACCTGGGACAGCTCCAGCCGGCGCAGCAGGTCGAGCACCTCGATGACCTTCTGGTACTGCACCATCGCATCGCCGCGCACGATCACCGGGAAGTCCGGGTTCAACGCTTTCTCGATGCGCAGGCGTTCCTCCAGTTCGCCGAGGGTCACCGGGTACGCGTCGAGGAACACCTGGCCGCCGTCATTCACGGAGATGGCCTTGGTCTTGGCCTCCGACAGCGACACCGAGGCGCTGGCCTTGGGTAGGTGGATCTGGATCCCCGAGACCTGGGCGGTGGCGGTGAGGATAAACATCACCAGCACCACCATCAGCACGTCCACCAGGGGCGTGATGTTGATGCTGTCGACGGCGGCATCATCGTCATCGTCGTGGGAGGCATTTACGGAAGCCATGGCGATTCTCCTCAGGCCGGAACCGATGCGTGATGGTCGCGGCGGTGCGCGGTTTCACTGTGCTGGCTCTCGCCGTGCATCTCCGCCAGACGGGTGATGAACTCGTCGACGAACACGCGCATGTCGGCGCTGACTTCCTTGTTGCGCGTGATCAGGCGGTTGTAGCCAAACAACGCGGGGATCGCGACGAATAGGCCCATGGCCGTGGCCAGCAACGCCGCCGCCATGCCCGGAGCGATGGCGTTGATGTTCACGTCGCCGGCCATGGCCGTGCCGAGGAACACCACCATGATCCCCAGCACCGTACCGAGCAGGCCGATGTACGGACCGCCGGCGATGGCGTTGGACAGGGTCGACAATTTGGAACTCAGGGCCTGGTTCTCACGTGTGCGCACGCCGTCCATGGAGCAACGGATCGCTTCGATGGTCGCCGCCGACACCGACGAAGTGTCGGCGCCCTGGGCACGGCGGGTACGGATCTCCTTGACCGCCACCAGGTACAGGCGCCACAACGAAGAATGGCTCAGGCGCTCAGCCAACTGCGCATCGTCGGCATACATCTCCAGGCGCGTGCCGATCTGGGCGAAGTGCTCGCGGAACACTTCGTTGGCACTGCTGAGGCGGCTGACCTGGCGGTTCTTGCGCAGCATGATGATCCACGACTGGAACATCATCGCCACCAGCACCAGGATGATCACCCAGGCGTCCACCGGCACGGCGTTGAGCAAAAAGCCCAGGCTGCCGAAACCGAAACCGGACTGTTCTTCATCCACGCCGTAGGCCACCAGTTTCGACTCGGCGCCCTGGGCGCTCGCATCGGCCAGCAACAGCGCGGCCGGGCGCGCCACCTTGGACAGGCGCAGCTCATCCATGGCCCCGGCGAACGGCAGGTGCGCGCTGCCGGCTTCCGGCAGGTCGGCGCCGACCGCCAGCTGCGTGTTGAACCCAGGCATGGCCACGGCGAGCGTGGCGCTTTCACGGCCATTCACATACAGCGTGACCTTGTCGCCCTCGGCGGTGAACGCCAGGTGCTGCCATTGGCCTGGGTTCAGCGGTTGGGTCGACACCGCGCGCTGGCCGTCGATCTCCACAAACGGCGAGCCCTGGTTCAGGCCCAGCAACAGGCTGTGGGCGCCGTCACGCCGGGCCAGCACGATTTGCTCGCCACTGGCCTGGTCCAGGCGCAGCCAGGCGCTGAACGTGAAGGCAGCGCCGGCGGCGTGTTGCAGCGACGGGCTGGCCGGCAACAGCAGCGGCTGGCCGCCGAACTGCAAGGCACGGCCGATCACGCCGTCGATGCTCGCGCCGGTGGCGTTCAACGCGGTGTTGGCGTAGGCCGTGGTGTCCCGTGGCGGCGTCGCGTTGGCGCCATCGAAGTGATAGAGCGCGGTGTAATTCGGATCGAACGTCAGCTGGCCATTGGCGGTGGCCGGGGCCTTCTGGTTGCCGTAGTACATCCAGAAGTCCTGGCGCTGGCCGCCTTCGACCTTGGGCACATCGACCCAGATCAACGCCATGCCCATCAACGGGTCGAAGCTTTCGATCTGGTGATTGAACACGGTCTTGTCATCGGCACTCACAAAGCGCAGGTCGGCGCCGTCGTCCTTGACCCCGTCAAAGGTGAAGTTGCCGGTGTGCAGGCGCACCAACAGTGCGGTGCGGCCCAGGGCCTGGCTGATCGCGGCGCCCTGGGCGGTGGTGTCCACCGAAATCTGTTTGCGGTAGTGCCAATCGTCCTGCCACCAGGCATGGGCAGTGGCCGGGAGCGCGAAGCCCAGGCAGATCAACAGGCTCAGGAATAGGCGTTGCATGGGTGAAGTCTCCGGAAGAAAAAGTCAGAAAGTCGCCTGCACACTGAAGTGCAGTCGCGAGTCCTGTTTCTGGGTGTTCGGTCCATCGAGCAGCGGGTAACCCCAATCCAGGCTGCCGGACAACCACTTGCTCAAACTGGCGCGGGTGCCCAGGCCGACACTGGCCAGGCTGTATTCGTCTTCCTGCTCGGGCAGCGGGTCGTGCAGGCGCATGCGCGCGCCTTCGGCGAACGCATAGAAGCGCCACTCCTGCACATAACTGCCGAGGAACTTGGCCAGGGACGGCGTGCGCAGTTCCTGGGAGAGCAAATACCCCTCGTCCCCGGTGCGCTCGGCCGCCAGGTAGCCGCGCACCGAGGTGGCGCCGCCGGCGGAATACTGCTCGTTGGACACCAGCGGTCCGGAGGCCAGCTGGAAAGCGCCCTTGGAGGCCGACTGCCAATCGTTGGCGAAGGTGTAGGTGTAATTCAGGTCGCCCTTGAGCACGGCAAAACTGGCACTGGCCTTGTAGCGCTTGTAATCGAACTCCTCGGCGTCGCTGCCGTAGCCAAAAAATGCACGGGTGCCGACCACCAGGTTCAAGCCCAACCCCAGCTGGGATTGCTCGGTGTAGCGATAGCCGTTGTAGCCCAGGGTGAACGGCGCGTACTTGAGCGGCACCTGGTCGCTGCTGGCGCCGAACTTCATCTGCTCGTCAAAATCCTTGAAGTCCACACCGAACGAGAACGAGTTGGCCCAGTTGCCCGCCGCCGGCAAGCTGTAGATGGCGGACACGCCGTAGGAGTGGCCCTTGCCCAACACGTTACTGCCGCCGATGGTGGCGATGTTGCTGTCGGACTGGTAACCGGAGAACTGCAAGGTCCAGCGATCATCCAGCGGCGCGCTGTAGGAGCCCGACCAGACCTTGGCGTTGTCGGTGTCCTGGGGCGCGGTGAAGTAGGTCAAGGAAATGCTGTGGCCCAGTTGCCAGAGGTTGTCATAACCCAGGGTCGCGACCGAACGTAGTTTCTCGGTGTCGGCGCTGTAGTCGTTGTTCAAACCGATACTGGCGTGCCAGGGGTTCTGGTCCTCGACCTGCAGATCCACGTCCATGGTGCCGGGGCGCTGGCCTTCGCGTACCAGTGGCGTGACCTGCCGACCGGCACTGCGGTTGAGCCCGGCCAACTGGGTTTGCACCGTGGTGAAATCCGGTACCGCACCTTCCTTGAGCCCCGGCACTTCCTCGCGGATCTCCACCGGCGAATAGTGCTTGGCGCCGACCACACGCACGCGGCCCACCTTGGTCTCGCTGACCTGCAGATAGACGATGCCGTCATCGACCTTCTGCTCCGGCAGCTCGACAAACACCGACTGGTAGCCACGCGCCTGGTAGATCTTCTGCAACGCATCGCGCGCGCCTTCGATATCGTCCAGGGTCTTTTGCGGGCCGAGAAACGGGTACACCGCCTCCTCGATCGTCGCCGCATCGAGCACGGTATTGCCGCGCACGAAGTACTCGTTGACGTCCACCTTGCGCGCCGGGGCCTCACCGCCCTCCTCGGCCCACACCGCTTGCGCCAGGACGCCCAGCGTCAGGCAGCACAACGCCAGCGTTGATTTGAACAGATGCTCCACACCGCCCCCTAACTGTCTAAGATTTTGCGCCGTCGCCGATTGCACGGCGTCTGGCCTGCTCAATTGCTGCTGGTCGAAAGATGGCTGTGCCGCGCCAGCCAGGTGTGCAGCAAGGCGAAGTTCAGGGAGAACTCCGGCATGTGCAGCAAGGCGCCACAGAACACTTCACCGATGATGGTCTGGATCAACTGCACGGCCTGCGGGTTGTTCAACAGGCTGGCGATGTCGCGCTGCAAAGCGTGGATGCTCCACACCTTCTGGTTCAGCTCCAGGCCGACGAACCAGCGGAACAGCAGGTTGTAGTTCAGTTGCTCGTGCAGCTGCTGTTCGCTGGGCACCGAATACAGCAGTTGCAGCAGCAGGATCTGCACCACGGTCTGCGGCGCGATCGACATGCCCGGCGCGACCTGGAGCAGGTCGCGATGCTGCTCGAGCACCTCGTCGATCTGCGGGCGCAACAACACCAGCGAATGCCCCGCCGGGATGTAGCTGGACACTTCCTTCAAGGCGCCCTGCCAGTCGTCCTGGGAGACGATCCACACCCACGGCGCGCCGTAGCGGTACACCGAAACCGGCTTCTTGCGCGCAGCCTCAACGATCTTCGACAGGCGCTGGTCGAGCTCCTGCATGCCTACTTTCGAGTAACGTTCCATAGTTCCCATTGCCCCACTCCTGGCGTCCCGCTGACGGCTGGGGAGGCGGCTCGTGGCGGCCTCCAGCGCGTTACATAGGCAAGACGGAAGTGGCGATGAGCTACCGAACTTTTGTCATGAAAGCTTCATTTTGGATTGTGAGGGGGGCAATTTTTCCGGGTCGGCATGTGTGGCCGTACTCGGTGGGAAATGTGGGAGGGGCGGTGCGACGATTCGACTTGCCCCCTCCCACATTTCAGTCCCAAGGGCACCCGTTAGAGAGTCGTCGGCTCCCGAGCCGCCACGGGGCAAGTCGAATCGTCGCACCCACAGTTTTAACCGAGTCTCCCCCACCATACCGGTCGGCTAATAAGAAGCTCGCCACCCTTCTGCTTGCGCAAAAAAATGGGGCGATCACTGATCGCCCCGAACGGTACATCGAGAGGTCCTTCTAAAGTTCTACAAACTGATCTGCTTGCGCTCCTCATCCGTCAACCGCGCCCGCGCCTGTTCACTCAGCGGCCCCGCGCCCAGCACCTGCACCGGGCTGTCGGGGTTGTAGCCCGAGGTTTTCCGAGGTTCCGGTTCACGCGGTAACGGCTCGGCGCCCAGGCTCAGCACCTCCACGGTCATGATCGACGGCCGGCCCTGTTTGGCCGCCGCCTGCTGACTGCGCGCCGCGTCTTCTGCGGCCTGGGACGCCGCCGCTCCCGCCGCGCTGGCCGAGCTCATGGCGCCGGTGTTGACGGCGGCCGACACCGGCACCCCGGACGACTTGCCCTGGGTCTGGATGTTCGCCGCGTTCACCACCCGCAGGGCGGCGATGTTGACGTTACCCGATACCCGAATGCCCGCCTCCCCCGCATCGATGGTGCCCATCGGCGCGATCAGGTCGATATCCCCCGCCGGCACTTCCGGGATCGGATTCAGCGTGGCGATCCCCGCACCGGTGCTCGGCACCGACGGCGACAGGCTCACGTTGCCCCAGTTGTCATAGACGCGCTTGGGCGGGGTGTACACCACGGTAGTCTTGGAGCCGCGACCGGCGTTGATGTCGCCCTGGGCGGTCCAGGCCAGGATCGAGCCGCCGAAGGTGGTCATGATGCGGCTCTGGCCGAGCAGGATGCTGCCCAGGGAATACAGCTGGATATCCCCCGAACCCTGGGTGATCAGACCCGCTGTCGACGGCGGCGCCGCGCCTTCGATGCCGAAGGTCTGGCTGCCGCCCGGGGTGAGCATCTGGATCGAGCCACCTGCATTGGTGTGTACGCCCGAGCCGTTGAACAGTGTGATGTCGCCTTGGTAGGTGATCGCGTTACCGGCCACGTCCTTGTCCGGGAACAGCGCCGCAATCGCCGCGCGACCGCGCAGGTAACTGCCCTGGCGCACGCTGCCGTCCTGGTTGTACTCGCGGCCGGCGGCCTTGAGTTCGGCGAAGTACACGTCGCGGGCAAATATTCGTTGCTGCTCGGCGGGCAGCGCCGCGTAGTAGGCGCGGGCCTGCTCGCTGTCGCCGACAAAACCGAAGCGCTCGGCGAGCCAGGCAAGCAGTTCGTTTTCGTACGTCTTGGCGACCTTGGCCCCCTGCAACGACTCGCCCGCTTGTGCCTGGTTGACAGGGTTCAGGTAGCGCTCGACAAAACGCTGGTAATCCGGCCCGTTGGCGCCGACACCGGCCTGCATCACGATACTCGCGCCGGGCCGGCTATCGCCTGGCAATACCCCACCGAGGCTGGTCACGCTGTACTCGCCCGCAGGTCCCGTCATCAGGATATTGCGGCCTGCCGACACGTCCAGCAGGCCAGGCCCGGCCACCTCGAAGTTGCTGTAGAGAATGTCGCGACCGGCCGACACGATGGAGATATCGTTGGCGTTTTTGTGCAGGAACAGATTATTGCTCGAAGGCGCGTCCGTCCTGTCCACACCAAAGCTACGCCCACTGCTGACGATATCCCGTCCGGCCATCATCCGGACCGGGCCATTCCCTTCATACCAGGTCTCGCCCTCATGCAGGGATCCAGGGTCACTGCTGAACGTGATTATCCGACCACTGCTCACCCCGACCAGGTCCCCGTCTATCGCATAAAAACGCGCCGGCTCAGCACTGCCAGCGGATGACGCGGCTGCCGTGCCGGAACCGAACGCCAACAGCGACAGGCTGACCAGGCTACCCGTGGGCGGCAGGTTGCTGACCACTACAGCATTGCCAATACGGGCCTGGTACGCAGGGTTCCAAGGGGTTGCCATCGCACTCGGCGCCGCCCCGGACTGGCTCACGGCCATGCCACCGGCGTAGATCGAGCCCTGGGCGAGGAACTGCAACTGGCCGGCCGGCCCGGGAGCCAACATCAGGGGGTCTGTGTAGTTGAGGTCAGAGTTCTCCTGCGCACGGGCCGCTTTACCGTAATACAGACTGCCGCCGGCCGCCGTTGCCCTGACGATTGACGGGTAGGCCACAGCCAGGTCAGCCGGCGTGTCGGGCAGGCTGACGGGGGTCAGGTTACCGCCCAAGGAAAACAGATCAATAGCCGTGTCCTTGGTCCACAGGGTAAACCAACTGCTGCCGGTGCCGAGGGTGGTGCCTTGTGCAAAAGGCGAAGAATGGCTAACCGGCACCCGGCCCGGGTCTTCGACGGTTTTCACCACCTGGTCACCCAGGGTCTGCACGTTGAACGTGGCGTCACCCGGCACCAGGGTCAGCCCACCGCGCGCCACGCCACGGGTCGAGACCAGCGGGTCGAAGGCACGGGTCTCGCCCGGGCTCTGTTCGGTAGAGGTTGCCCCGTACAGCAAATCGACGCTGCCCACACTGGCGCTGCGCAACTGCACATCACCACGAAGATTGACCAGCATGCCGTCACGATGGTCCGCATTGGCAACGACAACACTGGCAGGGTTCATGCTGCCACCGATGCGCACCCGCAGATCGCCCCCACCGGTCACTTGCAGGCTGCCATCGCTGGCGACCCTGCCCGTGCTGCCCACTGCCAGGACCAGGCCTTGGCTATGGGGGTTTACGGCATCGTTGCCGAAGCCATAACCCAGGGTGTTCAAGACCCCGGCGTCGCCGCCGACATTGACAGCCAGGTCGCCACCGCCCAGGGTGCCGAAGCCGGTGAAACCCAGCATTTTGTCCGCGCCTGCAGCCGCTGCGGTGTAACTGCCGAAATTGATCCACCAGGCGCTCGGTTGAGCCTGGCCACCCGTCGCCACATCGCTGCTGCCCTGGCGCCATAGCCAGTTGCCGATTGCCGCCGAATCGAACCCGAGATCCTTGGGGTTGGGTCGCCCGATGTTGCTCTGGGCGATGCTGGTGATATCACCGGTCAAGTCACCCCCGGTATTAATCGTCAGATTGCCCCCGGCCTCTGGATACCAGGCCCGGTACAAGCTCGTGGACGAGCCGTTGACGAACTGCTCGAACAGGCTGCCAGGATCACCCAGCACGGTGGCCCCCTGCTTCGCCTTGGGCTGATTGTAGGGGTCGCCCTGGAAGGTGCCGGCAGAAGACGTACCGGCGGTGTACACCCCATACAACGAGTCCATGCTCAGGTTACCCGCGCTCAGCAACTCCAGATCGCCGGTCCCGGTGCGGATCACGCTCAAGCGCGTGCTTGCCGGTGCAGCGGCGTATTCCTGCGGGTTTTTCATCTGGCAATACGTGGGGCTCGCGCACAGTTGCTCCACGGTAATTTGACTGAAACTGAACGCCAGCGCCTCGGTGACCTCGTCCCCCGCCTTTACGATGATGCCCTTCCTCGCGAATCGAGCGACTGCCGCCGGAGTGAATATGTAAGCACCCGTGGTCTTGCAGAATTGCGGGGATGCACCGCAGAAATCATCGATTGAGCCCTTATTGAGGCCGTCGAGCACACGCTGGTCGATCGGATCACCGGCCTTGACGGTCACCCCGACGCCCGCCAGGTACGTGACCCCGGCAGCCGTCCAGGTTTCCACGCCACGGGGTGGTAATGCCTTGGCGAACATGCCGTAGTGAGTGTCCGCCAGATGCAGGTCGCCGCTGCGCGGGTGCGCTTGCAGGATGCGACTGTCGGCAGCCTCGGTATCGGCGCCCGCGACCAGGCGCAGCGACCACGACTGGGTGCCTTCGGCAAGCATCGGCGAGATCGCCCAAAGCTGCCCGGCCGCACCGGCGCGCAACGCCACCGACTGGACCCCGGCAGGCAACTTGACATCCGTGCCGGCAGGGATCAACGCACCTTTGGGCAAGGCCTTGAGGCCATCGAGCAGCACAATGTTAGTGGTCAGGCCTGCCTGGTCCACACTTGGCAGCGGTACGCCCTTTGGCCAGGTCATGCCTTGCAGCACGGTACCCTCGGTCAACAGCGTACCGGCGCCCAGTTGCGTACCCGCCACCAAGGTCTGCGCCTCGCCGAGCAAGGTACCGGCGGCAAACAACAGAGTGCCGCCGGCATCGCGCACATCGGCCGCGACGACGCCGCCCGCAGGCAATACCAGGTCCTGGCCCAACGTCGCGGCCACTGGCAAACGCGTATTGGCGGCGACGGTCAGGCCCTTGATCGGCAGGTCATAGTTAAGGGTCGCGCCGGCCGGGAAGGCGGTGCCGTCGGCCAGGGTCACGCCGTTGCCAGGCACCACCACCGTGCCGCCACGGTAGTCGATACCCGGCAACAGCACCCAGCCCTTGTCATCGGCAGACGCCGACGGCGGTGCGAAGCCGTCGTTGATGCTGCCATAGATATTCAGGTCACCCCCGGCGCGCAGGGTCAGGCTGCCGGATTCACCCGAGCCGTAGACGGCATTATCCTGCTGGCTATGGGGGTTGAGGCTGGCGTAACGGTAGCGGGACAGGTCCACGTCGCCCTGCACGACCAGGTCGCCGTCCGCCGTCTTGCTGACGATTTCCACGCCAGGGCGCAGGTGGAAAGCATCGGCGTAAGTGGCGTTGTTCAATCCGGCGAGTTTGTTTTGCAGCAGGTTGCTGTTCTGCAACGCCGCCTTGATAAAGGCGTCGCTCAAGGCGTGCTTGCCATCCAGGTAACCCTGGGTGATTTCCTGATACGGCTTGCCGCTGGCGGTAGGGTCGGTTTTTTCCGGGGCGTCGTCGTAGGTGATCATGCCGTTGAGCGCAATCGAACGCGCGCCTTGGATAGTCAACTGCCCACGGGCGTCGATGGCGATGTCATTGCCGCCCACTCGCGGCGCGTTGAGCTCCAGCGTACCGCGGCTGCGCCCGTCATTGCCGGTCGCAGCAGTACCGTGACGCAGGTCGATACGTGCCCCCTCGGCGAGGGTCAGCTGGCCGTCACCGGAGCCCAGCACCACCATGGCGCGGTTGGGCGAGTCGATGATCTTGCCGTAGCTGTCCACCCGCAGTTTGCTGCCATGGGCGTCTAGCACCGCCGTGCCGTCGAGAGTCAGGCCGTGCTTGCCGGCCAGGTTGATGCTGCCGACCCGCTCACCGCTGGCGTCCACCAGGCCATTCACACGCAGGCTGCCGTTATCCATGGACACGCTGATGGTGCCGGCCTTGAGCCCGTTGCCGATGGTCAAGTCGCCCTGCTTGAGCTGGAAGCTGCGGGCACCGAAGACCGCGCCCTGGTTGAGGCGCTGGTTAAGGTCGGCGAACTGCTGGTCCAGGGAACCGCTGCCGCCCAGGTGCTGGGCCTGGAGTTCCACGGTAGCGGCCTGGTAGGGCATCGAGGTGCCGCCAGCCGCGTAATAACCGCTGCTGCTGCCAAGGATCCTGCCTTGCAGGTCGACGGTCCCGGCCGCCGCATCCGTGGCCACGGCCCGCAATTTACCCGCCTGGTTGTGCTGGGCCGACAGGTCGATGGTCGAGCCCGCCGCCTGGCGGATATTACCGCTGCGGCTGTCCAGCAACACATCGCCGCCCCAGCCGTATTGGGTCACATCGTTGAAGGCAATGGCGCGGCCGGCCACGTCGATCAAGGCGTCATCGGTCAAGACCACATCGCCCCGGGCGCTGAGGCTGACCTTGCCGCTGGGCAACACCACCGCAGCGGCCACGCGAATGCTGTCGCCTTGCAGGGACAGCTCGGCCCCCTGGCCGTTGGCCGTGCCACGGGGGCCGGCCGACGCGCCGATATCAATCGCACCGCCGGCTTTGATCGTGTTCACCGAGCCGGCCTCACCGGTCATCAACGGTGTACGGATCGTCAGGTTGCCGCCGCTGTACTGGAAGCCGTTGACCGGGTCATACGCGCCCTGGCGCTGGTACACCGACAGGCTGCCCTTGTGGTTGGCGGTGATGCGTTCGCTGGCGTTGAGGTTGACGTTGGCGAACCCCAAGGCCAGGCGGTCGAAACGCTTCACCTTGCTCGTCTGGCCGAACTCGCCATAGCCGAATTCGATACGCTCGGCGTTGATGTCCAGGCGTCCACTGCCGGTGCCCGCGCCGCCCGTCACCACCGCGCCAGGGGCGTTGGTGGCGCCCAGCCAGATCAGGTTGGCGGTGTGGATCGTCGCCACATCGTTGGCCGCCCCGGCGCCATACATCGCCGGGGTGGACAGCATCAGGTTGTTCAGCAGCGATTTGCCGGTGACGGGGTCATAAGTGTCCAGGGACGTGGTGCCGTAGAAATTGAAACTGTCACGGGCCGACAGTTGCAGGGTTTCCAGGGCAGGCGCGCCGAATTGCGTGTCACCGCGCAGCAAGCGGTCGAGCAGCGCCTGGGTCAGGGTCAGGCCGGCCGGCACGCGGTTTCCGGCAGCGGCGAGGGCTTCGGCGCTGCCCAGGTTGATGGTGCTGACACCCAGGTTGAGGTGACGCGTGCCATAGCGCACCTGGTCGCCCAGTTGGAAGGTACTGTTGGTCAGCGCCACGATGCTGCCGTCGGAGTACAGGCCGGTCTGGCCGCTGCACGTGCCGCCGTCGCAGGCGCCGATGTTAATCCCGCCGCTGACCCCGTCTGGCGACGGCGCACTGACCACATTGAGCAGCCCGTTGGACACCGCCAGCATGTTGGCAACCCGATAGATAAACCCGTCACGTGCGTCGTAACTGGCCTTGCCGCGGCCCAGGGTGTTGATCGAGGCGCCCTGCTCCACCACGATTGCGCCGGTGTCGCTCACCAGAAAGACTTCAGGGGCCGCCAGTGTTGCCCCTTCGCGCAGCGTCACCGTGCTGTTGGCACCATTCGCGCCGGATGCCAGGTTGATAAAGTTCCCGGACTGGCCGTACTCCACCACCGTCATGCCGCCCACCACCAGCCGCGATGCACCCAAGGCATTGAGGGTGTCGGCCTTGAGCGTGATGCCGGCGAAGTCTGTAGTGGCGGACTTGCCCGCGCCGATCACTTCGATACCCTGCCGGGTTGGGTCCAGCACTGCCACCGTACCGCCGTAGCCGCCTGGGGCGGCATCGAAACGGCCGATGCCCTCGAACGAGAAGGCATCCGCACCCGCACCAGGGCGCAGCGACAGTTTCAAGGTTTTGGCATCGGCTTCCAGCATCGGCCGGGGCACGCCGATCCGGGCTGCATCGGCTCTGGCAAACTGGGCGTAGCTGGTTTCGTTGTATTGGGAATAACGGCGCAGGGTATCGGCCGAGGTCAGGATCAATTGGCTGGCGACGCTGTTGCTGATCCCCGTGTGGGCAATCGACAGCTGCCCCGAGGTGGCCCACGAGCCATTGCGCATCAGCGTGGTCGCACCATCGCCGCCAAGCCCGGCCAGCCCATTGATTTCGACGCGAAAGGCCCCCGGCATCAGGGCATAGGTCGACGGCATCAGGGTGTAGGTGCCCGCCGGTAACCCCGGCACACCAGCGCCGATGGTGATCTGCTGGCCGATCAACGGCGCCACGGCACCGCCCTCCGCCGCCACCGGCGCCGCGCCTGGCTGTACCCCGGGCACAATCGCATAGATCGGGTTAGTGGACAGCCCCGGCAGCACAAACCCGCCGTTGGCGCCGAACTGCACCAGCGGGTTGTAGCGCGCATCGGTGGAACCGCCGCGCCCGGAAATGAAGCCGGCGCCCAGCAGTTCGCCACCGCCGGAGAGGTCCAGCGTGGCATCCGGCTGCACGGCGACGGTGGTACCGCCCAGAATGACGCCGACGCTCAAGTCGCTGTTCAGGTTGGCCACCCCGCCCTGGCCGATAAACGTGACCTTTTGACCGTTGTAGCGGTACTCCTGGCCATCCAGCGTGCCGCCATAAGGCAGCACCAGCCCCTTGCCACTGACCGAGGTGATACTGCCCGGCAACAGTTGCACCAGGTTACTGCCCATGCTGCCGATATCGATCAGCCCCAGCGGCGCCCGCACCACACCGCCCTGGCGAACCGTGGCGGCGCCCAGTTGCAGGCGGCCGAACGCCGAATAGGGAATGGCGGCGTCGGCCGTGCCGGTACGGCCAATGGTCAACGTACGCAACGGGTCGAACAGGATATCGTTGATACCTGCCTCACCCAGGTAGCCCGCGATCACCCGCGCGCCGACCTGTGTGCCGGGGTACAACTGCGCCGCGCGCAAGGTCATGTCGCCCTGGGTCAGCAATTGGGTGCTGATACCCAGGGCGACTCCGTTCTCATTGGCCCCTGCCAGAAACCGCAGGTCACCCTCGCTGGTCAGGTTGACCTGGTCAAAGCCACGCCGTTCCATATCCAGCAGGCTGCCATCCGCCTGGCGCAGGCTACCCTTGACGCCAAACAACACGCTGCCGCGCACATCGATCAGGTTAGCGCGGGCGTTGAACTGAGCGGCGGTTTCACGCTGGGACGGGACAGGCAGCACAATCGCTGGACGCACATACCCGTCCCGGCCTGGCGTGTTGACGCCAGCCAGCAATAGATACGGTGCAGCCAGGTTGACCCGGGTGTTGTCAGCGGCATTTTCACTGAGGCCGAAGGCCGTACCGAACAGCCGCAGACTCTGGCCCAGCGTCAGCGAAACATCGCCATCGGCACTGATGAGCCCGTTGCTCATCAAGGCCAGGTTGTCAAAACCGCCCGCGCTGACCTGGTCCACTCCCAGACGCCCATGGCCGTACTCCAGGCTGCCGGCAGCCTCCTGCGGCGTACCCGCCAGGTCGTGGCGCTGGTGCGTCTGGCTGATCAGCAATTCACGGCCTTTGAGCACCTGATCAACCACGGTATTAAGTGTGTAGAGCGGGCTGTCCAATGCGACCGCGAGACTGCCGCCCGCAGCACCGGCGCCCCCCGCCCTGGCGACAAAGCTGCCGTCCAGGTACAGGCCGTTATTGGACGCCAGGCTGATACTGCCGCCATTGCTGGCCTGGCGCACCATGCCCTGCCCTGGAACATTCAGCAGGGCCTCGGTGCCGGAGGCATCCAGGCGCGCACCTTCACGCACCACCACAAACACGTCACTGGCCGTGGCCACCCCGGTCTGCAGATCGAGCGTGCCGCCGATAGTGATGGTACCGCCGTCGCGGACCAGGCCATACGCGCGGCCAAGGTTGTCAACCGCCGTGGCAGCACGCGCTGCGACATCGATCAGCGCATGCTCTCCGACCCAGATGGAGCGACCATGGCCAGCCGCATTCACATCCTCGGCAGACCCAGCCTTGATGCCCCCCAGGGTCACGCTGCCACCCCAGGCGTTCAGCGTGCCGTCCATGTTCAATTGGCCAACGCTGCGCAGGCTGATGGCCTGGCCGGGGTCGACATTGATGACCGCGCCCTGGCCCACCGTCAGGGCAGTGGTTGCCAGTTGTTCGGCGGTGGAGTCGACGTAGCCCGCGTTCAGGCTCAAGCCGGCGCCACGGCGCTGGGTCAGCAGGCTCCTGGTCGGATCTTCCTGATAGAGCATGGGCGTCCAGCGCTCCAACGCACTGACCGGATCGCTGCCGGTGGCGATCGACGACGCCTGTGCGCCCAACCGATACACCGGGACCGTGACATCGACTTGGGTACCGTCGGTGACGATCAAGCCCTCGTTGCCGGTGATGTCGTAGGCCGAAAAACCTTTATTGAAGAAGTCAGCGGCCAGTTTCAGGGTGTCGGCATCCGCCGCAAGGGGGCTGTCGCCGATCTGCACCTTGCGCGCCTGCAACGCCAGGGTGCCGCCGCCGGTGACGCCATAGCCGCGCACCTCGCCGTCCAGTCCCAGGGCGCCGAGCGCGCCCAGGGTCACGTTGCCGCCCTTGCCGCCGGTGAGCCGGCCATCCACGCCGAGGGTGCCGCCGGAAGAGGCGTCCACCACGCTGCCGGCCATCAGGTGCACGTTGCCCGTGCTGCGCAGCGACACATTGCCACCGTTCACATAGGCCACGCCGGTGCTGTTGGCCGCGTCCAGCAGCAGGTTATTCCAGCGCCCGCTGGCATCCAGCTTGACCCCGGCGGCGACCGTCACACTGCCGTCGCCCGGCAGGATCGTGTCCTCGACAGCGCCGTCCTTGGTCGGATCGACCTGGCTGAGGATGTTCCCGGCCTGGAGGCTGCCACCGTGGGCCGTCAGGTTGGCATTGATGGTGACGCCAGGCCCGAGCAGGGTGATAGCACCACCGTCCGCCACGTTGAGTGCACCGTTGACGCTGACCTGCTGGTTGGCGGCGACCTTGATTGCGCCCAACTGGAAACCGTTGAGCTGGTCACTGTCGAGCACGATCTGCCCTTGGCGTTCCGCTGGCAGCGCCGTCGTGAGGTCCAGGCCATCGGCGATTTTCTGTGTATTGCTGTCGATCAGCACCTGCTCGGTGCTGCCGGTCAGCGCATAGCGCAGGGTGCCGGTGGTCTTGTTGTAGACCGGCGTGTAGCCGCCAATGATCAACTGCGCGCGCTGGGCCATGGCCTTCTGCGACTGCTGGTAACCGTCAAGGTTGATGTTCGGTGCCTGGGTCTGGCGATCGCCCTGGAACACATCGCTGACCACCTGGCCTTCCAGCACCGCACTGGTGGTACCGACCACCAGCTTGCCGGCATCGCGGCCCACGGTATAACCGTTCTCGTAACGGCGCTGCTTGGCGATCATCGGGTTGTAGTAGAAATCGGTCTGGCCCCAGCGCTTGCTGGTGTCTTCATAGCCCTTATAGAGCCCGGAATAGAGAATGTCGCCGGGCGCGTTGGACAGCTCATACAAACGCCCGTCCGGGCCCTTGAGCCAGGTCTGCTGGATATACCCGGCCTGCACATCCACGGTGCCGCCCGACAGGTTGATCTGCGCACCCTTTTGAGTCACCACGTCCTGGCCGGTAAAGGTCACGGTACCGCCCTGGGCCATCCACTCGCCCACCGAGTGGCCCTGGGTGCCGAGGTAACCGCCAACCTCCAGCAAGCCGCCGGCGGTGTACCAGCGGTCCGTGGCATAGCCGTTGGTACCGGCCGGCACAAACACCAGTTCGCGCAGGTCGACCCACACATCGTTGTTGATCAGCTTCCCGTCTTCACGGTTGACCGGTGCGTCGCGTTGCTCGTTGCCCTGTACGTTGATCTTGATGTTGTTGGCTTCCATCGACACCTTGACGCCCACCGCGCCGGACACGTCGATCATCGCCCCATCGCGCACCAGGCTGCGCCCGCCCGCGCTGACCGCGACCTGGCCACCGGTCGCCAGGGTGATCGAGCCTTTCTGGAAGTCCACGGTGCCGCCGCTGACGATCTCGATACGCGACTGGTCGGTACGATCGGCCACGGCGCTCAAGTGGTTGAATTGCTCGGTGATCAGGTTGGCGGGCTTGCCATCGAACGAAGTCAGGCCATTGTTTTTCTGGGAATTGAGGGCGCTGCTGCCGCTGGCGTCCAGCAGGATCGCGGTGGTGCTGCCCTCGCCCAGGGTGACGCTGCCGGTGGTGTCACTGGCCGCGTTGAGCAAGTGGATGGTGCCGCGCGTATCCACCGAGGTACTGGTCAGGGCCACACCGTTTTGCTGGACCTGGTGGCCGGTCAGGGTGATGTCGCCGGTGGAGGCCATGATCAGGCCGCTGTTGGTGACCTTGCCCGCAGTGCTGTCGGCGTTGAGGGCCGTCGCGACTTCATTGCCACGGGTGGTGGAGCGCTCGTTGCCGGCGGTGCCGACGCCTTTGCGGATATAGAAGCTGTCGCCGGCCGCCAGGGTCGTCTGGCCTTTGGCAGTGATGAGCGTACCGGCGTTTTCAACCTCGGTGCCGAGCAGCAAGGCATAGCCGCCGGCATTGGTGGACGTGGCGGCGTTGTGGGTCTGGATCAGCGCGCCACGTTGCACCTCGACCTTGCCTGCCGCGTCGGTGAAGGTCGGTTGCGTACCGGTGGTATCGACGTAGAGGCCACGCTGGGTGAACTGCTCATCGGTGATGTTCGCCGCCGCTGCCACCAGGTTGCGCACATTGACCTGGCTGGTGCCGCTGAACACCACGCCGTTGCGGTTCATGATCATCACCGTGCCGGCGCCGTTGATCTGGCCCTGGATCTCGCTGGGCCGGGCATCGGGGTCGTTGACGCGGTTGAGCACGGCCCAGTTGGATTGCTGCTGGAAGTCCACCGTGGTGTTGCGCCCGACGTTAAACGTCTCCCAGTTGAGGATCGCCTTGTCGGCGGTCTGCTCGATGCTCACCGTGGTCTTGCCGCCGGCCTGGGTCTGGGTCGGCGCCTTGGCGTTGGTCCAGCCCTGGGTCAGGCTGTTGTCCACCTGCAAGCCGCCCTTGCCCAAGCCATCGGGAATCGTCGACACCTGGCCGAACGCAGCCTGGCGCCCCGCCGCTTGCGCGGCCTGTTGCGCGGCAATCGCCGCGACACTGGTGTTCAGCGTGCTGATGGAGCGCGCCAACTGCTGGTTGACCCGTGCCTGCTGGTTCAGCGTCGGAACCCCCGGCACCTGCCCGGCACTGAGCCGCGCCGCCGTCGCCGCCTGGGTCGCGCCCTTGTCGGCAAACCAACTGGAACTGAACGCCGTAGCCGCATGGGCATTGCCCGCCACCATCAACAGGGCGATGGCCTGGGCCAGTGGCTTGAGGCGCAGGATCGTCTCTTGGGCTTTCAGGTTAACCGGTGATTTGCAGCGGACCATCGGGGATCTTCCTTCTTTGTTATCACGCAGGGAGCAAGACACGCTCACGTATGAGGGTTAGGCGGTTGGCGAGGAGCGCGACTGAACTTCTGTCATGCAAAGTTCACATACGGCTGCTAACGCAAAAAAATCAGCAACGGCATAGGCCGTTGCTGATCAGGTGTTGCGGGTCGTTGAACGCTTGGGTTACAGCGGACGACCGATGCCGTTGCAGACGCTGGTGTTGCCGATGCCTTGCGCGCTGGAAGCGGTAGCGAAGGTGTCGGTGATCGCTTGTTTCCAGTTGCTTGGCAGTGGTACGAAGCGGTTGGCGCTGATGGCAGCGTCGTTGTTATCAACGCTGTCGTAGTGACGCAGGAAGAAGTCTTGCACTTGAGTGGTTTGATTAGCGTCGGCGTAGCACTGGCTGAAGATCACGTTGGTGAAGCCCAGGATCGGGTAGCCGGTAGTTGGGTAAGCAAAGGTGGCTGAGCCGCTCGCGGTGGCAGCAAATACTGGGACCCAGTTGTCTTGGTTGGTGGCGTCGATGAACGTGCCATTAGGGCGGGCTTGGGTTGGAGCAAGGATCTGACCGATAGCGGCCGACACGTTGGCAGGCGCAGGCGAAACACCGGCAACCTTGGCGACTTTGGTGGCGTCATCCAGACCGGCCAAAGTAGTCGCGGCGTAATCCGGGCTCATGTAGGTGATACCACCGTCCGTAGCGTTCAGCGCAGTCATCACGCCTTGGCTGCCGGTCGCGGCCACGGAACCGGCCGGCACGCTATTGGCCACGTTGCCGTAGCTCGACGAGAAGGTGGTGGTGATGGCGAACGTTTTGGCTTCGCTGCACTTGGCGTTCAGGAAGCGGGTGAAGAGTTCAGTGGTACCGCTGGATTCACTGCGGTAAACAACTTTGATCACACCTGTGCGGCCGGAACCGGTGATCTGGTTCCAGTTGGTCAGGCGACCCGAGAACACGCCGCACAGCTGGTTAACGCTCAGGTTAACCGCCGCGGTACCGGCCTTGTTGAACGGAATGGCAACCGACGTGGCAACCGATGGCACCTGGATCAATTTGCCCCAGGCCGCTTGGTGGTCATTTTTGTAAGCCAGCAGCTCGGCCGCCGACAGTTTGGAGTCGCTGCCAGCCCAGTGCACGTTCTTGGTGCCAGTGCCGAACTGGCTATAGTCGTTGTTCAGGAACGCCAACTTACCTTTGCCGCTGCCCACACCGATGTAAGGGGCGAAGCCAGCGGTCAGGACGCCGGCGGTCTGGTACAGCGGCTGTGGCAGAGTCGCGCCACCGCCGTTTACGTCAGCGAATGCAGCCTGTGCCGAGCACAGTGCAGCGAGGGTCATGGATACCGCGAGAACGTTGCGCTTAAACATGAAGAATCTCCTTTCGTCGTGTTTGTACGTTGGGGTAGATGGCTCTTGCATGACGCCATGGCTTCGGTCCCGAGCCGTGTCTCGGGGGTGGCAAGGGGTGAGGCCATGGGTAGGAAATTTCGCAGCTTCCGATGACAGCAAAAGGAAAAAACCTCGGGAGGAAGGGCTTGATTTTTAAAAAGATTCTCGGGTGTTTTGGTCATGATTGTGAGCGGTTTGGCGGCAGGTGACAGCGAGGTTTCAGCGTGGGTTTCGCCAAGGCGGCGCGGGCTGTGGCGCAGGGCCTGGATGTGACGGAATGAGGAACCCGAGGTTGGGAGCCGGCGATATCGGCCTGCCCCAAAACCAGCCTCAGCAGAGTTTCTGATACACCGCATTCTGCTTTACTGGGGCTGCTTCGCAGCCCGACGCGGGGCAAGCCCGCTCACCACAGAGGAACTCACCCGTCTCTGAAAGTTGTGTAAATACCCATGGCTATCAGGGGCAACCCCCCTCCCACATTTCTCAACTGCATGCATTCAGGTAACGAGTTGGTTGATCTCGATGATCGGCAACAGCACCGCCATCACGATCACCAGCACCACCGCGCCCATCACCACGATCATCAGTGGCTCCAGCAACGCGGTCATGCCCATGGCCCGCCGTTCGATATCCCGCGACAAGGTCTGCGCCGCCCGCTCCAGCATCGGTGGCAGCGAGCCGGTTTTTTCGCCACTGGCGATCAGGTGGATCAGCACCGGCGGGAAGACCTTTTCCACCGCCAGTGCCGGGGCCAGGTTGACGCCTTCGCGCACCTTGGCCGTGGCATCGTTGACGCACTGGCTCAGGCGCTCGTTGGACAGGGTTTGCCGCGCCGCTTCCAGGGCCCGCAACAGCGGCACCCCAGCACCGCCGAGAATCGCCAGGGTCGATGCAAAGCGCGCGGTGTTCAGGCCCAGCACAAAACGCCCGATCAGCGGCAGGCGCAGCACGCGGCTGTGCCAGTTCAAGCGCGCCACCGGGTTGCGCAGGTACAGGCGCCAGCCCCAGAACCCACCGAGAATCCCGCCGAAACACAGCCAGCCCCACGCGCGGATAAAGTCGCTGGCGTTGAGCATCGCCAATGTCAGCCCGGGCAGATCCTGACGCGCCTGGGAAAACGCGCTGACCACCTGGGGCACCACGTAGCTGAGCAAAAAAATCACGATACCGATGGACACCAGCCCGACCACACCGGGGTAGATAAACGCGGTGAGGATCTTGCCGCGCAGGTTGTTGCGTTCCTCGATGTAGTCGGCCAGGCGTTCCATCACCTGGGCCAGGTCGCCGGACTCCTCCCCCGCCGCGATCAGTGCGCGGTAGATCGACGGAAAGTCCCGAGGCCGTGCGGCCAACGCATCCGCCAGACGCATGCCGCCGCGTACATCGGCACGCACGGCGGCCAGGGTCTGGGCGATGTGTTTTTTCTCCGCCTGTTCCACCGTGGCGCTTAATGCCGCCTCCAGGGGCAGGCTGGCGCCGAGCAGGCTCGCCAGTTGCCGCGTGGCCCAGGCCAGGTCGTTGTCCGAGAGCTTGGCGCTGAACAGGCTGCTGCCGGCGGCGCTTTGCTGGCCGCCCTCGACCTGCACCAGCAGCGCGGTCAGGCCACGGCTGCGCAACACGGCAAACGCCCCGCTCTGGCTGTCGGCCTCCAGGTGCCCGGCCTCGACTTTGCCGCTGGCATCGGCGGCTTCATAGCGGTAGCGATTCATCAGGCGTCCCGTGTCACGCGCAGGATTTCTTCCGGTGCGGTGGCGCCGCTGCGCACCCAGCGCTCGCCGTCTTCACGCATGCTGAACATCCCCGCACGGCGCGCCGCCACGCGCAGATCCTGCTCGCCGGCGCCCTGGTGGATCAGGCTGCGCACCTCGTCGTCGACGCAAAACAATTCATGGATACCGGTACGTCCGCTGTAGCCGATCTGGTTGCACTGCGCGCAGCCCACCGGGCGCCAGGTGCCGGGCGCGGCCGGGTCTTCCTGTTTGCAATGCGGGCACAGGCGGCGGACCAGGCGTTGCGCCAGAACCCCCAATAACGACGAGGCCAACAGAAATGGTTCGACGCCCATATCGATCAGGCGGTTGACCGCTGACACCGCATCGTTGGTGTGCAATGTAGCGAGTACCAAATGTCCGGTGAGCGAGGCCTGTACCGCGATTTGCGCGGTCTCCAGGTCGCGGATTTCACCGATCATGATGATGTCCGGGTCCTGACGCAGGATCGCCCGCAGTGCCAGGCCGAAGGTCATGTCGATCTTGGCATTGACCTGGATCTGGCTGATGCCCGGCAGGTCGTATTCCACCGGGTCCTCCACGGTGAGGATATTGCTGGTGCTCGCATCCAGCCGCGCCAGCGCGGCGTACAGGCTGGTGGTCTTGCCGCTGCCCGTGGGCCCGGTGACCAGCACAATGCCGTGGGGCTGGCGAATCAAGGTGTCGAGGCGCGCCAGCAACTGCGGCTCCATGCCCAGGGTCTCCAGCTGCAAACGCCCGGCCTGCTTATCGAGCAAGCGCATCACCACGCGCTCGCCATGCCCGGTGGGCACGGTCGACACACGAATATCAATCGGCCGCCCGGCCACGCGCAGGGCGATGCGGCCGTCCTGGGGCAGGCGTTTTTCGGCGATGTCGAGCTGGGCCATGATCTTGATCCGCGACACCAGCGCGCCATGCAGCGCCTTACGCGGCGACACCACATCCCGCAACGTGCCGTCGACGCGGTAGCGCACCACGGAGTGGGTTTCATAGGGCTCGATGTGAATATCACTGGCCTCGTCCCGCGCGGCCTGGGTGAGCAAGGCGTTGATCATGCGGATCACCGGTGCGCCGTCCTGGGTGTCGAGCAGGTCGGTGATCTCGGGCATGTCCTGCATCAGGCGGTCGAGGTCGACCTCGTTCTCTGCCGCGCCCACCACAGCGGCGGCGCTGCCCGTATCGGCATAAGCACTGGCGAGGAGGCCGTCGAGTTCATCGTCGCGTACCTGCTCGAGGTGGGCCTGGCCGAACTGGCGCCGTACTTCGCTGATGGACCAGCCGGGGGTGGAGGGGCAGACGGTCAGCAGCATGCCGTCGTCGCCGGGACGCAGGAGGATGCGTTGGGATTTGGCCCAGGCATAAGGGAGAAGGCTCACAAGACATCTTCCTGACCGAGCGCGGTCCAAATGTGGGAGGGGGCTTGCCCCCGATAGCGGTGGGTCAGTTTGTACATCTGTGGCTGACACACCCTCATCGGGGGCAAGCCCCCTCCCACATTTGGTCCTGCGTACAGCAGGCTCATGGTCGTGCACCTACAGGCACCGCGCGAATGACTGCCCTCGGCCCCTGCTGCTGCCCCCCCGGAATCGCCTTCTCCACCGCCGGCAATTGCGGCGCCTGCACATCCGGCATCGCCCAACTGTGTTCCGGCTGCAACCCACTCTGCGCCCGGCGCATAAACTCATAACGGTTCAGGGTAATGCTGCGCCCCGCGCCACTGTCGCGGATGATGTAAGGCCGCAAAAACACCATCAGGTTGGTCTTGCTCACACTGCGCTTCTCGTTGCGAAACAACGCCCCCAACCCCGGAATATCCGAAAGCCACGGCACCGCGTCATTGCTCTGGCTGTAGCCGTCCTGCAACAGCCCGCCGAGCACCATGATCTGCCCGTCGTCGAGCAGGATGCTGGTATCGATCGCGCGCTTGTTGGTCACCGTGCCCGCCGACACCGACGCCCGTGTGTCCACGGTGCTGACCTCCTGGTAGATATCCAGCTTCACCGTGCCGCCCTCGGAGATCTGCGGGCGTACATTCAGCTTGAGCCCCACCTCTTCGCGCTGCACGGTCTGGAACGGGTTATTGCTGGTACCGCCGCCACCGGTCACATAACTGCCGGTAACGAATGGAATGGTCTGCCCGACGAAAATGCTCGCCGCTTCGTTGTCCAGGGTCAGCAGGTTCGGCGTGGACAGCACGTTGGTGCCGCCCTTGCTCTTCAAGGCACGGGCCAGGACCTTGAGGTCGAGCACCTTGCCGATCCCCGGAATATCCACGGTGCCGTTGACCACGCCGATATTCAGGCCCTTGGGCAGTACGTCGATGCTGGTGGGACTGGCGGGCGTGCCCACGACACCGCTGCCCCCCAGGTTCACCCCGCCGAAGCCCCCTCTGCCCGCCAGGTTGCCGGCCTGCCATTGCACACCGAACTCGGTGGCATCGTCCTCGCCCACTTCCACGATCAGGCTTTCGATCACCACCTGGGCGCGGCGCTGGTCGAGCATGTCGATCACTTCCCGCAGGTTGCGGTACAGCGGGTCCGGCGCGGAGATCAGCAGGGTGTTGGTGGTGGCGTCGGCCTGGATGGTCACGCCGCCGGCGCTGAACGCGGTGTCCTGCTCGTTGGCGGTATTGCCGCTGCCAGTACTGGTGCCGGTGCTGGAGCCGGTGGCTTGCCCATAGCCCGACTGCACGCCACTGCCGGTGGGCGTGCCGCTGCTGTTCTGGGCATTACTCGTGCCCTGGCTGTTATTGCCATTGCCGCCCATGGCGCTGAGCTTGCCACGCCCATCGTCGCTCACCCCGGAATCGCTCTCGCCGGTGAGCAGCCCGCGCAGGGACTGGGCCAGCTTGGCCGCCTGGGCGTTGCGCAGGTACACCACGTGCATATTGCTGGGGTTGCTCTGGGCATTGTCGAGCTTGTAGATGAGGTTGCGCGCCAGCTCCGTACGTTCAGGGCTGCCGGAACGGATGATGATCGAATTGGAGCGCGGGTCACCGACCACGTTGATCTTCTGGGTCTGGTCGGCGCCCTGGGTTTCCAGCAGCTCGGAAACCATGGCGGCGATGTCCACGGCAATGCCGTTCTGAATCTGCACCACATCGGTGTCGATGGCGCTGGGGGTGTCGATGCCGCTGATGATCTGGGCGACCCGCGCGAGGTTTTCCGCATAGTCGGTGATGACGATGCTGTTGTTGCCGGGGTAGGCGTTGATCGGGTTGTTCGGCGACACGATGGGACGCAGCACCGGGATCAGGTTCACCGCATTTTCATATTGCAGACGGAAGGTGCGTGTCTGCATGCCACTGCTGCCGGCACTGTAGATCGGCCCGCCGAGCAACTTGGCATCGGCCTCCGGCACCACCTGGGCCACGCCACCCACATCCACCACACTGAAACCCTGCATGCGCAGCGCCGCCAGCAGCATGTCGTAGGCCTGATGGGCCGGCACCTGGCCTTCGCTGACCAGGGTGAGCTTGCCCTTTACCCGTGGGTCCACCAGGAACTGCTGGCCGGTGGCACGGGACAGCGCGCGCACCACCGCCTGGATATCGGCATCGACAAAGTTGAGCTGCACCGGCTGGTCACCCAGCGGGTTGCGCGCCTTGATCGGCGCCGGGGCCTGGCCACGGACGCTGTTAGTCACCGGGTGCTGGACCCGCGGTTTCGGCGCTTCGTCGCGCTGGCGATCCAGCAGGGTATCGCCGCTGCGACGGGTATCGGCCAGGGGTTGGCCAAGCTCACTGTCCACCAATAACGGCGTGGTTGACGGGCTGCTGCACGCACTCAAGGCCAGCAACAGCAACGGCGCGGCCTTGCGAAAAGGGAGGACTGACCACTTCATGAAGCTTCCTTAGCGCCAGGCGCCTGATCCATGCGAACGGTCCCGGACACAGTGCCGGCCGAGTTATCGACGGCATCCGCAGCACGTTGCAAACGCGCCTCGGACACCTCCAGGGAAAATGAACGGGGATTACCCAGCAGCCAGGCCACCACGGCGTCGGCCGGGGCGTTGTCGAAGGTCAGGCGCCAACCGCCGGCGTCCAGCGCCTGCACCTGGTAATGCCCTTGCAGGCCGGCACTGTCCAGGGCCTGGCGCAACGCGGCTTCGTCGGCCTGGCGCGGCGCGGCGACGTCCTGCAACAGCACCTGCAAGGCTTCGGCCTGGGCGCGCAGCCTGGGGGTTTCGGCCTGCCAGTAGTCGATCTTTTTCAACGCCGGCTGCACCAGCACCAGCCAGGTCAGCAGGCTTGCCAACACCAGCCCGGCGCCGATCAGCAGGCGTTTCTCGCGCAGGGCCAGGCCGCTCCAGAACACCTGGGCCTGGGTGCGCAGGCGCAGCCACCTATTCATCGCCGGCCTCCGGTTTTTCCGTGGCCGGCGCCGGGCCGATGCGCCAGCCCTGCTCATCGCGCGTGGCGGCAAAACCGGCCTGGGCCAACGCGGCCTGCCACTCGCCCTCGGCCGCCGGGTTGCGGCTGTCAGCAAGTAACGCCAGGTGCAAGGTGCCCTGTTCAAAATTGAGGTTGTCGACGCTGCCCACCATAAAGGGCAGGTTGCTGCCTGCCAGTTGCAGCAGGCTGCTGAAGCGTTGGCCCGAATCGGCAGCCGCGCCGCTCTGACGTGCGGCCAACTGTTGACGGGCCTGCTGCAAGGGGTTGAGCACCACGGGTAATTCAGGAAACGCCTGGCGCACCTGTTGGTTCATCAAAGCCTTGAGCCGTTGGCCTTCGTCGACCTGGCGCGCGGCATACAGGTTGAGGCCGACGGTCCAGACGGCAGCGGCCAGCGCCACACAGGCCAGCGCCCTGCCCCATCCGGCGCCGGAGGCTTGACCGAGGCGAGCGTGCAAGCCCCAGCCAGGCACCGTGCCGCTCCAACGCTGCGCCTCTGCCACCAGCGGCACGTCGAGCGCCTGCAACCCCAGCGGGTGCACAGCGCCCTGTTGCAGGCTGTCGCGGGTCAACAGATAGCCGTCGTCCAACGCCGCCGCCCCCACCGGCAACGCATAGGGCGCCGGGTACAGGCCGCGCAGCTTGAGCTGCACCTGGGCCAAGACCTGACCCAGCCGTTCCAGCCCGGCCTTGGGCACCCAGCCCACCTGCACGCGCCCATCGCTTTCGCGCGGGCCGTGGGCCACGTGCATCTGTTCCACCGGCCCGAGGATCAGCGCCTGGGCCGCACACGCCACCGCCGCCTGGTTTTTTGCTGCGGGCAATGGCGGCAGCTCCAGGCTGGTGAGCAGGCTGTCATGCGGGTGCAGAAAGCAGTCCACCGCCTGCCGGCGCTTGCCCAGTTGCGCCAGGCTTTCCTGCCCCTCGGACACCACCACGCCACGCTCGAGCCAGGCAAATTTCACCTGGCTTTCAGCACGGACCTGATCCAGCGGCGGCAAGGCAATGCGCAAGCGTTTCATACGCCCACCCGCGACCAGATCACCTTGGGCTCACGGTCTTCGGGGCGGTGCAGCAACGCGTCGATTGTCACCCGCCGGCGCTCGCGTCGCGCCTGGCCCTGCAGGCGAAACCACTCGCTGGTAATGCCCACTTGCACCGCTTCCAACTCCACCTGGGGCAAGTGCAGACGGTTGACGAAATCCCCACGGTTGATAAACCAATGCCCGTTGTCGCGCTCGGCCACCAGCCCGTGGGCCTGGGACAGGCTGAGCTGCGGCACCACCGCGCTGAGCACTTCGGCGCTGGCGGTGTTGCCGTTGACCCAGGTATTGCCGGGCAGCACGCTGACGTACGCCTGCAGGCGCTGCAACACCTCCGGGGTCAGGCCTTCGAGGCCACTGAGGTCGTCGAGGCTGCGCAGCATCGGGTATTTGGCGGGCAACCCGTTCTGTTCGTAGGAGGCAATCACCCGCTGGCTGATGCGCCGGCTCACGGCCGGGGCCACGCCCAGGGTGCGGCACAAGCGCTCGAAGCTCTGCAATTGCTCGGCGTCGGGCTGCTGGCGGTTAACCAGGTTGCGCAGGTTGAACTTGCCCTGTTCATCGTCGATCCGCCCCTCGAACACGCCGGCCTGGGCCCGCGCCCAAGGTTGGTCAAGGCGGGTCAGCACGTCCTTCTGGCGCGCTTCCCAGAGCATCTGCCGGCTGCGTTCAAGGCCACCGAGCAACAGCCATTGGCCCTGCACGCGCGACTGTTCGGCTTCCAGGCTGCGGGTGAATACGGTCTGGCGCGTGAGCATGCCGCCGGCGATCACCGCCACCACCGCCGCGATCAGCAAGGCACTGATAATCGCCATGCCGCGCTGCTTCGCCGCTGGGGGCGAATACCCTTTCATGGCGCGCCTTACAACTGCCAGGAGCCGATATCGGCATTCACGCCATCGCCATCCGGTTGGCTGTCGGCGCCCAGGGAGAACACATCGACTTCACCGTTGGCGCCCGGATTGAGGTAGTGGTAAGGGTGGCCCCAGGGGTCGTTGGGCAAGCGCTCGAGGTAGGCGCGCCAGTTGCTGTTCTTGGCATCCGCCGGGCGCTCCACCAGCACTTTCAGGCCCTGGTTCATGCTCGGGTAGGTGCCGTGGTCGAGGCGATACAGCTTCAACGCCTGCATCAACCCGCCGATGTCCTGTTTCGCGGCGGTGGCCCGCGCCTGGTCCGGGCGATCGAGGACCTTGGGCACCACCATCGCCGCGAGGATCCCGAGGATGACCACCACCACCATGATCTCGATCAAGGTGAAGCCACGCTGGCCGCGAGGGCCTGGCAATGGGGATGTTAGGCGCGCGATATCCATCTCGACATTCCTTGGCTTGGGTACATTTCGTGGCGCAGTGTTGCAAGAACACATGTCAGTCGTATTGAAAATCCTCGGGAGTTTCGGTCGCCAATCGGTCAACTGCCGGCGCTAGTCTGCGGGCCTGTTTCCCGGCTTTGAGAACGCCATGTACGGCCGTCGCAAGGAGCAAGGTTTTACCCTGATCGAGGTGCTGGTGGCGCTGGCGATTATCGCTGTGGCGATGGCCGCTGCCATCCGCGTGGCCGGGTTGATGACCCAGGGCAATGGCCTGCTGCGGGACAAATCCATGGGGTTGCTGGCGGCGCAGAGTCGCCTGGCGGAGTTGCGCCTGGAGGGGCATTTGCGCGACGGCACAAAGACCTTCAGCTGTGACCAGGGGCGCTTGAAACTGCGGTGCGAGCAGACCATCAGTCGCGATGGCCGTCTGTTTCAAGTCAACGTGCAGGTGCTCGACGCCAGCCGCGAGGCGCCGCCGCTGGCCCGCGTGGAGACACAGGTCAGGGCCGAGTGAGCCGCGGCAAGGCCGGCCCATCGGGCAATTTGTCGAGGTTGACGCGCAGCTTCTCGCCGCCGCGCTCGATCTCGACTCCGTCGCCTTCGATGGCCGTGAGCCGCACGCCAGGGCTGAGGCGCTCGCCCAGCAGGAAACTGCGCGGCGGGCCGTCGTTGAGACTGAGGATCGCCACCGCACCGCGCGCCCCGGCCAGCACCCCAGAGACCTTGACCTGCAACGCCGCCGGCGCATTGGAAAACCATTGCAGCGCCGGGTTATCGCTGCGCGCCGCCAGCACCTGGGGCGCGGCCTGGGGCGTATGGGACTCGGCGGACGTCAGCAGCAGCGGCGTCCAGACCGCCACACCGGCCAATGCCGCCAGCAACGCCACGATCTGCACACCGTGGGCCGGTGAGAAACGCAGGGTGAATGCCATGGGAAGGACCTCCTGTTTGTCCATGGCACCAGCCTACAGGCCAATTCGCACGTTTTTATTTCACAAGCTCACCAGCTTTCGAGGGGCCTACCGATGAAACAGCAAGGCTTCACCCTGATCGAGTTGATGGTGGTGCTGGTGATCATCGGCATCGCCAGCGCCGCCATCAGCCTGACCATCAAGCCCGACCCGCTGCACCTGCTGCGCAAGGACGCCGAGCGCCTGAGCCAACTGCTGCAAGTGGCCCAGGCCGAAGCCCGCGCGGACGGCCGCCCGATCACCTGGCGCGCCGACGCCAAGGGCTTTCGCTTCAACCGCCGCACCGACGATGGCAGCGGCGTCGAAGCGTTCCAGGGCGACACCCAACTGCGCCCGCGCCTGTGGGAAAGCACGCCGATGCACATCAATATCGAACCCCGGCAAACCCTGGTGCTCGACGCCGAATGGATCAACCCACCCGTGCGCATCGTGCTGTCCGACGGCCAACACAGCCTCAGCCTGCAACGCGACACCGCCGGCTTGATGCGCGTAGTGAGCCAGCCATGAAGCGCTCCGAGCAAGGCTTTACCCTGATCGAAGTGATGGTCGCGATCATGCTTATGGCCGTGGTCAGCGTAATCGCCTGGCGCGGCCTGGACAGCGTCACCCGCGCCGACCAGCACCTGCAGGCAAGCAGCGAACGGACCGAAGTGCTGCTGCGCGCCCTCAACCAACTGCAGCGCGACATCAGCCTGCGCGCCAGCGTCGAACTGAACGCCCCGGAGCCCTCAAAGAACAATGCAGAAAAGCTCGATGGACTGGCGGCGATCACCGTGCGCAGTTCCGACAGCAAAGGCTTTCGGCTGGACATCATTCGCAGCGCGCCCGTCGCCGGCGATGGCCTGCAACGGGTGCGCTGGTGGCTCAAGGGCGACAGTTTGTATCGCGCTGCCGCACCCGCGCGGGATCGCTATCCGCTGCCGGCGGCGAAAGATGGGGTGGTGGTGTTGAGCGGGGTCCGTGATTTGCAGGTGCGGGTGTGGGAGGCGGATAAGGGCTGGCGGCAGTTGAGCGGGAATCGGCGTGAGGATCCGTTGGGGTTGGAGATCAGTTTGGTGCGGGAGACGCCGCAGGGGGTGGAGAAGTATCGGCAGGTGGTGGGGCCACTGAGATAGCCGTCCCCCACACGCGCTTCTCATGTAGCTGGCGAGCGCAAGACATTGCAAAGCAGTCGGTCCAAGAAGGCTTAACTATCCCGCTCCAGAATGTAACAAAGGATAATTTTTCTTTATAGTCACCACACCAAAATCAGAAGCACGTTTGAGTTTTTCATCGAGCTGCTTCTGGGTAGCTCTAGTTGATACCTCAGCATCACTTTCATATTTTGCGCGAACTTACTCTCGAGAAGCTAAATTCTTAGCCGCTTGATGCAAAACAATCACAAGATCCTCAAGTTTCAAGTTCAATTTACCTCCCTCAATAGCGGAATAAATTTCTATTTCAATTGATCTTCCTGGCTCATGCGGTACCTCAGCCAACTGACTCGACCCCGCCCAAATTTCGACTACACAATTCTCTCGGTCTGGGGGGCTTGTTATCACAGTTGATAAAAGACTCATGGCTTCGGCGGCTCCAATAACCCAATAAATTTTCCATTCGAATCGTAGCGAAGCCGACGACCATCGGGGGCAATCACATCCATGACCTTCCCAAATCCACCGGCGTCTTTGTGGTCGCCGGGGATCACTCGGGGTCAGACCCCGTTTACCCTCTATTTCGCACGCCAATCTGGGTATTATGACCGAGGACCGACTCGCCACAGGTCTTCGGAAGTGTAGAAGCTGTTTAACCTCCAATCGTGGCTGTGACTTTTGCACCGCTTCAACCCAGTAACAGGACGTTGTTTTTCATTAAATCACACACTAGAAAGCTTCCACAGTATCGCGTAAGGCAGCTCATCATCAACAATATCATGCAAGCGAAAATAATAAACAGCCAATGAACTTTCTAAGCCCTTATGAACAAATGCACCATCAGACATAACACGATAAGAGGCGTACTCCATAAACTTGTCAGAACCAAGAGAGCTAAGGGCATTTTTTATCTGACTATAGGTCTCCCCGCCCCAACTGGAAGCAATTCAGGCGGCGGCCGGCATACGGCCATATCATCATTTTCAACATCCCTGTAGTAGGCTCTTCTAAATGCAGGCTCACTGCAGGCCCAGTAGAGGGATAGCAAACGAAGTTTTTCCTCTCCCTCATCAGAAGACTCGTCAGCTAAAAAATACTGATCGTCTGAAATTTTGTATACACCGTCGTCCATAGCGATAACGCATTGCTCCCGTACATCAACGGCGCCCCCAACTTTTGATTTGCACAGCGATGACCATTCTTTCATCTTAAATACCTCAAGCCTATTGTGGCCATTTGAATATTCGGCCTTCGACCCTGCCAGCCTTAAGCGCACTCTCTGCGGCTGCTTTGGCCGATCCCTCCGGCATATTTTTAACGGAATTTATGATCTCTGACTGCCAGGCCTATAACTTTGAATCTGGCAAGGAAGTCGGATAGTACCGTTATCGACTAATTTCATTTCACCAGACGGCAAGCCGCTCGCAGTTCCTTTTGCACCTAATCAGCAGCTGTAAAAAAATGCTTATCTAGATCAACAGGAGGAAACTGACCAGGTAGAATTTTTGACGAAATATCTCTGCTAAGCAGCTTTAAAATAAACTCAACACAGCCGAAGCTGTAGACTTCCTCTTCCCCCTGATCCGAGCTATGAATAGCAACTTTCCATGAGTCTGGTTCTCCATCAACCAACCAAACAAAAGTTTCTCCATTATCCGTTACCGCCCAAGGAAGAAAAGAGCCTTCCGCAGGGTAATCTGGTCTTGGATAGTCCGATAAAAATTCCTGCCTCATTACAGCGTACGCGCCTATAAAATATTGGCTTTTGTCAAAATTCAAATTTGAGCTTTCTGAAAATGGATCTAACACCCATACGAAATCGTCTACTGCTCCACATCCGTAAATTGATATGAACTGTTTAAAATCAGACGGTAATCGCAGTCCTCCCTCAGATTCAAAGGTCGCCCAAGCCGCATTATCAAAGATTCGCTGAGAGGGTGGTGAAAGGAGAGCAATCAGTTTATTTATCATTCTTACTTAACTCCACTCACGTTCGGAATTGATACATCAAGAGTAAAACCGCCTGCCCCACGAGCAGACAACGTTACACCGGTTGGCATTGGGTTTGTACCTGTATAAATGGGCACAGCACTATAGCTTACTGTTTCACCACTGGTACGGTCGATTGGTTACGAATGGCGCAGCTCGTTTGTAAACAGTCGGTAACGTGCCTCAACAAAAACGTGCTGACTCCATACCCGAGAGAAGTTGCATTGAACTGAGCTAGCAGGATTCCGGAGCAAGCTACTCCAGTCCTCTACAAACTTAGCTTCAACAGCAGTCCGTTGCCCATTAACAATAGTTGTGTACTGCCGCTCCGTATACGGAACATTACCATATACATCTCGAAGAGCCCCCCTCGTAACTTTGTGCCTTATCAATTGCGCGCTTCCCAGTCACGACAACAGGACTGGTTGTCTCTAGAGCCGTTGCTGCGCCTTTTGCACCATCAACTATCTTGCGTCAATATCTTTACAAAACTCTCAAATGCCTGAGAAACAGATTCTTCCTCTTCTGGAGAAAGCAATACATTCATAACCTGCTCATCAAGAGCACAGTCATATATATCAATACCCACCCAACCTTTAGACCAAAATTCGACAGTTCCTAGCTTGTTAAAACCTTCCAGCTCTATCCTTTCAAGGTCACCAAAATCCCCATCAGCAAATGATGAGTACTCTAGAGAAAACCCCTTCAAAAGTGGCTTTACACTTTCATTAAACCAAGAGCCATCCATAAGACTTCTCACTTCTTATCTAAAACTTCAATGTTCTTGACCGTCGGAAGATGCTCGCCGCCCTGCTTATTAAGCAAGAACTGCTGAGACTTACCTTCATCAGGGCCAATCATTTTAAACCAGCCATCTTTCCCGCCCTGAAGCAAGCTGTTAGCTGGAAAATCAAACTCAACATAGACAGAGCCTCTGGGTGCAGCTTCTTTAAAGTCGGAGATGCCATTAGTCGAAATAAAGGTTTGACCTCCAGCGCCTTGCATCACTTTATTTGTATTTTGCATCTGCACCCGCTCATCAGGATGACATCCACCTTCCTACACGAGTCGTGCTGACATCGTTGATTACCTTGGTTTCGCCATGTTTTAACGGAGAACTGACTGTTGCTTTTGCACCGAAAAACCAATCTTATTTTTTTGACTTACTGATTACATAGTGATCAAGATATTCTTTCAGCGGCTTGGCGGTCCTTAAAACATGAAGCTCTCCAGTTTCCTTATCAATCAGGAATGGTCCGTTTCCAGCCAGGTGAGCCGACAGGCTCCCTGTTTCCAAATACTCTTTAGATTGATAGCAAAAAAACCATCCCTCAGAGAACTCGCCCTCATGTGTTAGCTGCAAAGCAATCTCAGAGTCTTTCAAATATTCCTGAGCTCTTTCCAAAGCGTATTCGTAGGTAATCATTAGTTAGTTCTCAGTAGCCGCAATGTCTTAAAATCACTCATATTTGCCGGCTTTCCAGTCTGCCCATCGAGATAGCGAATAGCCCCATTCTGATTAACCACGTTGAATACATGGCTTGGCTGACCTGGACCATAGGAGTCAAACACAATCCCACGTGCGCCGTCCCCGCCACCAATCATGTTCTGGGTGATGGTTTCGGGTGAAGACACACCGCTAAACTTAGCTCCATATTGCTTCTCCAGCACGGTCAACGGAACACCCTTGGTGGAATTTATCGGCAATGCAGATGCTGGATTACCTGCCAGTGTAGCATCAGTAGCAATTGAACAATTAACGCAGTTATGAGTTCGCCCAGCGCCTGGATAACCTGGATTGACATTCCTTATTGAACCGGCAGTTTCGTCCGCAACCCCTGCCGCTTTTTCACCATTAAATCATGTTGAGTTCTCGTAGTTTTTTCTCGTTCACAAACTCCAACTCTCCACTACCCACCTTAGAACTATCTGAGTAAGTGGAATGACCACAGACGTTACACTGGAAAGCAAGCAACCCGTTATATCTACCGATAAAAATTCGCATCCCGTCGGATAGACACCTAGGGCATTTCCTATCGACCTCAACAGTTATCAACTGTTCCAGTGTGTCACGTAGAAATCTCGCAATAGCCTCTGCCTAATTAGCTTGATACCCAAAAATCAATTTCTTCAAATGAGCTATATCGCTAGGTAGAAATGATGAAAAGTCAACCGGGATAAAATTCTCATCAATGTGCGAAAATTCATCAAACCTATAGGTCGAAACGGCTCAACCGGGAAGCATTTGTAGTTCCCCCTAATCCACGAAAGAACCACCACAAAAACCTCCCTTAAAGATGAATTCTCATCCAGCAGCGTCATAGCCAATTGAAGTTCACGCCATACATACACTGGGAGAGATCGCATTAGTTCGCTGCCTTAGCTGGGAAAGCTGTTATCAAACTGCCTGCCTTATCGGTAAAATTTGCTGCGCAATATTTTTCAGATGTCGTTATAGGACGTTTTTACCAAATTATTTTCCCAGTGAAAGGCTCGAGTCGAAATTACTTTCGACGCCCACACTAAATAGATACTCCCTTGACCTTGCGAAATCATTCTTTGCGACGGTAAACGGCCCTATCAACCCCAGACATACTAGGTAGACTTTCACTCCCAACGAAAATTTCCGACCTGCACTTCAGGCTCACCCCTTGATATGCAGTGTATTGACACATGAGATCCTCTATCTCAGAAATATCATCCGCAATATGCTTTTCAAGATAAAACTTAATCAGCCAAACACCACTTTCACGGGATAAAACCACCATTCGGAAATTTGGAGTTATCCCACCCAACAATGCTTGACTAAGCATTAACACCTGAAAATTCCAGCATTCTAATTTAGCACTATCATTCATTTATTATTCCAATTATTAGTGAGAACAAATACTCGAGCTTTTTGTACTTCTCAAGTCATACTAGACTACTGCTGGGCTATTTTTGTGAAAATTGGTCACTCAGGGCCAGCCCCGCGACAAACAACAAATCATGGCTTTGCAATTCACTTCAAAAACTAGTCACCGACAGAATAAATATCAAAAGAACATTCTAAATCCAAATCCGCCAAAGCCCTCATTTACTCCGGCCAGAGGACGGGACTACTATGGCCCAGCGAGGAAAACCAGACACACCTTAATGTAACCTTAACGCCATTCCACTGCTGAATCAGTCTTAACCATTCTCGATGGGGAGTGATTTTTTACCAACCAATCAACATGCTCCCTAATATCTTTTGAAAGAAAATATCCCTCAGTAGATAGAAACCAACCTGATTCTTTCACTCTCCTTGTTACTCCACGACTATTAGCAACACTACTCCCCGCAACATCAATTGGAGTCAGCACAACCGTCATAAGACGAGTGATTTCTTCCAGACTCATACCCCCAGGACATATCATTAATTTTACATAGCATTCGGCACACGCCTTAAACTCTGGCGAAACAAGAGTTATCCTAGACTCTTTATCCATGGTAATTAACGTCTTAGGACCACTTGGGATCAGGCCTCGTCTACCTTTAATGAACGCAATCTTTTTCGAGGAGTATATTAATTTTTCGCCACCTCCTAGAAGTCGACTCCATGCAAACTTTAGAAGAACTGTTCCATCCATGGCTTTTTGACCAACTAATATTCCACAATTACATCTACAGCTTCTCCCTTAATAGCTACTCGCCCCCAGTCACCGGTTAGCTCATAGCCACCATTACAACCAACGAAGCTCCGACAGGGTGTAAGAAACATCTCCCGAGTCGCGCCAAACTCCATTCGCAAAGCTTATCGGCCGCTGCGGATAACAAACCAACAACCCTTCGACGAACTGACGAAACGACAAGTCAAGTCGCGTTATCCAACGCATATTGTCGATTTCCAACAATCGCCAGCTGTCTCCACTGTCGAAACCGAAAGCAGTCCCGGTGCTATCCCAGCCGAACAGCCACACCTCGCCCTTAGCACCCGATTCATAGGGTCCGTCTTTATAAAACCCATCATCACCAAAGTAGTCTGCCGCAGGACACAATATGGGTTGAATAGTCAAAAGCGACAGCACGCAGTCGTCCTCCTTTATCTCACCATGCCCCCGCTCCTGCATAAAAGTAAAGTAATCATCGGGAGCTGCTGGCCACTGCTGTCGCATCCCACTCACGTCACCAGAAGAAACAGGGGTCAGACGCTCTAATAGCACGCATGCGAGTGCATTGAAGGCTTCTAATTTTTCGTACATGGTCATGGTCGCCTCGGAGGGTTCTGCGGAAATGCTGTAGTTGTTGGACTTGCTGGGGCATGAACGCCACCTTGGTGAGCACTTCCACCCGGCACCGGATGCAAATTCCACCATTGGTTAGGTCCACCATACTGCTGTGGTATCACATGGTGCGCTTGGAAATCCACACCACTCTCCGTCTTCGGCCATATCAAGCCAGTATTCAACTCCCACTCACGCTTGAGATTATTTCGCTGGCTATTGTATTCACGCTGTAAGGCTTGATAGTCGCTTCTGGGCGCGACATAAGTGTGATCCACCTGACGCAACTCATCTGCAAGTTGCGTGCGCTGATTAGAGGGCATCGGCACACCTGAATAGTACTCGACGTCCCGGACCACCGCGCGAGCGTCACTCGAGATGCTCGTCCATCCTGATGTGGATGTTGCTGTAAAACTCGCATCATCAGCCGCTGGTGTACCGTTATCGACTAATTTCGTTTCACCAGACGGCAAGCCGCTCGCAGTTCCTTTTGCCCCCGCCGCCACAGCCCTCCTATAAGCCACCACCCCCGCCGCTGTCCCCACCCCAACCGCCAGCGCGATCTTCAAATTGTCCGCAATGTCCTGCGCCTGAGCGTCGCTCAGTTCCCATTTCGCCTTGAGCGAATCGACCATCGCACCCACCGAGTGCTCGGTCGTGGCGGTCGCTAACATTTCCTGGAATTCGTAGTTGCCGTTGATGAGGTTCTGTACTGCTGCCCGGGCCTCAGGCGAGGCGTCGTCAGCGATATCGCGGATGGCGTTGAGGTTCGCCTGGGTGTTGGCGACTTCCATGGAGCGTGCGGCGCAAGAGTCGGGGTCGGCCTGGCAGCTGACTATCGCGTCAATGTCCTGCTGCAGGCTCAGTTCTATGAATTTGCGCGTCGCGTCTTCGATGCAGGAGGCGTCGGTGCATCGCGTTATCTGTTTGGCGGCTCGCTCCAGTTGGTTGTGTGACAGGTAGTTGTATTGCGTAGCGTTCTTCGCCACCCAACTGCCGGTCTCCAGTTTGGCTGCGTCCGTATCGCTCTGCGCCGCAGCCGCGAGCACGCCGACGATCTGCGAGCTCATGGTGAGCAGGTTGTCGTTGCCCTTGACCAAGTCATCCAGGTGGCCAACCAACGCTTCGCTCGCCGCAGCAGCCAATGCGCCGGTTTTGAAGTCGCCGCCGGTGGCTTCTGCCAGCAACCCACCGACCATGGCGTGAATCACCACCTTCGGGGCCGAGCCGTCCGCCAGGAGGTTTTTCGTGTAATCCCCGACCAGGTTGAAGCTGGCGGCCGCCAAGGTGTTGAACAAGGCATTTTTCAGCGCGTCACTGACACTGCCGCCCTGCCCCAAGGCTTTGTTCAGCAACACAGAGGTGCCGTTCTGCAGCGCCTGGTTGGCTGCGAATTGGCCGACACCGCTCCAGGTGCCCAGCGAGCCGGATGTAACAATTTTGCCTATGTCGGTCTGGGTGTGGGTGCCGGTCCATCGATCGAAATGGCCCACCGTCAGCCCGGCAGTGATCGCCGAAATCCCATAGCCCTTGATGGCATCGGACGCCGTCACATCCTTGAGAACCGCACCGAGATTGCCCCGGTTATTGACCACGCTGACGCCGGCATTGGTCGACGCGCCGGTGGCTACTGCACCGACCATGGCGCCGCCGACGCCGCCCCCCGCGGCTGCCGCTGCCATGGGCCCGATGACCGCCGACATCACAATGGCAATGATCATTTGCGAGGCGGGGCCCAGCCCGGAGTGGCTGTACTTGAAGCTGTCGTGGACTTCCCTGACCTGACGCCAGTCCACGTCCCCGCGTTGCTCTGCGTCCTTGAGCCAAGCCAATTGCGGGTCGGCCTTGACCATCGCATCGATGGACTGGGTGACGCTCTGCTGGTTGACCTGCTTGATGTCGATCTTCAAACCGTCGACGGCTTTGATCGCAATGTTGCCCCCGGCAACCAGCTGACTCTGGCGCAGCGTTTCGTCAGTGCTGCCCTTGCCCTTGGATGACACCCAGAATGCGTTGTTGTTGGTCTTCTCGTGGCTCTCCTGATGCAGGTCCTTCACCGCTTCGAAGGTCACCGCCCCGCCACTGGTGATGGCGATATCCGCCGCGCTTTCCAGCCTGGCCCCTTGATACAGCTGATCGCCGCCGCTGATCAGGTTGAGGTTGCCGCCTGTGGTGACCTGGCTGCCCACCGCGCGCAGGTCGGTGACTTCGTCGCGTTGGGTCTTGAGTGCGCCGAAGCTGCCTTTTTTCTTGTAGTCATACAGGCTGTAGTCGCTGTCATTGGCACTCAGCAGCTGCAACTGCCCACCGGCCACCAGATACGCATCCTTGCCGCTGCGAACCTGGCTGGCGTGCAGCACGATGTCTTGCCCCGCGCTGGCGGTAAGGGTGCCGCCGGCAGTGAGCTGGCTGCCCACGTGGCGGACCTGGGTGGTTTGCTCATGGACCCTGGCGCCGCCGCGTTTGCTGTTGACCTCATGATCGGTCTCGTTGGCGGCGGCCAATAGTTGGAGGTTGCCACCGGCGGCGACGGTCAGGTCTTTGCCGGCGTTGGCCTGGCTGGCCAATAGCGTGATGTCGCGCCCGGCGTGCAGGCTCACGTTACCGGCGGCGTTGAGGTTGGCGCCGAGCTGTTCAGTGCGGCTGTGTTGGGTGACGCGGTGGCCGCCATTTTCCGTGGTGCGGACCTGTTGGGTGTCGGTGACGGCGATGAGGTTGATGTCGCGCCCCGCACTCAGGCTGGCATCGCCAGCGCTGTTGATATCACCACGGTTGGTGATGTCACGACCGGCATTGAGCGTGAGTTGCTGTCCGGCACTGATCCGGCTGGCGGTGTCGAGATGGGTGACAAGGGTGCCGTCGCCCTGCTGTCTGGCGTGGGCGGTGCGTTCGTTGATGATGTCGCCGCTCACACTGGTGAGATCGATGTGACTGCCACGGATCTCACCGGCCATCGCATTGCGGATACTGTCGCTGGCCAGCAGGCTGATGCGTTCACCGGCGCTGATCGTGCCGCCATTGAGCAGGCTGCCATCGCTGATGGCGGTCAGATCCTGCGAGGCCTTCAAGGTGCCCACGCTGACGATATCGCCACCGCTGACCAGGTTGACATCCCGGCCTTGCACCAGGCTGCCGCCCCGCAGGTTATGGGCATCGACCGTTGCCAGGTACAGCACCGGCACCAGCACGTCTTCGCCCTGCACCTGGCGTTTTTCCATCCACACGATGTCGTGGGTCAGGGCCGCCACCTGCTGCGCGGTGAGGCCGACGCCGACACTCAGTTGCAGGCTGTCACGGGCGCTGAGGCCGTTGTCCATCAGGTAGCGGAACTGTTCCTCGTCGCTCTCCAGCCCGGCGAGGAAGCGTTGCCCGGTCTTCGCCAGCACGGCGTCACGGATCAGGCGGCTTTCGTAATAGCCGTCCCCCAGGCGTCGCCAGGCTTCGTCGTTGTTGTAGCCGATCTTGTCGAGCAGGTACTGGGAACTGAGGAAGTTGGCAAGGTGGGTGAAGAGTGGATTGGTCTCAATCAGGTAGGGGCTGCCCGGATTCCTGCTGGGGATAAACAGCCCGTACTCACCGCTGGGCAGTTGGAATTCCGGCGGTTGGGTCAGGTCTTCGCTGAGGCGATCAGGGCTCAGTTCGAGGTCGTTGGGGTTGTGGCCTGTTTCGCCCGTCAGTTGCGCCAGGGTGTTTTCACGCAGGGTGCCGTTTTGCAGGTATTCGCTGGCCTGCAGGTTGAGGCTGCCGCCGGCTTGCAGGGTGGCGGCATAGACTGCGCGGCCATCCTCGCGCCAGGTCGTGAGTGTGCCGGGGTTGCTGAAGCCCTCCCCTGTCGAGCGCGCCTTGAGTTCGGCAAAGCGCACCGGGTCGAACGGCGCATTGTTGAAGGCCGGCAGGTCGTGGAACTCCATCTGGTCCCACAGGGCTTTGTCGATGCGCCCGGGGGTGCCGATGATTGTGCTGGAAGTACCGGTCTGGGAGGCCGCGCCCTGGTTGATAAGGCGGTGGGCGGCGAGGTGCACGTCGCCATTGGCAGCGAGCAGGCTGTAGCGGTTTTCCAGGGTATGCGCGTCGATACTCAGGTGTTTGCCGGCCACCAGTCGCGCGGCCTGGGTGGAGTTAGGCGCGGCGGTTTCGCGCCAGGTTTCGCTGATATAGATGGTGCCGCGCTTGAAGCTGTCGTCGCCGTCGCAGTGCTGGCCGCAGACCCACTGGATGCTGCCGCCGACCAGTTCGCGTTCGAGGGCAAGGTGGGTGCGGGCGTTTTCGAACTCGCGGGCGTTGATGTGCAGGTTGCCTTCGGTTTCCACGCTGCCGGAGAGGTTACTGAAGCGCGTGCCGGTGAAACTGAAATCACCGACGCTGTAGAGATCACCTTCGAGGTTGCTGAAATGCTCGCCGCGCACGTGCAGGTCGCCGCCGCTGAACAGCAGGCCGGTGTTGGTGACGTTGGCAGTGAGCAGGAAATGGCCTTGGCTGCCGACGCTCCCATGGTTATTCAACTGAGCGGCATTGATCTGCATATGCCGCGCTGCACTGAGCACGCCGAGGTTGTGCAGTACATCGCGCACGCGCAGTTGGATGTCTTGACCGCTGAGGATCTGGCCGTGGTCTTGGGTGAGGTTTGATGCGCTGATGACGGCATCGCCTTTGGCGGCGATGAGGCCGGTGTTCTGCAGATCGCCATCGATCTGCAGTTGCAGACGGTGGTCGCCGAGCAGTTCGCCAGCGTTGGTGAACGTGCCAGCCGCAATATTCAGCTCACTGCCCGCCCCCACGATCTTGCCGCTGTTGTCGACGGTGTCGGCGACGAGGCTCAGATCGCCTTCGGCATGAATCGTCCCGGCGTGGTTGACGGCATGATGGGCGACAATGTCCAGTTCGCGGGCGGTGACGACCTGGCCGTTGTTTCTCAGAGTCTGGCGAGCTTCGATTCTCGCGCTGTCGGCGGCGATCGGGCCGTTGTTATCGAGGCTGCCGCTGGTGATTTCCAGGTGGCCACTGGCGTTGAGTTCGCCCTGGTTATCCAGGCGCTGGGCCTGGATGGTCAGCTGTTTGCCCGCGATACGCCGATCTTCCAGGATGCCGCTGACAACCTTGCCCTGGTTGCTGACCGAGGCGCCTTCCACGCTCACATTCCCGGCACTGGCCAGGGTTTGCCGCACCACCAGGTCACCCTGGGCCTGCAGGTTGACATCCCCCATCGCAAAGGTCGGGCCCTGCAAGTCAATCGACTCGGCCTTGGCAGTGAGTGCGCCGACGCTGGTGGTGTGGGACAGGCTCAGGCCGCCATTGGCGTTGATCACAATGTCGCCGGCGGTGCTGGCCATATCGCCCGCCAGCCTTACGCCTACGCCCTGTTCAGTGCCCACCAGGCGAATCGTCCCGGCGTACATCCCGCCGAGTGCGCTGGCGTCGATGGCCAGTTGCGGTTTGTCCCGGCCATCCTCGGCATGGGCGTGGGCCTGCAAACTGTCGGCGCTGACATCGTTACGGCCGGTGATGACGGTGAGGTGGTCGGCATGCAACTGCGCATTGAGCTTGGCTGTACGGGTGATCAGGTCGAACTGGCTGACATTGCGTGCATTGAGCCCGGCGCCCTCCACTGCAATATCGCCGCCCTCTACGCGAAAGTGATCCAGCCGCCCACCCTCGATCACTGGCTTGCCGGTGGTCAATGTCGCGCGAGGCGTATTGATAAATCCGCAGCCATTGCAGGTGATGCCATGAGGATTGGCGACGATCACCCGCGCGGCCTGCCCGGCCACCTCGGTGTAGCCCCCCAAGTGGCTGCGGTTGCCACCGGTGACTTCGTTGAGGATCACGCTGGCGGCTCGCCCTTGCAGGCCTGGGTTGCCGAGGATCACACCCCCCAGTTGGGTGTGTTGCGTGGCCTGGGTGGCGTTGTTGAGGATCAGCCCCTGGCTGCCGACGTTGTAGTCGGTGAACAGGTTATGGGACAGCCCGCTGCCATTGGGCCCGGCGATATTCACCACCGGCACGCCATTGGGTGCATGGCCGACGCTGGTGCCAGGGCTGGCCGGGTCCACGCTCAGCTCTGCGGCGGCGGCAACAATGGGGTTGAGGAAGATAATTCCCGCCAGGCTCAGGGCCAGGCACTGGTGAAACGGGCTGCGCACGTCCATAGGCAAGGTTCCTTGTTGTTATTAGAAAAACAGCTCGATTCGGGCGTAGATCGGGTGTTCGCGGCGCTCAACGACGGCCGGGCGCTCCAGGGAACGGGCGAGCACCAGCGACGCCGCAAGGTGAGTGCCGCGTGCGCTGAACTCCCAGGCATGGCCGGTAAGGCGCCCGGCCACCTCAGGGTTATGCGGGCCGCGGCTGATCACACCGACGTCGTAGCCAAAGCCCACGCCCACTTCGTGCACCCAGGGGCGCAGCGCATCCCAGGCAACCGGTTGGCGCCAGCGCACCTGGCTGCGCCAGTAGCCGCCGCTGTTGCCCGACAGGTTCTGTTGCTGAAACCCGCGCACAGCACCAAGGCCGCCGACGCTCAGGCGTTGTGGTCCATAGAGTTCGTCTTCGGCGTGTTGGCCGGTAGCAAGGCTGTCGACACTCCAGTACTGGCCCAGCCAGCGAAAGGACTGCAAATAGCTGAGGGTCAGGGTGTATTTCTGATAGCGCGAGGTAGGCGCGCCGCGCTGCCTGGAGAGATCGCGCTGGGCGTCCAGGGCACCGATGCCCTGTTGCCAACCGGCATCGAGATTGAGAAAGGCATTGCCGATTCGGCGGCCATGGTTGAAGCCCAGTTGACGCTCAGTGATGCGATGGCTGGAGGTGCGCAGCAACGCGTCTTCCAGGTAGTTGCGGGTGCGCAGATGGCTCAGGCCCAGGTTAAATGCCGTCTTGCCCAGGTTATCGCGGTGCAGCACGCGTTCGGCGCGCAACTGCTGGCTGGAGGTTTCACCTGACAGCGCAAAGGCAAACCCGGAGAGGTCGTTACGCGTGCGGTAGTAGCTTTGGCCGTGGCTGAAATTGAAGGTCCACCAACCATACGGCAGGCTGTAGAACAGGTTCTGGCTGTGGGAATGGCGCCAGCGGTCGCTGACGGTGTCGCGGTTGGCCCGCAGGTTCAACTGATCCGCCAGGCCCAGGGGGCTGTCCCAATCCAGGCCGATACCGGCCTGCTGGCGACCGGTGCTGGTATCGCCATGGTTGTTACGGTTGGCCGAGACGCGCCAGGGTTTGAAGCGCTCGCCTTTAAGCGTCACGCGACTGCCGCCCACCGCCTGCCCCGGCAGGACCTCAAGCTGCGGCTGGCGCGAGGGCAAGCGCGACAGCTGATCCACCCATTGCTCCAGCTCACGCAGGTCGAGCACCTCACCCACGGTGCCGGGGAAGGTCATGGCGGACTCCAGCGGGCTGGCCAGCGATGAGCTGTCGAGTCCTTCAAGGCGCCCTTCCACCACAATGATGGTCAGCTCGCCATTTTTCAGGTCCTGCTGCGGCAGGTAGGCGCGGGTGGTGACGTAGCCGCGATGCAGGTAATGATCAGTGAGACTTTTGAGCACTGCGTTGAGTTGAGGCACCCCCATGCACCGCCCCTGCCAGGGTTCCAGCAGCGCCTGCCGCTGGGCCGCCGACAGCAACGCAGCGCCTTCGACATTGATGCGCGTGAGGGTGATGCACTGGCCGTCGTCCAGCGGCGCGGGGGCGGTTGGTGCAGTGATCTGGCCCGGCAGGTGTTGCAACTCTTCAAGGCGGCGACGCTGTTCCTCCAACACTTTTTGCTGACGCTCACGGGCCAGTTCACGGTCGCCGGGCGACACGGTGGACGCGGCAAAAAGCGGACCTGAAAGCAGCGCCATCCCCAGCAGCGCAGGTCGGAAAACAGCTGGCATCCCTTCACCCTCACACAGGTACTCAAATGGAAAGAGCACCCATGCTGCCGAGGCTGAAACGCTTAAGGAAAAGAGGAAAAGTTACAAAAAGTTCGGCGTTTTTGACGGCATCGCCCTGCCTGTCACACAGCCGCTCGAGGACTGTCAGAGGCTTCCGAACAATGTAAGTCGAAGGAAGAAATCGGATAGGCAGTGAGACTTGAAAAGTGTGCTTCCTGGTTTTTTCATACGTTAAAAATCTCTTCCCCTACAAACAAAAGAGAAAATTCAGAGAAGATAAGAAAGGAGGTCTGTCAGAGGGGAAAGACCGGTCGCTCAGCCCATGAGCACATAGGCATACCTGAAAGCGACAGGCGTAAAACAACGGGTGATCGCGGCTCTTTTACCGCGTAAAAATCGGAGTTACCCGACGAGCGGCAGGCCTCAACTCAACAACACCACCCCACCCGGCAACTCCGTACACTTGGCCCCATACGCATCCCGAATCAACAACGCCACCCCTGCCAACTGCTGCAGGCTGAACCGCGCCTGGACGCGCCGTTGGCCGAGTTGCTTGTTGAGCAGCACCAGCATCCCCGGGCGGTAGCGGTTGATTTCGTCCACCACCGTGGCCAGGGTGGCGTTGTTGAAGACCAGCACCTGTTCGCGCCAGGCCACGACCGCCTGGGTGTCCACCACCACCGGTTCGCCCAGGCCGGACGCGTCGTAGCTCAGTTGCCGGCCGCTTTCCAGGCGCACGCTGTGCCCGGCCACGGCCACCGACAGCCAGCCCTCGATACAGGTCACGCACACCGTGCGGTCGGTGTTGCGCAGATTGAAACGTGCCTGCGCCGCGCTCACCCAGCCTTCGCCCGCCAGCACCTTGAGCGGTTGTGCGGAATGGGCGATCACCTCGACTTCGCCTTCGAGCAATTCAAGCCCCTGGCCCACGCGGCTGACGCGCGTCTGGGTGTTGAGTTCCAGGCTGACGCCGTCACTTAACAGCACTTGGCGCTGTTCGCCGACTTCGGTGCGATAGTCCGCCGTGAGGCCGGCAAAACCACCGGGGGAGCCGACCTGCACCATGAGCATGGCGGCCGATGCGGCAATCGCGCCGCCCAGGAACGCCCGGCGCCCAAAGCTGCGCGGCTGCGAGACTTGCTCAAGGGCCGGGGCCAGTTGCTGCCACATCGCCTTGGCCTGCTCGAACGCCTGGGCATGCTCGGGGCTTTGCGCACACCAGGCCTTGAGCGCCTTGGCATCGGCCACGGTGGCGCGGCCCGAGGTCAGCAGGACCAGCCAGTCGCGGGCTTCATCGTGCAGGGGGCTGGCGGCGGATTGCCGAGTGGCACTGAGGCTAAAAATGTTCAAGCGCGCAAATACTCACGGTTTTATCAGGGACTCGACTCTAAGACGGTTTTCCGGCCCCGGGACCGAACCGCTGGATCACTTTTCTTTCCAGGCGCTTGGCGCAGTGGCCCAGGGCGGCCTTGATTTCCTTCTCGACCATGCGCGTGGAAATGCCGAAACGCTGGGAGATTTCCAGGTGCGGGGCTTCTTCCAGGCGGGCGGCGATAAGGATCTTGCGGCGGCGGGCCGGCAGTTCGTAGAGCGCCTTGACCAGGGACTGGATTTCTTTCTGGCCGCCCACCACCCGTGACGGGTCCTGGGCTTCGTCGGCGCTTTGCAGCAGTTCTTCCACCTCGCTGCCGGTGAGCAGGCGCGCGTCGGCCTGGCGGCGGTCGGCGGCGATGTTCAAGGCCATGCGGTACAGGTAGGCATTGGGTTGCGCCAGGTTGGGCGGCACTTCCATGCGGTCGACCCGCAGGTAGGTTTCGTGCAGCACATCGTTGGCCAGGTCCTCCGAGCCCAGGCGCTTGCGCAAACGCACCTTGAAGTTGTCATAGGAGGCCAGGAACAAGCCGACCATCGTACTGTGCCCGGTATTTTTCATCCGCCCCAGGCTCCGTTTGCTGCTGTGCATTCCATGCGCATTCCTGTGGTGTCGGGCATCAAAAGTAAAGTCACCGGTTGGCGCAGCGAGCTCGGCGCCGGTCGTTCGACCCGCGTGGTGCCCAGGTTGCGTACCAGTGCTTCATCGCGTTGTTCGTCGCCGGTGGAGCTGACCAACCGACTGTGCTCGATCAGCCCTTGGGGGTTGACCCACACCTGTACCAGCGCGCGGAAACTGCCGGGCCGGGTCAGCGGCGAGCGGCACAGGCTGGTCTCGATGGCCTGCTGCAAGGCCGTGGCGTAGCTGTTGTTGATCCGTGCGGCGTTACGTGCCGCCGCACCACGGGCGGCAGGCGGCTGGCTGACCGCGGGCAACTGCAAGGTGAACGCATCATCGCGTGCATAACGCGCCATCAGGCCACTCCCCGTCAGCAACATCGCCAGAGCCTCCTGCGCCGTAAAACGTCCGCGCACACTGATGGAACGCCGGCCCCGCGTCAGTTCGCGGTCGACCAGCACTGCCATTCCGGTGGCGCGGCTGTACGCTTGCAGTGCATGTTCCAGGTCCTGCGCCGGCAGGTTCAACAGCAGCAGCGGTGACTCCGCCTGCGCGACGCGACCACCGGCCAGCAGCAACAGCAAGACCAGGGCGCATACGGCGCGCCTCCAGCCCCCCTGTTCACCCCCTGCTCTGCATCGCTGCACGGCCGACGCGCCCTAGAAAACCGTCATCCTGAGGCCAATTTATGAACCTGATGTTACGGTGATAGCAAAAAAAACATCACGGTGACGAGAGGCCCGCTGCACTAGACTTGCACACCGACCGGCCCACCCCCTCGGGCCCGCCAGGAGGCCTTGATGAAACGCTTACCGCTCCTCGCCAGCCTGTTGCTGTGCACGGCCCTGCCCTTGCACGCCCATGCCGGCAACTGCGCCGAAGTCTCGGTGGATGGCTACAAGGCGCCCGACTATCGCTGCCTGAGCCAGCAGATGGGCAACGACACGAATGCGGCCAAAGCCGCGAAGAAAAACCGCGAGGCGCAAGGCATTGCCGTGGAAAAACGCCAGCCGAACAAGGTCGGCCTGGCCACCCCGGCGGCGACCAGCGTGCGCATGGGCAATACCTTCGGCACCTCGGTGAAGCCGCAGCGGCCTTGAGTTGTTCGATGACTGTTTGAGCAACACAGCACCCATGTGGGAGGGGCATAGGTACCTACACAACTTTGTCTAAATGCTGTCCCCCCGGCACATAGGGCTGTTGTGGTGAGCGGGCTTGCCCCGCGCCGGGCTGCGAAGCAGCCCCAAAACCAGCCCCTACAGAGTGTCTGATACACCGCGTTCTTCTTTCCTGGGGCTGCTTCGCAGCCCAGCGCGGGCGGTGCGACGATTCGACAAGCCCGCTCACCACCACCACCACCACCACCACCACCACCACCACCACCACCACCACAGTTACAGTGTTCCTCCTTAACTGACGGGCATTAGGGCAAGCCCCCCCTCCCACATTGCCCCCAGTTCCCGGAGTAGTTTTCAAGCCGCGTGGCTTTCTTTTTTCAAGCTGTCCATATCGATCACGAACCGGTACTTCATATCGCCCTTGAGCATGCGCTCATACGCCTCGTTGATGCCCTGGATGTCGATCATCTCCACGTCCGAGACAATCCCGTGCCTGGCGCAGAAATCGAGCATGTCCTGGGTCTCCTGGATCTCGCCGATCAGCGAGCCGGCCAGGCTGCGGCGCTAGAAGGTAAAGGGCTTGAGGGCATCCGTGGCGTTCTGGGCGGCGTCGCTGTAGGTCTTGGCCATTTCGTTCACCTGTGTGATCTGACGGTAGAGGTCAGTGGGCCAGCATAGACGCTGAACCGTTCAACCGAGCACGCCTGTACAATTTCCATCGCCTGCCTGCCCCTAACCTCACGGCTTTCAATCCCGTAGAAGTGTTGGAGAGTGGGCATGGGCAGCAAAGCAATCAAGGTATCGGTGGCATTGACGCTGCTGGCGGGCGCAATGATGGGCAATGCCTTCGCGGCAACCCCGAGCGTGGCCGTGGCGCCGCAATACGACACCAGCCACGTGTATGTGGCCCCGGCGGATGTGGACCGTTTCGCCCAGAGTTTCCTCGCCACCTTTGGCGGCAAAAGCACGCCCCAAGTGGTGGTGAACGTGCTGCCGGTGCCGAGCAGTACCACCTCGCAACTGCTGCAGACGCCGGCGGGCACGGTGTCGCTGTTCGGCTTCACCACGCCGATCCCGCACCCCTTCGGCCAGGAACGCAACGGCTACCTGGTCAAGGACATGGACGCGGCGCTCAACGCCGCGCGGGAAAACGGCGCCGCCGTTATCGTCAGCGACTTCCCGGACCCGATCGGCCGAGACGCCGTGGTGCAATGGCCGGGCGGCGTGAACATGCAGCTCTACTGGCACACCAAGACCCCGGACTACGCGGCGTTCCAGACCGTGCCGGAAAACCGCGTGTACCTGTCCACCGATCGCGCTGACGCCTTTATCAAAGCGTTCCTGGGCTTCTCCCACGGCAAGGTCCTGGCCGATGACAAACACGCGCCCGGCGTCGATGTGGGTCAAACCACTGGCACTTACCGTCGCGTCGATATCGAGTCGCCATTCGGGCGCATGGCGGTGCTGGTCACCAACGGCCAACTGCCCTATCCCTTCGGCCACGAGACCACCGGTTATCAAGTGCCTGACCTGACGGCAACGTTGGGCAAGGCCACCGGCTCGGGCGCCAAGGTCTTGGTGCCGGCCTTTGACAGCAAGGGTCGTCGCAGCGCCGTGGTGGAATTCCCCGGCGGCTACGTCGCGGAAATTCACCAGCTCCACGCCGCAAAATGATTCGCCGCACAGGCTGGGGCCTGGCCGTGCTGTGGCCGCTGCTGGTCGGCAGCGCCCACGCCGACGAGCAACCGGCACGACCGGCCATCAAGACCAACCGCTGGCAGGAGGACTGGTCGGTGCTGCGTGACCCGGCGTTGCGCACGCAGCCGCTGGACAGCGTGAAGTACATCCCGCTGTCCAGCGCCAACCCGTTCACCTATTTGTCATTGGGGGCGACGTTGCGCGAGCGCTTCGAGATGAACGATGCCAGTGGTTTTGGGGTGAAGGACGTGAAGCGTGATCGCTACCTGATCCAGCGCTTCCAGGTGCACGCCGACCTGCACTTGAACGAACACTGGCGTCTCTTCACCCAACTCGAAGATGTACGCGCCTACGACAAGACCACGGTCGGCGGCGCCGACCAGAACCGCGTCGATCTGCGCCTGGCCTTCGCCGAATACGTCAATGCCTTCGGCAGCGGCACGCTCAAGGCGCGTGTCGGGCGCCAGGACTTCGCCTTCGACTTGCAGCGTTTCATCTCATCGCGGGATGGCCCGAATGTGCGGCAATCCTTCGATGCGCTGTGGGCCGATTGGGAAACGTCCAACTGGCGTTTTATCGGGATTGCCAGCCAGCCGGTGCAGTATCAGGACGAGCGGCACTTCGACGACACATCCAACCGTGACGCGCGCTTCCACATGCTGCGGGTCGAGCGGCTGGTAGGCGGCAAGAATGAGCTGTCGGCCTACTACGGCGTGTACGAACGCAGCGCCGCGCATTACCTCGACGCGGACGGCGATGAAACCCGCCATCTGTTCGACGCACGCCTGGGCGGTGCGGCCCTGGGGTTCGACTGGGACATCGAAGCCATGCTGCAAAGCGGCTCGGTGGGCAGCAAGGATATTCGCGCCTGGGCCGCCGGCAGCCGCACGGGGTACACCTTCGAGAGCCAGGCGTGGAAGCCGCGCATCGGCCTGCAACTGGACATTGCCTCGGGCGACCGCAAGACCGGGGACGGCACCGTCGGCACGTTCAACCCGCTGTTCCCCAACGGCTACTATTTTTCCCTGGCCGGCTATACGGGCTACAGCAACCTGATCCACGTCAAACCGTCGATCACCGTCAAGCCCATCGACAAGCTCAGCGTGCAGACCGCCGTCGGCCTGCTGTGGCGCCAGACCACCAGCGACGCGGTGTACACCCAGCCGAACCTGCCCGTCGCCGGCACCGCAGGTCAGGGTGAACGCTGGACCGGTGCCTATGGTCAGCTGCGTACCGACTATGTGTTTACGCCGAACCTCACCGGCGCGGTTGAAGCGGTGCACTACGCGGTCGGCCGCACCTTGCGCGATGCCGGCGGCGATGACAGCAATTACCTGGGGGTCGAGCTCAAGTTCAGTTGGTGACCCCAGGCAAGCACACCCGTACAAGCCCCCGGCCCGGTTTCGGGCAATAGTGAGGCTGGTTTTTCAGTCCCTCAATCAAGGAGTTTTCCATGAGCACATTCGTTGCCAAAGACGGTACCCAGATCTACTTCAAGGATTGGGGCAGCGGTAAGCCCGTGCTGTTCAGCCACGGCTGGCCGCTGGATGCCGACATGTGGGAATACCAGATGGAATACCTCAGCAGTCGTGGCTTTCGCACCATCGCGTTCGACCGCCGAGGCTTTGGCCGCTCGGATCAGCCGTGGACGGGCAACGACTACGACACCTTCGCCGACGACATCGCGCAGTTGATCGAACACCTGGACCTCAAGGACGTGACCCTGGTGGGCTTCTCCATGGGCGGCGGCGACGTCGCCCGCTACATCGCACGCCACGGCAGTGCACGCGTGGCCGGCCTGGTGCTGCTGGGCGCAGTGACGCCGATCTTCGGCCAGAAGCCCGATTACCCCCAGGGCGTGCCGACCGAAGTGTTCGACGGCATCAAGACCGGGTTGCTGAAAGACCGTGCGCAGTTCATCGCTGACTTCAACACGCCGTTCTTCGGCATCAACAAGGGCCAGGTCGTTTCCGAAGGTACGCTGACCCAGACCCTGCAGATCGCCATGCTGGCGTCCCTCAAGTCGACCGTGGATTGCGTCACCGCCTTCTCCGAGACCGACTTCCGCCCGGACATGGCCAGGATCGACGTGCCGACCCTGGTGATCCACGGTGACGGTGACCAGATCGTGCCGTTCGAGACCACCGGCAAGGTGGCAGCCGAGATGATCAAGGGCGCCGAGCTGAAGGTGTACAAGGATGCGCCCCACGGTTTCGCCGTGACCCACGCTCAGGCCCTGAACGAAGACCTGCTGGCGTTCCTGAATCGCTGAAACACCCGCTCCTTTGGCCGGCACGCCACTCCCCTGTAGGAGCGAGCTTGCTCGCGAAGATCGTCAACGATGACGCAGTAAATCAGATTTCACGCGTCGCTCTAGAGTTCTTCGCGAGCAAGCTCGCTCCTACAGGGGGTTGGTTTACCCGGCCTTTTTTTCCAGTGCCAGGCGCCCTGGTCCGGCAATCAGGATGCTGGTGAAAATGATCAACAGCAGCCAGCCGAATTGCCCTTCCAGCAGCGTCCACTCCGGATGCACCACCACCATCGCAATCAACAGCACCGCCAGAATCGGCAGGCACGCCAGGCGCACCAGCACCCCGGCGATGATCAGCAGCGGGCACAGCACTTCGGCGAAAATCGCCAGCAGCAAGGTGACATGGGCACCGAGGTGAAACGGGTCTTCGATCTGCTTCAACTGCTCGCTGTAATTGAGCAACTTGGGCAGGCCATGCACCCAAAGCAGGAACAGCGCCCCGCTGCCTCGCAGAAACAACAGCCCCAGGTCCTGGTGTCTTGATTCGTTCATATGCGCTCCGGTGGGTTGACACGTTATCGACGTCGATTGTGTCCACGGCGCGGTACGCACGCTTGCAAGCCTGTGCTGACTAATCCCCCGTTCCGGCAAATCCAGCGACGATTTCATCGATCACCGCCCGCACCCGTGCGGTGTGGCGCAGGTCGGCGTGGGTCACCAGCCAGACGTCGTAGGGCAACGGCCGCGTGCGCTCCGGCCACAGGCGCACCAGCCCGTCGCGCTCGCCGGTGAGGATCGGGATTTCGCCGATGCCGATCCCGGCGGCGATGGAGCGGCGCACCAACAGGCTGGAACTCAGGGCGGCGACGATGCGCCCACGGCCCAGGGGTTCCGAGACCAGGGTCATGTCCTTCTGGGTTTGCAGGTACGGTTGATAGACCACAAGATCATGCCCTTCAAACAGGCTGCCCGGCTCCGGCGTACCCTGACGATCGATATAGGCCTGGGACGCAAACAACCCCACCGGCCAGCGTGCGAGACGCCGGGCGATCAGGTCGGGGCTGTCCGGGCGGGTGTTGCGCACGGCGATGTCGGTCTCGCGTTTGGCCAGGCTCAGGAACTGGGTAGAAGCGTCGAGCTGCACGCGCACATCCGGGTGCTGGACGTGCAGGCGCGCAATCGCCGGAATCAGGAAGTCGATGGCCAGGGAGTCGGTGGTGCTGACCCGTACGGTGCCGGTCAGGCGGTCATCCAGGCCCTGGATCTGGCGCTCCAGCTCCAGGGCCGAGCGTTCCATTTTTTCCACCGAGTGCAGGGCGGCCTCGCCGACGGCGGTCAGGGCGTAGCCTTCGGAGGTGCGCAGGAACAGCGTGGCACCCAGGGACTTTTCCAGGGCGTTGACCCGCCGCCCGACTGTGGCCTGGTCGACCCCCAATATCCGTGCGGCCCCGCGCAACGTCGACTCGCGGCAAACCGCCAGGAACACCCGTGCATCATCCCAATTCATGCGGCCTCCTTATGCTGCATATCTGCATCACAGCGACGCTTATTCGCTGCATTATTGCATCCAAAAACCTGGATAAGCTGGGCACCAGAGAAAAATACCCAGGACCGCCATCATGCTCGTCACTCATGCCCCACCCCGCCACTCCGTGTGGCTGCCGATCTTTGCCGGCCTGTGCGCCAGCCTGGTCAGCATCGGCCTGGCACGTTTTGCCTATACGCCATTGATTCCGTCGCTGATCCAGGCCCACTGGTTCAGCGCCAATGACGTGGTGTACCTCGGTGCCGCCAACCTGGTGGGTTACCTGATCGGCGCGCTGATCGGGCGGCCCATCGCCCAGCGCACCTCGAACAGGACCGCGCTGCGCCTCATGATGGTGGCGGTGACCCTGGCGTTCTTCGCCTGCGGCTTCCCGCTGTCGGTGGTGTGGTTCTTCGCTTGGCGCCTGCTGTCGGGGATTGCCGGTGGCGCAATCATGGTGCTGGTAGCAGCGACCGTGTTGCCCCATGTACCGGCCGCACGCCGGGGTCTGGCCAGTGGCGCGATCTTCCTCGGCATCGGCCTGGGCATCGCCGGCTCCGGCACCCTTGTGCCGCCGCTGCTGAGCCTGGGTTTGCAGCAGACCTGGTTCGGCCTCGGCCTGTTGGCCGTGGTGTTGACCGCCGCCAGCTGGTTCGCCTGGCCGGCGGGCACGCTGCATGAAGACGCGCCGCCATCCGGCGCGGCCGTAGCAACGCCTTCCGGCGTGTACCTGCTGTTCGCCCAATACGCCTTTATGGCCGCGGGGCTGGTACCGGCGATGGTGTTCCTGGTGGATTACGTGGCCCGTGGCCTGGGGGCCGGGGCGCATATCGGCGCGATGATCTGGGTGATGTACGGCCTGGGTTCGATTGTGGGGCCGGTCACCTACGGGTTCCTGGCAGACAAACTGGGGGCGCGCTTGAGCATCCGCGTGGTGCTGGTGGTGCAGGCAATTGCCGTCGGTGCGTTGCCGTTTGCCGGCTCGTTGACTGGCCTGGCGGTGCTCGCGGTGATCCTCGGTTCTTTCCCGCCGGGCATCGTGCCGTTGGCGCTGGCGCGGGTGCACGAACTGATTCCCGACCATCATCAGCAGCAGGTCGCGTGGAGCCGTGCCACGGTGTCCTTTGCGACTTTCCAGGCGCTCTCGGGGTTTGCCTATTCCGCCCTGTTCAACGTCAGCGGAGGCCAGCATGCGCTGTTGTTCCTGATCGCCGCCGGGGCGATAGTGGTCGCCCTGGCCCTGGAACCGGGCATGCGCCTGCTGAACCGCCGGCCGTCCGACGCGGTCCCACCCCATACGCTCATCGCTGCAGGTAATCTGAAATGACGCTTCCCAAAGAAATGACCCTGATCGAAATCACCACCCCCGGTGGCCCCGAGGTGCTGCAACCACGCCGGGCAGAGGTACCGGTGGCGGGCCCCGGCGAGATCCTGATTCGCGTGCATGCGGCCGGTGTGAACCGCCCCGACGCCCTGCAACGCGCCGGCAAGTACCCGATGAAACCCGGCATGAACCCGCTGCCTGGCCTGGAAGTGGCGGGCGAAGTCGCCGCGCTGGGCGACGGCGTGAGCGAATACGCCGTGGGCGATAAGGTCTGTGCCCTGACCAATGGCGGCGGCTATGCGCAGTTCTGCACGGTGCCCGCCAGCCAGGCGCTGCCGATTCCTGAAGGCATGGACTGGATTCAAGCCGCCGCTGTGCCGGAAACCTTCTTCACCGTGTGGGCCAACCTGTTCGGCCTCGGCGATGCCCACACCGGCCAGCGCGTGCTGATCCACGGCGGCACCAGCGGCATCGGTACGACCGCGCTGATGCTGTGCCGCGAATTCGGCATCCAGGCCTTCGCCACCGCCGGCAGCGCCGACAAATGCGCAGCCATCGCCCAACTGGGCGGCGAGCCGATCAATTATCGCGAGCAGGATTTTGCCGAGGTCATCGCGCAACAGACCAACGGCCAGGGTGTGGATGTGATCCTCGACATCATGGGCGGCTCGTATTTGAACAACAACCTCAAGGCCCTGGCCATGGACGGCCACCTGGTGATGCTGGGTTTCCTCGGCGGCGCCAAGGCCAACGACGTCGACCTGCTGACCATCCTCGGCAAGCGCGCGGTGATTACCGGCTCACTGTTGCGTGCGCGCAGCAAGGATGAAAAAGCCGCGATTGCCGAACAGTTGCGCGAGTACATCTGGCCGGTACTGGAAGCCGGGCGTTGCCTGCCGATCATCGACAAGGTCTACGAATACACCGACGCCGCCCAGGCCCATGCGCGGATGGAAGGTGGGGACCATATCGGCAAGATTGTGTTGCGGGTGGAGTAACCAGCAGACAACACCAAAAAATGCGGGACGGGCAAGCAGCAACCTGTAGTGAGCGGGCTTGCCCCGCGCTGGGCTGCGCAGCAGCCCCAATAAGAGCGCTGCAGTGTGTCAGGCAGCTCCGGGGCTGTGTTTGGGGCTGCTACGCAGCCCAGCGCGGGGCAAGCCCGCTCACCACAAAAAGCCCGCTCACCACAGTTACAGTGTTCCTTCTTAAATGGCTGGCATCAGGGCAGGCCCCCTCCCACATTGACCGGGTTCTTACTCGGAATAGGTGGGGTAGTCGATGTAGCCCACCTCACCGCCACCATACATCCCCTCTTCCCGCAGCGGGTTCAACGGCCAGCCCTTGAATAGCCGTTGCGGCAGGTCCGGGTTGGCAATGAACGGCCGTCCGAATGCAATCAAATCCGCCAGCCCGGCGTCCACCAGTTTCGCGCCGCGTTCAGCGGTGTAGCGACCGGCGTAGATAATGCGACCGCTGAAGGTGCTGCGCACGGCTTCACGGAAGCTGTCGGGCAGCACGGGGGCGTTGTCCCAGTCGGCTTCGGCGATGGACACGTAGGCGATGCCCGACTGTTCCAGCACCTTGATCGCTTCGATGTAGGTGTGGTGCGGGTCTTCTTCCACCAGGCCGATGTACACACGGTCCTGGTCGGTGCCGCTGAACAACGGCGAGAACCGCACGCCCAGGCGCTCCGGCCCGACCACCTTGCTGACGGCTTCGACGATCTCGCGCAAAAAGCGCAGGCGATTGTGCAGCGAACCACCGTACTTATCGTCGCGCTGGTTGGCATGGGCCGAGATGAACTGGTTGACCAGGTAACCGTTGGCCGAATGAATTTCCACGCCGTCAAACCCGGCGTCCAGGGCATTGCGTGCGGCCTGGGCGTAGTGCCCGACCAATTCTTCAATCTCGAGCACGCTCAAGGCGCGAGGCACCGGCGGCTGCTTCAATTCACCCGTGCCAGGCCCGGTCTCGATAAAGGCCTTGGCTTGCTGGGCTTGAATAGCCGACGGTGCCACCGGTGTGGCGCCGTCAGGCTGCAAGGCGTTGTGGGACACACGGCCCACATGCCACAACTGGGCAAAGATCACCCCGCCTTCGGCATGCACCGCGTCGGTGACCTTGCGCCAGCCGTCGATCTGCGCCGGGGTGTAGATGCCCGGCGTCCAGGCATAGCCCTGGCCACGGGGTTCGATCTGCGTGCCTTCGCTGACCATGAAACCGGCCGTAGCGCGCTGGCGGTAATACTCGGCCATCAGGTCGGTGGCGATATCGCCGGGCTGGGCGCTGCGCTGGCGTGTCAACGGTGGCAGCACGATACGGTTGTTCAAGGTGTGATGACCCAGTTTGACCGGGGTACTTAAAACGCTGTTAGTCATTGGGGTATTCCAAATTCGAGACGAGCAAACCCATTGGCGACTGTTGCAAGTCGCCAATGAATGAAAGGGTTAATTAACTTACGCGGTGAGTTTGAGCAGCGCCTTGGCCACGTCACTGGAACTGGCAGGGTTCTGCCCAGTGATCAGCAAACCATCTTCGAGCACGAAGGATTGCCAGTCGGCGCCCTTCTGATAGTTGCCGCCCAGTGCCTTGAAATCATCTTCAATCAGGAACGGCACCACCTCGGTCAGGCCCACCGCCGCTTCTTCCGAGTTGGAGAAGCCGGTGACACGACGGCCCTTGACCAGCGGCTCGCCATTGACGGCCTTGACGTGACGCAAGGCGCCCGGTGCGTGGCAGACAAAGCCGATGGGCTTGCCGGCACGTTCAAAGGACTCGATCAGGGCGATGGACACCGGCGACTCTGCCAGGTCCCACAGCGGGCCGTGGCCGCCTGGGTAGAACACGGTGTCGAAGTCGTCAGCGTTGACCGTGTCCAGCTTGACCGTGCTGGCCAGGGCCTGTTGCGCGGCAGGGTCGGCGGCGAAGCGGCGAGTCTGCTCGGTTTGCGCGTCGGGCGCGTCACTCACCGGGTCCAGGGGCGGCTGGCCACCGGCCGGGGACGCCAGCACCAGTTCGGCGCCGGCGTCCTTGAACACGTAATAGGGTGCGGCAAATTCTTCGAGCCAGAAGCCGGTCTTGCGGCCGGTGTCGCCAAGCTGGTCGTGAGAGGTCAGTACCATTAATACTTTCATTTTCCAGTGCCTCGATCAGTGAATGTCTGTGTGTCCAGGGCAACCCAACAGCTGTCGGGTCAGCAGCAACGCCTCCTCGAAAGGCGCGGATGTCCGGGTGATCTTGCTCATCACGCTGGTCCCCAGCCACAGCGCGTACAGGCGCCGGGCCAGGCTTGCAGGGGCTTGGTCGACGTTCAGGGAACCGTCCTCAAGGCCACGCTGTATGGCGATGGCGAGTAAATCGATGGTGCGCGACGTGCCACGCTCCAGCGCAAGGCGCATGGGCTCTGAAAGGTCTGACACCTCCGCACCCAGTTTGACGGCAAGGCATTTGCCCGCGTCGGTGCAGCCGGTCTGATTGTCGATCCAGGCCTGCCAATAACGCATCAACTTGGCGTGCTGGGATAAACCGGGCTGGTCGAACAGTTGCTGCATGCCGTGCACGTAGTTGTCGAAGTAGGTGTCGAGCAACACGACACCGAAGCCATCCTTGGAGTTGAAGTAGTGATAGAACGAGCCTTTAGGCACCTCGGCGGCTTGCAGTATTTCGTTCAAGCCCACCGCAGAAAAACCTTTGCGGCCGACAATGGATTGCGCCGTATCAAGAATGGTCTGCCGTGCACCTTTGGTTGGGCTGTTCATGCTTCACTCCGTCCGATTAGACCAGTCGTCTAGTTCGTTGAGGGAATGTTAGGGGCCACGCCAACCCCTCACAATGTCATATGCGCAAGGATTCCGGACATGACCCGAAGTCGGTTGCCGTTTTCCCGGCAGCCGCCGACAATCCACCCTCCCACGCCCCTGGAGACATGCGATGCACAGCGTTGCGCTGATGGTTTACCCGAACTTCCAATCCCTGAGCCTCAGCCTGGGCTCGGTGTTCGAGTGCGCGAACCTGCTGCGCGGTGAGCCTGCCTATGAGTTTCACCTGGTGTCGGAAAGCGGCGGCGCGGTGATGACGTCCCAGGGCTTCTCCGTGAACACCTCGCCCCTGCGGCCCCAAGGCTATGACACGCTGATCGTCAGCGGTTACCTGGAGTTTCGCCTGCCCGAGGCCAACCTGCTGGCACTGGTCAAGGCCGCCTCGGCTCAATCGCGGCGTGTCGCCTCGTTGTGCATGGGCATCTTCGTGCTGGCCGAGGCCGGCTTGCTCGACGGCAAGCGCACCACCACCCACTGGATCCACGCGCCGGCCTTTCGCAAGCGCTACCCGGACATCCGCCTGGAAGAAGACAAGCTGTTTATCGTTGACGGCCAGGTATGGACCGGCGCCGGCATGAGTGCCGGGGTGGACATGGCGCTGGCCATGGTGGAGAACGACCTGGGCAGCGACCTCGCCCGGCGTATTGCGCGCAAGCTGGTGATCGCCCAGCGTCGGGGCAGCGAGCAATCGCAGTTGTCTGCACTGTTGGAGTTGGACCCCAAGTCCGACCGTGTGCAACTGGCCCTGGCCTACGCCCGCGAAAACCTCACCCATGACTTGTCGGTGGACGCCCTGGCCGAGGTGGCCCGGCTGAGCCCGCGCCAGTTCAGCCGGGTATTTCGCGAAGAAACCGGGCAGACGCCGGCCAAGGCCATCGAATCCCTGCGGGTTGAAGCCGCACGGGCGATGATGGAAACCAGCCGCCACCCGGTGGAAGTGGTGGCCCGCGAAACCGGCTTCGGTGATCGCGAGCGCATGCGCCAGGCGTTTCTAAGGGCGTTCGGGCAACCGCCCCAGGCGATGCAGCACACCTTTAATGCAACACCGCCCGCGTAACCAGGTAACTCATCAACTGCGGGTCATCCGCCAGTTCAAGGGCGTGCACCGGGCGCGGTAGGTTATCCAGCACCGTACGCCAGAACGCCTGGGACACTTCGTCCTGGTCATAAAACCGCACCAGCCAATCTGCCTCGCCGCTGCACAACACCTGGGTGGCGATGGCGCGGCCGATGCCTTTGCGACGATAGCGCTTGAGGATAAACAGGTCGGCCAGTTCCAGGGCGTCAACACCCGGCAACTCGCTGCCCTCGATCAGCAGGAAGCCGGCGATATAGCCGTCCACCAACAACAGGTTGGCGCTCCAGTGCGGGTCTTGCCAGTAGCGGTTCAGGTGCTGGTCATGGATGTAGAAACGGCCGTCCGCCTCGACATCTTCCTGCTCCCAGTCCGACGATTCATAGGCGTAGTACTGGTAGAGATTGCGGATAAGCTCGGCTTCTTCGGGGCCGGTCTGGATCAATTCCACGGTGGTTTCAGGCATGGGGCTCTCGGTCAAAAAACGCAGGGCGCCATTGTTCACAAAACCTCGGCGCAGTCCAATAGCGCCGCGAACCTTTCTACTTGCTGAACCGATTGCAAATAGCGGCGAGCCCTGCCGAAGCGCTGAAACATTTCGAATAAACTCCGCCGGCTCGCCACTTTTTCAAGGACACGCACTTTGACCAACGTCTGTACCGCCGGCCTGGATGTGGGCTTCGCCTCCCTGGATTACCTGCAGATCTTTATCCTGGGCGTGATCCAGGGCATTACCGAATTGTTGCCGGTCTCCTCCACCGCCCATATGCGTGTGGTGCCCGCCCTGCTCGGCTGGCAAGACCCCGGTTCGGCGTTTTCGGCGGCCATGCAGCTGGCGGCACTGGCGGCGGTGGTCAGTTACTTCTGGCGCGATGTGCGCCAAGTGACCACGGGCAGCATCGGCGCGGTGCGCCGGGGCGACTACAACGATCCATGGTTCAAGCTCGCGGTGGCGATTGTGTTGGCGACCATTCCGATCGGAATTGCCGGCCTGGCCTTGTCGTCGACCCTGAACGCCTGCAATTCGCCGCTGCGCGGGCTGCTGGTGATCGGTATTTCCTGCGTGGGAATGGCGGTGCTGCTGGCGGCGGCCGAGCTGCGCGCCCGGCATACACGCGAGGTCAGCCAGATGCGCCTGCGCGATGCGCTGATCGTCGGAGTCGCGCAGATCGGCGCGTTGATTCCGGGCGTATCGCGTTCCGGCTCGACCCTCACCGCGGCCCTGTTCCTCAACTTCAAACGCGAAGAAGCCGCACGCTTCTCCTTCCTGCTGGGCCTGCCCGCCATCGCCCTCGCCGGCTTGAAGGAGCTGTGGGTGCTGCTGCATGCCGATATGCCCTCCCATGCCTGGCCGCATTTGTTGTTCGGGCTGGTGGTGGCCAGCGTCTCGGCATTCTTCGCGATCTGGGGCCTGATGAAGTTCCTGGAGCGGTTCTCCACCTGGCCGTTTGTGATCTATCGCGCGCTGCTGGGGGTGTTCCTGATTGTGGCGGTCAGTACCGGGCTGCTGGGTTGATATAACACCCCGTCTCACCCGGCATAAGTCTCATGTGGGAGGGGGCTTGCCCCGATGAGGGCGTGTCAGTTAATGCATCTTTAACTGACCCACCGCCATCGGGAGCAAGCCCCCTCCCACATTTGAACTGCTTTGCTTTACAGCCCGCCCGTACGCTCCGCCAGTGCTTCGAGCAGGTCGGCCGATGGCACGAAGAACAACCCGCCGGTGACCGCCGTGCTGAAGTCGAGCAAGCGGTCGTAGTTGCCTGCCGGGCGGCCGACGAACATGTTTTCCAGCATCTGCTCCAGCGGCTGCGGCGAGCGTGCGTAGCCGATGAAGTAGGTGCCGAACTCCCCGGCACCGGGGCGGCCGAAGGGCATGTTGTCGCGCAGGATTTTCACTTCTTCGCCGTCCTCGTCGGTGATCACGGTCAGCGCGCTGTGGGCATTGCTCGGCTTGGCGTCTTCGCCTAACTCGATATCCGACAGCTTGGTGCGCCCGATCACCTTCTCCTGGGCTTCCACCGTCAGGCCGTTCCAGGCGGTCATGTTGTGCAGGTATTTCTGCACCAGCACGTAGCTGCCGCCTTCGAATCCGGGGTCTTCGTCGCCAACGATAGTGAAGCCCACGGCCTTGCGCCCCACCGGGTTCTCGGTGCCGTCGACAAAGCCGATGATGCTGCGCATGTCGAAGTAGCGGAAACCCTGGACTTCATCCACCACCTTCACGCTATCGCCCAACGCTGTCATCAGTTGGGTGGCGAGTTCAAAGCACAGGTCCATCTGCTCGGCGCGGATATGCAGGAGGATGTCGCCGGGCGTCGATACCGCCATGCGCCCTTCTACACCGAACTCCCGAAACGGGTGCAACGCCGCCGGGCGCGGCGTGCCGAACAAGCGGTCCCAGGCATCCGAACCAAAGCCGCAGACGCAGGTGAGGTTGCCCGCCGGCACGCGTTTGCCCACCGAACGCACGAGCCCGGCGATGTCTGCGCACCAGGCGCGCACGCCGTCTTCACTGCCGGGGGCGATGGTGGCGACCATAAAGATCGCGCTGCTGGTGATCGGGTGGCAGACGGACTGCGGTTCAAGAGGCGGCTGAACGGAGGAAGTCGGCATGGGGCAAATCCAGGCTAAGGGCGGGAGTGAACCCGCGCAGGTTAGCAGATCATTTCCGACACGCCTGCCACACGTCGCGAATCAACGCCTTGAGCTGCAACGCCTCGGCCCAGCGATCACTGATTTCACGCCCATCGGCGCCGGTGATGGCATAGGGCGGCGGGCCCAGTTCGCAGGTGAAGGACAGGCTGTGCGGGGTGTCGGGGCGGGCCAGCCAGTCCTCGATCCCGTAGCGCCACCACTGGGTAAAGCGTTGCACCCAGGCCTGGTGCTGAGGGAACGCCAGCGACACCTGCACCTGTTCGCTGCTGGCCACACGGCCATGAAAGCCCCAGCTGTGGCGCAGGATCGTGCGGATCTGCTCGTCGTCTTCAACGGCGCCGGGCTCGGGCAACTCGCGCCCGACCACGTAGTGAGACAGGTCGGCCAGCAGCTTCAAATCGGGCATCTGCGCCAGCAGGTCGAGGGTGAACAGCAGGTCGTTGGTGAGGCGATAGCGGTGGGTTTCCAGCAGCACCGGAAAATCCACCTGCTCGGCCAGGCGTTGCCAGCCTTCGATCAAGCGGGCGGCTTCGGTTTGGCTGCGCGGGCGCACGTCGGCTTGCAGGGTGAGGTGGTGGCAGCCATGGCGGCTGATCACATCCAGTGCGGCCGCCAGGTCGTCGACGCTTTGCGGGAACAACTGGCCTTCGATCTGCAAGCCCCGCGCCGTGGCGGCGGCGTGCAGACGCGCGACATCGGCGGCTTGCCAATAGTGATCGGTAATGCCGTCGAAACCGGCGGCCTTGATGCGGTCGAGTTGGGCCTCCATGGGGCCGGGCTCGGTGTGCATCGCCCAGAGGGATTGGAATACCAGGAATTGGCGCATATCAGCCTCGCAGCAGGTGTTTGAGGGACACGTCGGGGTCGACCAGGCTGGCCGCGTTCAGGGCGATGCGCGCGCTGATCAGGCGTTCGCACAGCTTGATGTCCTTGGCCACGCTGTTGCCGGGGCCCCAGCCGCAGGCGCCTTGCAAGCGCTGGTCGGCGTCGAGGTAGAACAGCAACAGACCCGCGCCCGGCAAGGCACGGCTGACGGTCAGCGGCGTGATCACGCCCACGGTCTGCAAGCCCCAGTCGTACTGTTCGGACCAGAAGCCGGGCAGCGCTTCGAACGGCTCATCACGCCCGAGCATGTTCAGTGCGGCATGCCGCCCTTGGGCCTCGGCATTGCGCCAGGTTTCCTGGCGCTGGTACTCGCCGCCGAGGCGAAACTCGCACACGTCACCTGCCGCGTAGATGTCCGGCGCGCTGGTGCGCAGGTGCGCGTCGACGCGAATGCCCTGCCCCACCTCCAGCCCCGCCGCCACGGCCAGCTCGATATTCGGTTGCATGCCGATGCCGACCACAACCCGGTCGCAGGGCAGTAACTGCCCGTCCACCAGTTGCACCGCCTCTGCATGGATCGACTCCAACGCCACATTCAAGCGCACGTCGACACCCTGTTGGCGATGCACCTGCAGCAGCGCTTCGGAGATGACCGGCGCCAGCACCCGGCCCGCCAAGCGCGGCCCGGCTTCGAGCACCGTCACCTCGCAGCCCAGGCCCCGTGCCGTGGCCGCGACTTCCAGGCCGATAAACCCGCCGCCGACAATCACCAGCCGCGCTCCGGGTCGCAACGCGGATTTCAGCGCCAGCGCTTCATCATGGGTGCGCAGGTACAGCACGTTGGCCTGCGCCTGGGGCAAGCGTCGCGCCCTGCCGCCGGTGGCCAGCAACAGGCCGGCGTAGGACAGCCACTGGCCGTCGGCCAATTGCAGGCGGTGCTGCGGCGGGTCCAGTTCGCGGACCGGGTTACCGGCGATGTGTTCGATGCCCAACTCGGCGAGCCGGGCGCTATCGCACAGGCTGCAGCCGGCCAGGTCCATGCTGCCTTGCAACAGGCCCTTGGACAGGGGCGGCCGCTCGTAGGGCACGTGCGGTTCGTCGCCGATCAGGATGAGGCGCCCGCTGTAGCCTTCTTCACGCAGGGTCAATGCCGCGCGGCCACCGGCATGGCCGGCGCCGACGATGATCAGGGCTGCGTTCATCATCAAGCCGTGACGGCGAGCAAAACCCGCCCCGCTTCGACCCGTACCGGGTAGGTCTTGAGGTTGACGCACACCGGCGCGCCCAGGGCCTTGCCCGAGCGGTAATCGAAGCGCCCGTTGTGCTTGGGGCACTCGATCACATGGTCCATCACCAGGCCGTCGGCGAGGTGGATTTTCTCGTGGGTGCACAGGCCGGCGGTGGCGAAAAACTCATTGTCCGCCGAGCGGAACACCGCGTAGGTGTGCGCCCCGTGGTCGAAGCGCAGCACGTCTTCCGCGTCTATTTCGCCCACGGCGCAGACGTCGATCCATTGATCGTTCATGGCGTTTTCTCTTGTTCTTGGGTGGGATTCAGCCGGCAGTGGCTTCTGCATGCATCGGGGCCCTGGCGGCCGGTTCAGCACTGGGGCGGATGGGACGCTGGACGAAGTAAGTCGGATCGCTGCGCTGCTTCCAGATCGTCGGGATGATTTCCCTGTACGCCTCGAACAGGTTGGCGTACGGCGGCGGGCAGTCGCTGCGGATCTCGTCGTGCAATTGCGCCAAGGCGTGGTACGGCACCATCGGGTACATGTGGTGCTCAAGGTGGTAGTTCATGTCCATGTAGATAAAGCGCAGCACGCGGTTCATGTAGATCGTGCGGCAGTTGCTGCGGTGGTCGAGCACATCTTCGGCCAGGCCCACATGCTGGGTGAGGCCGAACACGTAGCCGAGCCAGGCGCCGTAAATACTGGGCAGCCCAACCAGCATCAGCGGCAACCAGCTGTGCAGGTACAACGCGGTGCCGATGACCAGCGCATAAATGCCGACCCAGATACGCGCGGCGCGGAACACCTTGGGCCACTCGGATTCGGGGATGAAGTCCGCCTCCTGGGCACTCATCTGGCCGATGGCATGGCGCGCCACACCGCTGAAGGTCTTCCAGGCCAGGGGCAGGTTGAACAGGCTGAGAAACATCATCGGCAGGCTCGGCGGGCGAGGCTCGACGATCTCCGGGTCGCGGCCGACGACGATGGTGTCGGTGTGGTGCCGGGCATGGCTCCAGCGCCACACGTGGGGTTCGAAGATGCACATGAAGCTCGCGACCTGGTACAGCACGTCGTTCATCCAGCGGGTCTTGAACGCGGTGCCGTGGCCGGTTTCGTGCCAGCGCGGGTTGGATGCGGTGCCGTACAGCACGCCATAGGAGAGGAAGAACGGTACGCAGGCCCACGTGCCCCAGAACCAGTAGCCGCCGAAGCCGGTGGCCAACAGCGCGGCCGCCCAAATAGCAGTGTCGAGCAAGGCCGGGCCGTCGCGGCGTTGCATCAGTTCTTTCATGCGTTTACGGGAAATCGGCGATTGGTACCAACTGGCCGAGACCAGGCCTTTTTCCGCCGCGCGGGCGGCTTCGGGGCCGGTGAGGCTGTAGTCGCGCCGAGCGGTGTGAGCGGTGTGTTCAGGCATTGTTATTGTTCTCCGCAAGCGAGAGGTTTCAGGTGCTTTGCGAAACCAACGATAGAGCGCGGCTAAATCACCCTCAAGGCCTTGAATCCATTCCCTATCAAGCTATCATCCAGGCCCAGCGGGGCTTGATAGTTTTCTATCAAGACGCTCAAGGGGGCTGTCATGCACAACAATAAACGCCCGACCATCGCCACCGTCGCCGCCCATGCGGGCCTCAGCGTGGCCACCGTCGACCGCGTGCTGAATGCGCGCGCGCCGGTCAATCCGCAAACGGCCGAGCAGGTGTTCCAGGCTGCCGAAGCGGTGGGCTATTTTGCGGCGCGGTTGATCGGCCAACGCATACGCGAACGCCGACCCACCTATCGCTTCGGCATCCTGCTGCTGGGCACCGCCCAGGCGTTCTATGCCCACCTGGCGCAGTCGATCAGCGAGGCGGCGCAGCATCACGCCAGCGCCAACCTGACCTGCCAATTCGACTACATCAACGACCGCACACCCAGCGCCATCGTCGCGCAGATCGAGCAACTGGCCGTGCAGTGCGACGGCCTCGCCGTGGTCAGCTTCGCCCACCCGCTGATCAACGCGTGCCTGGCACAGATCCGCGAGGCCGGTGTGCCGGTGGTGGCGCTGCTCTCGGATATTCACGAGCAAGCCCTTGAACCCTACGTGGGCCAGGACAACCACGTAGTCGGGCGCACCATGGGCTGGCTGCTCGCCCGCACCTGCGGCGCACGCAAAGGCAGCGTGGGGATCCTGCTCGGCGGCCATCGCTTCCTCGGTCACCAGGCACGGGTCGAAGGCCTGCACAGCTACCTCGCCAAACACGCCCCAGGGCTCAAACCGCTGGAGCCGCTGATCAACCTGGACAACTGCGACATCACCGAAGAAGCCACCCTTGACCTGCTCACCCGCCACACCGACCTGCGTGGCCTGTGCGTGGTGGGCGGTGGCGGCGACGGCATCATCAGCGCCCTGGCGCAACTGCCCAAGCGCCCGGCGTTGTGCTGCATTTTGCAGGAGTCCACGCAGCTGTCACGCCAGGCGCTGAGCCAGGGGTTGATCGATGTGGTGATGGATTCACAGCCCAGGCAGACAGCGAACGCGCTGGTGCAGTTGCTGGTGGAATTGCAGAGTGCCGAGGGGTTTGATCCGGGGCGGCATCGGGTGCATATCGCGCCGCAGATTGTGACGTCGGAGAACATGTGTGCCTGATACATGGAGATCAAAAGGTGGGAGGGGGCTTGCTCCCGATAGCGGTGGGTCAGTTAAGTAGATGCCAACTGACACTCCGCTATCGGGGCAAGGGTATCTACGCAACTTTTCAGACCCTGACAAATCTCCCTGTGGCGAGCGGGCTTGTCCCGCGCTGGGCTGCGCAGCAGCCCCAGTCAAGAAGATCGCGGTGTATCAGACACTCTGTAGAGGCTGGTTTTGGGGCTGCTGCGCAGCCCAGCGCGGGACAAGCCCGCTCACCACGACAGCCCTATCCGCCGCGCTTTCAGCGTTGAGCCAACGTTGGGTAGATACCTATGGCTATCGGGGGCAAACCCCCTCCCACATTTCGACCTTACGCGCCGCGAAAATCTGCGGCATTCAGCCCGAACCGACTCATCTTGTTGTACAGCCCACCCCGCGATACGTTCAGTTGCCGGGCGGCCAGGCGGATGTTGCCGCCGGTGCTTTTGAGTGCGGCGATGATGGCGTGCATTTCGTGGCTGCTCAGGTCCTGGGCGGGCTGAGGTTCGTAGTGGCGCAGCGTGGCGCGCGGTCTGGTTTCCAGGGGCAAATCGGCCGCCTGGATCAGTTCGCCTGTCGCCAGGTTGGTGGCGCGCTCGATGCTGTTTTCCAGCTCGCGCACATTGCCTGGCCAGGCGTAGGCCGAGAGCAGTTCCAGCGCATCCGGGGAAAAGCCCTGCACCGCTTTGCGCAGCGAACGGGCGCAGCGCGTGAGGAAGTGCCGCGCCAGCAACGGGATGTCTTCACGGCGCATGCGCAGCGGCGGTACGGTCAGGTTCAGTACGTTGAGGCGGTAGTAGAGGTCTTCACGGAACGCGCCTTCGACCACCGCCTGGCTGAGGTTGCGGTGGGTAGCGGCGATGATCCTTACGTCCACGGGCCGTGAGCTTTTCGCGCCGACGCGGGTGATCTCGCCTTCCTGCAACACCCGCAACAGGCTGACCTGAGCGTCGAAGGACATATCGCCGATCTCATCCAGAAAAATGGTGCCGCCATCCGCCAGTTCAAACTTGCCCGCCGACCCGCCCCGGGCCGAGCCGGTAAACGCGCCCTCGACATGCCCGAACAGCTCGCTCTGCACCAGGTCCCGTGGGATCGCGCCGCAGTTGACCGCCACGAACGGGCCGTTGGCGCGGTCGCTGGCGTTGTGGATGGCCTGGGCGAACAGCTCCTTGCCGGTGCCGCTTTCGCCGAGGATCAGGGTGGTGGATTCACTGCGACTGGCGATGCGTCCCAGGTGCAGTGCGTCCTGGATCGCCCGCGACGTGCCCTGGATAGTGTCGAAGGTGTAGCGCGCCTGGGTGCTGATGATGCGCCGGGTGATTTCACGGATGCGGCGGTTCTCGCGCAGGGACACGATCACCCCGCCCTGCTCCAGCGGGCACACCGAGACCAGGCAGGCGAGCTGGCTGCGGTCGTGCAGGTGGAAGGTGCAATCGAGGTCACGCACCGGCTCACCGCCGCGTAGAAGCATGGCGTCACTCAGCTCACTGCGGCCCAGGCGCTGGAAGGGGCTGCCGATCAGCTCCAGCCCCACCCCGAACAGTTGCCGGGCATAACGGTTAAGCGCCTTGATGCAGCCACGCTCATCGAGCACCACCAGGCCTTCGTTAAGCACTTCGAGCACGGTTTGCTGCTCTTCCAACAGCGCTTGCAGGGCCATCTGGCGGGAGACCGCTTCGGCAGCCGCTTGTACGGTACCGAGGGTGTGAAAGTGAAACCAGCCGGGTTCGGCGGTGAGGGTCAGCATCGCCAGGGTCTGGCCCTGGGCATTCCTGATCGGCGCGGCGGCGCAGTGCATGCGGCGTTGGCGCAGGCCGCTGCCGAAGTTCTCCTCGGCCAGCACGTACACCAAGCGGTCTTCGGCCAGGGCCAGGCCGGTGCAGTTGGTGCCCTGGACCGATTCGAGCAGGCGGCTGCCGACGGGGGTGATGTCCAGCCCGCAGAAATACAGGGTGGTGCCGTCGGCGTCGGTGAGGTTGATATGCCCTCGCGGGTTATAGGCCAGCAAACCATGCATGACCTGCGCAGCGGCGGCGATCAGGACGCGGTGGGTGGCCAGGGTGGCAGCAAGGTCGTGGGGCGCCACAAAGCGGTACTGGCTGTCATCCGGGTCGATACCCGCCTCGACACTGCGGCGCCAGGAATCCCAGATCACCTGCCGCACCTCGGCCGGGCGCTGCACCTGCCCGGCCAGGCACGCGCGCCACGCCTGTTCCAGCGCAGCCACGGGGCCGTCGTTCAGCGCCGCAGGCCCCAGGGCCGTCAGGTAGTCGAGGTCTTGTACGCTGAACGCCATGCTCATCGGGCGGTATCCATGTTCATGTTTTTGACATGTCAGTATAGGCATGTCATCAGAATGAACACATTTTGTTTATTGTATTTTATAAATCCTTAGTTATCAGACAATTATAAATTGGCATAACCTTTGCTCCTGCCCCTTTGCCAGTCAGGGCTGTCCTGCGGCCAACAATAAAAAGGGGTCATTTCATGAGTACACAGAACATCCGCCTGGGCTTGATCGGTGCAGGTCGCATGGGCAGCTTCCACGGCCTGACCGCTGCGCGACACATCCCCGGCGCAACCCTCGCCGCCATCGCCGACCCCACTCCCGGCCAAGCCGCACGCCTGGCGGCCGAACTGGGGGTAGGCAAGGTCTACACCGACCCGCAACAGCTGCTCGACGACCCGGACATCGACGGCGTCCTCATCGCCGCCCCCGCCCGCAGCCACGCCGAACTGGTGATCAGCGCCGCCCGTGCCGGCAAGGGGATCTTCTGCGAAAAACCCATGGCCATCACCCTCGACGAAGCCGACCGCGCCATTGCCGCCGCGGCCGATGCGCGCGTGCCGCTGCAGGTCGGTTTCAATCGGCGTTTCGCCAAGAGCTTCCGCACGGCCCACCTCGACGTGGCGGCCGGCCGCATCGGCACGCCGCAGTTGTTGCGCTCGCTGACCCGCGACCCGGCACTCAACAACCCGGCCAATTCGCCGCAATGGGTGATCTTCCTGGAAACCCTGATCCACGACTTCGACACCCTGCGCTACCTCAACCCCGGTGCCGAAGCGGTGCAGGTGTATGTGATGGCCGACGCACTGATCGCACCGGAATACAAAAGCAAAGGCTTCCTCGACACCGCCGTGGTCGCGATCCGCTTCGACAACGGCGCCATCGCCACCGCGGAGGCCAACTTCCAGGCGGTGTACGGCTACGACGTGCGCGGCGAAGTGTTCGGCAGCGCCGGCATGCTGAGCATGGGCAGCCTCAACGACTCCGACCTTGTGCGCTACCTGGCCGAGGGCATCCAGGCCGACACCCAGCGTATGGACACCGACCTGCTGCGCGACGCCTACATCGCCGAACTCAACCACTTTGTCGACTGCCTGCGCAGCGGCGCCAAGCCCATGGCCAGTGGTGAAGACGCGCGCGCCGCCCTGGCGATCGCTCGCGCCTGTATCGAGTCGTTCGAGACCGGCAAGGCCGTGGCCGTGCAGGGAGCCCGCTGATGAGCCCGTTCAAATTGGCGATCAGTGCCGAGATGGTGTTTCTCGACCTGCCCTTCGTCGAGCGCGTGAAGCGCATCCATGCACTGGGTTTCAGTGCCGAAATCTGGAACTGGACCAATAAAGACATCAGCGCCCTGGCCGCCACCGGCGCCGATTTCACTTCGATGACCGGCTATATCAGCGGCACCCTCACCGACCCCGACGGCATCCGCCAACTGCTCGACAGCGCGCGCGAATCCATCGGCGTTGCCGAGCGCCTGAACTGCCCCAGCCTCAACCTGCATGGCACCGGACTGGGTGACGGCGGCCTGCCGGTGCAGCCCGTGAGCCAGACCACCGGACGCATGTGGCTGAGCGCGTGCAAGGCGCTGGAAAAAATCGCGCGCCTGGGCGAAGACGCCGGCCGCGTGTTCCTGCTGGAAAACCTCAACACCGAGGTCGACCACCCCGGCACCCCGTTCGCCCGCGCCGACGACACCCTGGCACTGATCGAAGCCGTGGGCAGCCCGCACCTGAAGATGAACCTGGACCTGTACCACGCGCAGATCGGCGAAGGAAACCTGATCGAGCTGATCCAGCGCGCGGGCAGCGCCATCGGTGAAATCCAGGTGGCCGACGTGCCCGGACGCCAGGAGCCCGGCACCGGCGAAATCCACTACCCGGCCATTGCCAGGGCCCTGCACGCCATGGGTTACAACGGCGTGGTCGGCCTCGAAGGCTGGGCCAGCGGCGACAGCGAGTTGGCCCTGGAGCGTTTCCGTCAAGCGTTCACCCTATAACAATAAAAGGAACACCCTCATGCATCGCTATTCATTGCTTGTTGCTGCATTTTTACTGCTGTTCAGCCAATGGACCTTCGCCGCGTATCGCATCGGCGTGAGCATCGCGCGGGTCGACGATAACTTCATGACCTACGTGCGCACCGGCCTGGAAAATGCCGCCAAGCAACAGGACGTGCAGATCCAGTTCGAAGACGCCCAGGGCGACGTGGTGCGCCAGCTCAATCAGGTCGAAGGCTTTCTCAACCAGAAAGTCGACGCCGTGATCGTGCTGCCGGTGGACACCGCCGCCACCGCCAACATGACCCGCGCCGCCGTGGCGGCCAAGACGCCGCTGGTGTACGTCAACCGCCACCCGGATGAGCGCATCTTGCCCAAGGGCGTGGTCACCGTGGCGTCCAACGATATCGAGGCCGGGCAATTGCAGATGCGCTACCTCGCGGAAAAGCTCGGCGGCAAGGGCAATGTGGCGATCATCATGGGCGACCTCGCGCAGAACGCCACCCATGACCGCACCGAAGGCGTCAAGCAGGTGCTCAAGGACTTTCCCGGCATCAAGGTGGTGGAGCAGCAAAGCGCCGAGTGGCAACGCAACAAGGGCATGGACCTGACCAGCAACTGGCTGCTGGCCGGCACGCAGTTCGATGCGATTGTGGCCAATAACGATGAAATGGCGATTGGCGCGGCCATGGCCTTGCAACAGGCGGGCAAGGCCAAGGGCGAGATCGCGATTATCGGCATCGACGGCTTGCCCGACGGCCTGGCGGCGATCAAGCGCGGCATGCTCACGGCGTCGGTATTCCAGGACCCCAAGGCCCAGGCCACGCAAGCGGTGCAGTCGGCGATCAGGATGATCAAGGGCGAGCCGATCGAGTCCGAGGTGTGGGTGCCGTTCGAGCTCATCAAGCCCGAACAGGTGGCAGTGTTCGAACAGCGCTACAAGTAAATTGAAGATAAGGCGATCAAAATGTGGGAGGGGGCTTGCCCCCGATGGCAGTGGGTCAGTTGATACATCCGTGACTGATCCACCGCTATCGGGGGCAAGCCCCCTCCCACACTTGGATCTCAATCAGTCCAGGTCACTTGCATCATGGCGTTCGGGCAACTGTTCCTCGCCCGACACCCGATTCACCCGCCGCCCACGCTGCACCGCCGGCCGCGCCTCAATCGCGTCCGCCCAGCGCTGTACGTGCTTGTACTCGTGCACCGAGAGAAACTCCGCCGCCCCATACAAGCGACCTTTGACCAACCCGCCGTACCACGGCCAGATGGCGATATCGGCGATGGTGTATTCATCCCCGGCGATGTATTCGCTCACGGCCAGGCGCTGGTCCAGCACGTCCAGTTGGCGCTTGGTTTCCATGGCAAAGCGGTTGATCGGGTATTCCATCTTGCTCGGCGCATAGGCATAGAAATGCCCGAAGCCACCGCCCAGGTACGGCGCGCTGCCCATCTGCCAGAACAACCACGACAGGCATTCCGCGCGGGCCGCCGGCTCGGTGGGGAAGAAGGCGCCGAACTTCTCGGCCAGGTACTGCAGGATCGCGCCGGACTCGAACACGCGAATCGGCTGGGCGCCGCTGTGGTCCATCAAGGCCGGGATCTTCGAGTTCGGGTTGACCCCGACAAAGCCGCTGCCGAACTGGTCGCCGTCGCCGATCTTGATCAGCCAGGCGTCGTATTCCGCGCCGCTGTGCCCGAGGGCCAACAGTTCTTCGAGCAGGATGGTGACCTTCTGCCCGTTGGGCGTGGCCAGGGAATACAGCTGCAGCGGATGCTTGCCGACCGGCAATTGCTTTTCATGGGTGGCGCCGGCGATGGGCCGGTTGATGCTGGCGAAGGTGCCGCCGCTTTCGGTGTCCCAGGTCCAGACCTTGGGTGGGACATAGCTGGATGAATCGGTCATGCTCACTGCTCCTGAGGCGCTTGGAATGGATGAATTCAAAGCGCATCTTACCGATTGGCTCACATTCAGATACCCCCACATGGCCGACAGACTTGAAGATATTCTCGCCAATCACCTGAAGGTCGTGTTCTGCGGCATCAACCCCGGCAAGGGTTCCGCCGCCCTCGGCCTGCATTTCGCCAACCGCAGCAACCGCTTCTGGCGCACCCTGCACCTGGCCGGCTTCACGCCCCATGAAATCCGCCCCGAACACGGGCGTACGCTGCTGCACTACCACTGCGGCCTGACCACGTTGGTGGAACGTCCCACGGCCAGCGCGGGCGAATTGGCACGACATGAGTTCACCCAGGCCGCGACGGGCTTCGAACACAAGATCCGCCACTGCGCGCCGCGCTTCGTGGCGTTCCTGGGCAAGCCCGGCTACAGCGCGGTGAGCGGCCAACGCGAGATCGACTGGGGCTTGCAGCCAAAGGCGCTGGGCGGCGCGTCAGTGTGGGTACTGCCCAATCCCAGCGGACGCAACCTGGCGTTCAGCCTGGAGCAGTTGGTGCAGGCGTATCAACAATTGCGCCGGGCGACCGAGTGCCCTTAATCTCTTGGGCTCGTCACCCTGACAGCAATGGAGGCTTCATGAAACTGATCGGCATGCTGGACTCGCCCTACGTGCGCCGCGTGGCCATTTCCCTGGACCTGTACGGGGTGGATTTCATGCATGAACCCCTGTCCGTGTTCCGCACCTTCGACGAATTTGCGCAGATCAACCCGGTGGTCAAGGCCCCTACCCTGGTGCTGGACGATGGCACGGTGTTGATGGACTCCAGCCTGATCCTGGAGTACCTCGAAACCCTGGCCCCGGCTGACAGGAAGCTGTTGCCCCGGCAACCTGCGGCACTGGCCAAGGACTTGCACGTTCTGGGACTGGCGCTGGCGGCCTGTGAGAAGAGCGTGCAGATCGTCTATGAACACAACCTGCGCCCGGCCGAGAAGCTGCATGCACCGTGGCTTGAGCGCGTGAGCGGGCAATTGCTCGCGGCCTATGGGTTGCTGGACAAGCAACTGGGCGACAATGAAGCACTGACCCAGGCGTCGATTACGGCGGCGGTGGCCTGGTCGTTCAGCCAGTTCACCGTGGCATCGGTGGTCAAGGCGGATGCATTTCCCAACCTGCAACGGCATGCCGAGCGGCTGGAGCGGCATCCGGCGTTCAAGCGTTATCCCATCGAATAAGCGACACAGTTTCAAATGTGGGAGGGGGCTTGCTCCCGATAAGGGTGGGTCAGTTATAGAAGTACTGCCTGAACCACCGCCATCGGGGGCAAGCCCCCTCCCACATTGGTCTGTGTTGTCTGAGAGAGGGTGTTCGGTTCAGACCCAGCCGCCGTCAACGATGAAGTTCTGCGCCGAACACATCGCCGAGGCATCGGACGCGAGAAACAGCGCCATATTGGCGATGTGTTCCGGCAGTACGCTGCCGGGCAGGCACTGGCTGCGGCTGATCAGTTCCTTGGCGGCGTCATCCACCCACATGGCCAGCTGTTTTTCGGTCATCACCCAACCGGGCACCAGCGTGTTCACCCGGATACGGTTCGGCCCCAGCTCCCGTGCCAGCGCGCGGGTCATGCCGTGGGCGGCGGCCTTGCTGGCGGCGTACACCGGGTAGCCGGCGGAGGCCATCATCCAGCCGACGGAGCCGAGGTTGATGATCGAGCCGCTGCCGGCGCGTTTCATCATCGGCACGACGGCCTTGGCGGCAAAGAAGGCGTGTTTGAGGTTGACTGAGATCAGCTTGTCGAAGGTTTCCGAATCGACTTCTTCCAGGGTGTGGCGCACGTCATTGGCGGCGTTGTTCACCAGTACGCTGATCGGCCCCAGGGAATGCTCGAAGCGCCCTATGGCCGCCTTGTAGGCGATTTCATCGGTGATGTCGCAGCACACGAACTCCACGGCATGCCCCTGGGAACTCAACAACGCCGCCAGGCGTTCGCCCTGGCTTTGCGCGCGGTCCACAAACCCGACCTTGGCACCCTGCACGGCGAAGGCGCGCACCATGAATTCGCCGATCCCCGAGGCGCCCCCGGAAATCAGTACGGTCTTGCCCTTGAGGTCGGGATAAACGGCGTGTTCAGTACTCATAAAAGGATGCCTCGATCAATTAGTCTTATTTTATTTTACGAAATCGGCTTTAAAGGCTATAAATTCGCTGTCCAACCGACAAAATATCGCTATTAGTAGAACTATTCCACTCAAAACAACAAAAGGAAGTTCGACCATGAAGCACCCTCGATACCTGCTGTCCGGCCTGGCGCTGTCCATGATGATCGCCAGCGGCGGCGCCCAGGCGGCCGGCCTGAGCAGCGAGCAAAAACCTTTCGGTAAAACCAACGACGGCACTGCCGTCGAACAGTACATCCTGCGCAACAGCCACGGCATGCAAGCCACGGTCATCACCTATGGCGGCGTGTTGCAGTCGCTGAAAGTGCCGGACAAAAACGGCACGGTCGACGACGTGGTGCTGGGCTTTGACGACGTACAAGGCTATCAAGCCGGTACGGCGTTTTTCGGCGCAACCATCGGCCGCTTCGGCAATCGCCTGGCCGGCGGCGCCTTTGAACTCGACGGCAAGCGCTTCCAGGTGCCGCTCAACGACGGCCCCAACTCACTGCATGGCGGCGCCCAGGGCTTCGACAAGCAGGTGTGGAAGGCCGAGCCGGTCAAGGACAAGGACTCAGTCGGCGTGAAGCTGAGCTACCTGTCCAAGGACGGCGAGATGGGCTTTCCCGGTAATTTGAAAACCGAAGTCACCTACCGCCTCAACGACAAGAACGAACTGCACATCGACTACAAGGCCACCACCGACAAGCCGACGGTACTCAACCTCACCAACCACAGCTACTTCAACCTGGCCGGTGCGGGTAACGGCGACATCCTCAAGCACGTCGCTACATTGCATGCCAGCCATTACACCCCGGTGAATGCCACCTTGATTCCCACCGGCGAACTCGCGCCGGTCAAGGGCACGCCGATGGACTTCCTCAAGCCCACCCCGATCGGCCAGCACATCAAGGAAGATCACCCGCAGCTCAAGTTTGCCGAGCCGAAACAGGGCGGGTTTGACTTCAACTGGGCGCTGGACACCAAGGGCGACGTCAAGCAACTCGCCGCCGAGGTGCACGACCCGGCGTCAGGCCGGCGCTTGCAGCTCTACACCAGCGAACCGGGGGTGCAGTTCTATACCAGCAACTTCCTTGATGGTTCGGTGAAGGGCAAAGGTGGCAAGACCTACCTGCACTGGAGTGGTTTCACCTTGGAGACCCAGCACTTTCCGGATGCGCCTAACCAACCAAACTTCGCCTCAACTCGCCTGAACCCAGGACAGACCTACACCCAGAACACTGTCTTCAAATTCACCGCTGATTAAATTGTGGGAGGGGGCTTGCCCCCGATTGCGGAGTGTCAGTCTGCATATTTGCTTCTGATACACCGCCATCGGGGGCAAGCCCCCTCCCACATTTTGAGCCTCACATGACAAGGGGTTCAGCGTTGTTTCATGCGGTCGATGACCACCGCCAGCAGCAGGATCGAACCGCGGATCACATACTGGTAGAAGGTGTCGATGTTCTTCAGGTTCATCGCGTTCTCGATGATCGCTAGGATCAGCACACCTGCAATCACATGGCGGATCATGCCGATGCCGCCGCTCAGCGACACCCCACCCAGCACGCAAGCGGAAATCACCGTCAGTTCGAAACCCTGGCCGATCATCGGCTGACCCGAGGTCATGCGCGAGGCGAGGATCACCCCGGCCAATGCGCCGATCAGGCCGTGCACGGCGAAGATCAGGATCTTGGTGCGGTCGACATTCACCCCCGCCAGCAACGCCGCTTCCGGGTTGCCGCCGATGGCCATGGTGTTGCGCCCGTAGGTGGTGTAGTTGAGCAGCCAGCCGAAAAACAGGAAGCACACGATGGTGATCAGGATCGGCACCGGCACGCCCAGCAGTTGGCCATTGCCAAAGATAAAGAACTGGTCCTGGGACACCCCCACCGCCTTGCCGTCGGCAAAGATATAGGCCAGGCCGCGCACGATCTGCATGGTCGCCAGGGTGGTGATCAACGCATTGACCCGCAGCTTGGCGATCACGATGCCGTTGATCAGCCCCACGACCAGGCCCATCAGCAGCGCCGCGCCGATGCCCAGCATGACGCTGTCGGTATCGCGCATCACAATCGCCGCCACCACACCGGCGCAGGCAATCACCGAGCCTACCGACAAGTCGAAGTGCCCCGATGCCAGGCAGAACAGCATGGTGCAGGCAGCGATGCCCACGGTGGAAATCGCCAGGCCCAGGCCGCGCATGTTCAACGGCGAAAGGAAGTTATCGATGAGCAAGGCGCACAGGACAAAGATGCCCACCGCCGCCAGCAGCATCGCCCAGTTGTCGAGCAGTGCGCGCATATCGAGGGGTTTGCGTGCCGTCGGCAGCGCGTTGTTTTGAGTGGTCATGGTCTTCTCTCAGTTCGCCAGGCCGCGCGGCAGGGCCAGTTGCAGCAGGTTGGATTCGGTCGCGTGTTCGCGGGTCTGTTCGCCGCGCATCGCGCCTTCGCACAGCACCAGGATGCGGTCGGAGATGCCCATCACTTCCATGAGGTCGCTGGACACCACGATCACCGCAATGCCCTGGGCCGCGAGGTTATGGATAATCTGGTAGATCTCGGCCTTGGCGCCGATGTCGATGCCGCGCGTCGGTTCGTCGAGCAGCAGCACCTTCATCGGCATCGACAGCCAGCGGCCGAGAATGGCTTTCTGCTGGTTGCCGCCGGACAGGTACATGATCTTTTGCGCGGCGGTCGGGGTTTTGACCTTCATTGCCTTGATCTGCTGGTCGGCATTGCCCTTTTCCCAACCGTCGCGCAGCAACCAGCCAAACGAAGAGTGGGCTCCACGGGCGCTGATATTGATGTTCTCGGCGACGCTGGACAGCGGAATGATGCCTTCCTTCTTGCGATCTTCCGGGCACAGCAGTACACCGGCGGCGATGGCATCACGCGGTGAGCGCAGTTGCAGGGCCTCCCCGCATAACTCAAGGCTGCCGGCGCTGGCGCGTTCCAAGCCGCTGAGCAAACGGAACAGCTCCGTGCGCCCTGCCCCGACCAAGCCGAACAACCCAAGGATTTCGCCTTTGCGCACCTCAAAACTGATCGGCTCACGCAAACCCGGCCCCAACAAACCGTCGACCTTGAGCGCCACCTCGCCGTGCTCGCGCGGGCGGTAGTCGTAGATGTCCTGGATGTCGCGACCGACCATGCAGGTCACCAACTGGTCGTGGGTCAGCGCGCTCATGTCATCGAAAGTGCGCACGTAGCGGCCGTCCTTGAACACCGTCACCGCGTTGCAGATGCGGAACACTTCTTCCATGCGGTGCGACACATAGAGCACCACTTTGCCCTCGTCCCGCAGGCGCGCGATGATCGCCATCAAGCGGTCGATCTCCCGCGCCGACAGGCTGCTGGTGGGTTCGTCGAAGGCAATCACATGGGCGCCACGGGACAGCGCCTTGGCGATTTCCACCAGTTGGCGCTGGCCCAGGGACAGGCGCCCGAGTTTTTCCTCGGGGTCGATTTCATCCGCCAGGCCCTTGAGACAGGCCAGGGCCTGCTTGCGCAGCAGGCCCCGGTTGACCACGCCGAAGCGCGCGGGCAAATGCCCGAGGAACAGGTTTTCGGCGACGGTCATTTCCGGCACCAGATGCAGTTCCTGGTGGATCACCGCCACGCCACTAGCGATGCTGTCGGCGGCGCATTTGAACGCCATGGTCTGCGCGCCGATCTGCACGCTGCCGCTGCTGGGAATATAGGCGCCGCCGAGGATCTTCAGCAGCGTCGACTTACCGGCACCGTTCTCGCCCATCAAGGCGTGCACCTGCCCCGGGTGGGCGGTGAAGCTGATGCCGTCCAGCGCCTTGACCCCGGGAAAGGTTTTGCCGATAGCGTCGAAACGCAGGGCCGCCGCCGTCATTTCCACAGCCCGATCTTGGTCAGTTCTTCCTGGAAGTTGGCACGGGTGATCAGGGTCACTTCATCCATGGCCGTGTATTTAGGCGGCTCGGTGCCCTTGGTAACCCACTCGTACATCATCAACGCAGTGTTGTAGCCCTCGATGTGCGGGCTCGGCAGCATCGAGCCGAAGAAGCCGCTGTTGGCCTTCTTCAGTTCGCCGATGGCGTCGGTACCATTGATGCCGATACCGATCACATTGGCCGCAGCGAAGCCGGCGCTTTCGGTGGCGCGCACGCCGCCGAGCACGGTGTTGTCGTTCATGCCGCCGATGATCAGGTTTTTCGCACCGCTGGGCAGCTTGACCAGGGCCGAGTTGGTGGCGTCCATACTGCCGGGGACGTCGAGGGTTTTCAGTGCAGCCGTCAGGATGTGGTCCTTGGGAATACCGGCTTCTTCGAGGGATTTGATCGAGCCGTCGGTGCGTTTCTTGCCGGTGTCGAGTTCATTGAAGGTGTTGATCACCGCGTAGGTGTCCTTCCAGACCCAACCACGTTTTTTCGCTTCGGCGGCCATGGCGGCGCCTTGCTTCTGGCCCACTTCAAACGCGGCCATGCCCAGGTACGGCACGTCCTCCATGAAGTTGCCCTTGGCGTCGACAAAACGGTCATCCACGGCAATCACTTTCAAGCCGTTGGCCTTGGCCTTGGCGACGAT
>NZ_MBDT01000019.1:0-15342 GCF_001702295.1 Pseudomonas sp. S3E12
GCGGTGATGAAAGCCGGCGGTGTGTATGTGCCGCTGGATATCGAATACCCGCGTGATCGCCTGCTGTACATGATGCAGGACAGCCGTGCGCAACTGCTGCTGACCCATTCCAGTGCCTTGCAGCAACTGCCGATTCCCGACGGCATGCAGACGCTGGCTATCGATCGCACCGAGGCGTGGGCCGACTACAGCGACACCGCGCCGGCGGTAAAACTGCACGGCGACAACCTCGCCTACGTGATCTACACCTCCGGCTCCACCGGCCTGCCCAAGGGCGTAGCGGTGTCCCACGGGCCGTTGGTGGCGCACATCATCGCCACCGGCGAGCGTTATGAAACATCGCCGGCCGATTGCGAACTGCACTTCATGTCGTTCGCCTTCGACGGCTCCCACGAAGGCTGGATGCACCCGCTGATCAACGGCGCCAGCGTGCTGGTCCGTGATGACAGCCTGTGGCTGCCCGAGTACACCTACGCGCAGATGCACCGTCACAACGTGACCATGGCGGTGTTCCCGCCGGTGTACCTGCAACAACTGGCTGAGCATGCCGAGCGCGACGGTAATCCACCGAAAGTGCGGGTCTACTGCTTCGGTGGTGATGCCGTGGCCCAGGCCAGCTACGACCTGGCCTGGCGCGCGCTCAAACCGACCTACCTGTTCAACGGCTACGGCCCGACCGAAACCGTGGTCACGCCGTTGCTGTGGAAGGCGCGCAAAGGCGACCCCTGCGGCGCCGTCTACGCGCCAATCGGCACGCTGCTGGGCAACCGCAGTGGCTATGTACTCGATGCTCAGCTCAACCTGCAACCCATCGGCGTCGCCGGTGAGCTGTACCTGGGCGGCGAGGGCGTGGCGCGTGGTTACCTGGAACGCCCGGCGCTGACCGCCGAACGCTTCGTGCCGGACCCGTTCGGCAAACCGGGCAGTCGCATATATCGCAGCGGCGACCTGACCCGTGGCCGCCCGGATGGCGTGGTGGATTACCTCGGGCGTGTCGACCACCAGGTGAAGATCCGTGGTTTCCGTATCGAACTGGGGGAGATCGAAGCGCGCCTGCGTGAACAGGACAGCGTCGGTGAAACGGTGGTCGTGGCCCAGGACGGCCCGACCGGAAAACAGCTGGTGGCCTATGTGGTTCCGGTGTCCGCCCCGTCCAACGAAGCCGAGTTCCGTGACGCGTTGCGTCGCGCACTCAAGGCCCGCTTGCCGGACTACATGGTCCCGGCGCATTTCATCTTCCTGGCGCAAATGCCGTTGACCCCCAACGGCAAGCTCGACCGCAAGGGCCTGCCGCAGCCGGATGCGAGCCTTATGCAACAGGCCTATGTGGCGCCCGAGACCGAGCTGGAACAGCAGATCGCCACGATCTGGGCCGACGTGCTGCGCCTGCCGCAGGTCGGCTTGAACGACAACTTCTTTGAAGTGGGCGGCCACTCCCTGCTGGCCATCCAGATCACCTCCAGGGTCCAGGCCGAGCTGGGCCTGGAAGTGCCGCTGGTGGAAGTGTTCCAGACTGAAACGCTGCGCGCCTATGTGCAGGCGGCTGCCACCTTCCGCGCCGGCAGCGCGGAAGACTTTGATGATCTTCGTGACTTTTTGAGCGAACTAGAGGCGATTTGACCCATGCTTTCCAACCCTAATATCGATCTGGTTTCGCGCTTTCTTCGCCTGCCTCTGGAACAGCGCCAGCAGTTTTACCAGCGCCTGCAAAGCCGGGGCATGAGCTTCGCCCAGTTGCCGATTGCCTCGATCCGCGAGGACGGCCGGAAACTGCCGTTGTCCTACGCCCAGGAACGGCAGTGGTTTCTCTGGCAGTTGGACCCGGACAGTGACGCGTATCACGTCCCCGGCGCCCTGCGTCTGAGCGGCCAGCTGGACAAGGCCGCCCTGCAGCGCAGTTTCGACACCTTGGTGGCGCGCCATGAAAGCCTGCGCACACGCCTGCACCTGGACGCCGAGGCACGTACTCAGGAGGTGCTGGCCCACGGGGTGGTCGAGATCGCCGAAAGCGCAGTCGACGAAGCGCAGCTCAAGGCCTGTGTCGAAGCCGAAATCGCCCGTCCCTTCGACTTGCAGCAAGGCCCGTTGCTGCGGGTCAGTTTGCTCGCAGTGAGCGAAGAGGAGCACGTACTGGTGCTGGTGCAGCACCATATCGTCTCCGATGGCTGGTCGATGGGTGTGATGGTGCAGGAGTTGATGCAACTCTATGCTGCCTACAGCCAGGGCCAGGACTGTGCATTGGTGCCGCTGCCGATCCAGTACGCCGACTATGCGCTGTGGCAACGCAGCTGGATGGAAGCGGGGGAGAAGGCCCGTCAACTGGCGTATTGGCGCGAATTGCTCAGCGGCACGCAGCCAGTGCTGGAATTGCCGTTCGATCAGCCCCGCCCGGCGCAACAGAGCTTTCGTGGTGCGCGTCTGGACATCGCGCTGGAACCGGCACTGGTGGCAGGGTTGAAAGCCCTGGCCCAGGGCGAAGGCGTGACGATGTTCATGCTGTTGCTGGCCACGTTCCAGGCGTTTCTGTACCGCTACAGCGGCCAGCAGGACATCCGCATCGGCGTGCCGATTGCCAACCGCAACCGCGTCGAGACCGAATCGCTGATCGGCTTCTTCGTTAATACCCAAGTGCTCAAGGCCGACCTCGATGGCCACATGAGCTTCGCCCAACTGCTGCAGCAGACCAAGCGCCGTGCGCTGGAGGCCCAGGCCCATCAGGATTTGCCGTTCGAGCAGTTGGTGGAAGCCCTGCAGCCGGAGCGCAGCCTGAGCCATAACCCGCTGTTCCAGGTGATGTTCAACCACCAGGCCAATTCCCCAGCCGCCGCGCAGCAGTTGCCGGGCCTGCGCGTGGCCAACCTGGAATGGGACAGCCACAGCGCCCAGTTCGACCTGAGCCTGGACACCCAGGAAAGCGGCGACGCGATCTGGGCGTCCCTGACCTACGCCACCGACCTGTTCGGCGCCGCCACCGTCGCGCGCATGGCCGAACATTGGCTGAGCCTGTTGCGGGCAGCCGTGGCGAACCCTGCATTGCCCTTGCACGACCTGGCGACACTCAACGCCGCTGAGCGCGAGCAAATACTCGCTCAATGGAACGCCACAGCGCGCGACTACCCCCAAGGGCAGTGGGTGCATCAGTTGATCGAGGCCCAGGTGCAGGCGCAGCCGGATGCGCCGGCGTTGCGCTTCAATGATATGTCGCTCAGTTATGCCGAGCTGAACCGCCGCGCCAACCGCCTGGCCCATCGCCTGATCGAGGCCGGCGTCGGGCCGGACGTATTGGTGGGCCTGGCGGTAGAGCGTTCCATCGAGATGGTGGTCGGCTTGCTTGCGGTGCTCAAGGCCGGTGGCGCCTATGTGCCGCTGGACCCGGAATACCCGCGCGAACGCCTGGCCTACATGCTGGACGACAGCGGGGTGAAACTGCTGCTGACCCAGGCGCACTTGCGTGAACAGTTGCCGATCCCCCAAGGCCTGGAAACCCTGGTGCTGGGCGAGTCTGCCTTCGAGGGCTACAGCGACGCCAACCCAGGCATCGCCCTGGACGGCGAAAACCTCGCCTACGTGATCTACACCTCGGGCTCCACCGGCCAGCCCAAAGGGGCAGGCAACCGTCATTCGGCATTGCTGAACCGCCTGCACTGGATGCAGGAAGCCTACTGCCTCGACGCGAGCGACACGGTGCTGCAGAAGACCCCGTTCAGCTTCGACGTGTCGGTGTGGGAGTTCTTCTGGCCGCTGATGACCGGCTCGCGCCTGGTGGTTGCAGCGCCCGGTGATCACCGTGATCCGGCCAGGCTGATCAACCTGATCAATCAACAGCAGGTCACCACGCTGCACTTCGTGCCGTCGATGCTGCAGGCCTTCCTGCAGGATCCGGCGGTGTCGACCTGCCAAAGCCTGCAGCGCATCGTGTGCAGCGGTGAAGCGTTGCCGGTAGATGCCCAGCAGCAGGTCTTCGCCAAGCTGCCCCAGGCCGGGCTCTACAACCTGTACGGCCCGACCGAAGCCGCCATCGACGTGACCCACTGGACCTGCGTGGACGAAGGCCGCGATGCGGTGCCAATTGGCCGCCCGATCGCCAACCTCGGCTGCTATATCCTCGACAGCCACTTCGAACCCGTACCGGTGGGTGTGCTCGGCGAGTTGTACCTCGGCGGCATCGGCCTGGCCCGGGGTTACCACCGCCGTCCGGCACTCACCGCCGAACGTTTTGTCGCCCACCCGTTCATCCAGGGCGAGCGCCTGTACCGCACCGGCGACCTGGCACGCTATCGCACAGACGGCGTGATCGAATACGCCGGGCGTATCGACCATCAGGTCAAGCTGCGCGGCCTGCGCATCGAGCTGGGAGAAATAGAAGCGCGCCTGCTGGAACACGCGTGGGTCCGCGAGACTGCCGTGCTGGCGGTCGACGGCAAATACCTGGTGGGCTACCTGGTGCTGCATGACGCTGGCGATGATTGGCGCGAAGTTCTCGGCGCCCACCTGGCCCAGCACCTGCCGGACTACATGGTCCCGGCACAGTGGGTGCTGCTGGAGCAAATGCCCCTGAGCCCCAATGGCAAACTCGACCGCAAGGCGCTGCCCAAACCCGAAGCCACCCACCACTACGAAGCCCCGCAAAGTGCCCTGGAACAGCAGATCGCGGCGATCTGGGCCGAAGTGCTGGGCGTCGATCAGGTAGGCTTGAACGACAACTTCTTCGAGCGCGGCGGTGACTCGATCATCTCGATCCAGGTGGTCAGCCGCGCCCGCGCCGCCGGTATCCATTTCACCGCCAAGGCGTTGTTCCAGCACCAGACCGTGCGCAGCCTGGCGCGGGTGGCGCAGTTGCAGGTTGCCCAGGTGTTTGACCAGGGCCCGGTGCAGGGCGAGACGCCGTTGCTGCCGTTCCAGCAGTTGTTCTTCGAGATGGACCTGCCGGACCGCCACCACTGGAACCAGTCCTTGCTGCTGAGGCCACGCGAGCCGGTGCGGGCAGATCGGCTGCAAGCGGCCTTGCACGCCATCGTCCACCACCACGATGTGCTGCGCCTGAGCTTCAGCCAGGCCGCCGAAGGGTGGCGGGCCGAGCATGCAGCCGCCAGCCCTGAGGTGCTGTGGCAGGCCACGGTGGCGCATGCCGACGAGCTGGCCGCGCTGTGCGAAAAAGCCCAGCGCAGCCTCGACCTGCAACAGGGGCCCTTGTTGCGTGCGGTGCTTGCCGAACTGGCCGATGGTTCCCAACGCCTGTTGCTGGTCATGCACCACCTGGTGGTGGACGGCGTGTCCTGGCGGGTGTTCCTCGAGGACCTGCAAAGCCTCTACCGCCAACAGCCGTTACCGGCCAAGACCTCGTCGTTCAAGGCCTGGGCCGAGCGTTTGCAGGCCCATGCCCGCAGCGAAGCGGTACAGCCGCAAAAAGACTTCTGGCTGCAACAGCTCCAGGACGTGCCTACCGATCTGCCCTGCCGTGATCCCCATGGGGCGCGTCCTGGCCGCCTGGCGCAGACAGTGGTCAGCCGACTGGACGCCGAGCACACCCGGCAATTACTGCAACAGGCGCCTGCGGCCTATCGCACCCAGATCAACGATCTGCTGCTGACCGCCCTGGCGCGTGTCATCTGCCAGTGGACCGGGCAGGCTTCCAGCCTGATCCAACTGGAAGGCCATGGCCGCGAAGACCTGTTCGAGGATATCGACCTGACCCGCACCCTGGGCTGGTTCACCAGCCTGTTCCCGGTGCGCCTGACCCCGGCCGAATCCCTTGGCGCCTCGATCAAGCAGATCAAGGAGCAACTGCGCGCCGTGCCGGACAAGGGCCTGGGCTTCGGCGCGCTGCGCTATCTCGGCGACGAGGCCACGCGCCAGGCATTCAGGGCATTGCCGGTGCCGCGCATCACCTTCAATTACCTGGGCCAGATCGACGCCAGCTTTGACCAGCCGGAGGGTTTGTTTGTACTCGCAGCGGAAAGCGCCGGAGCCGAGCAGAGCCCGGAGGCGCCGCTGGGTAACTGGCTGACCCTCAACGGCCAGGTATTCGGCGGTGAACTGCACATGGGCTGGACCTTCAGCCCGCTGATGTTCGAGGCCGCGCAGATCGACGCCTTGAGCCAGGCCTTCAGCCGTGAGCTGACGGCATTGGTGGAACATTGCTGCACCCCCGGCAATCACGGCGTGACGGCTTCCGACTTCCCGTTGTCGCGCCTGAACCAGCAGCAGCTTGAGTCCTTGCCGCTGGCCGCCGATGGGATTGACGACATCTACACCTTGTCGCCCATGCAGCAAGGCATGCTGTTCCACACCCTGTACGAACAGGCTGCCGGCGACTACATCAACCAGATCCGCGTGACGGCCGAGGGCCTGGATGTGGCGCGCTTCCAGCAGGCCTGGGATGCCACGGTGCAGGCCCATGACGTGCTGCGCAGCGGGTTTTTCTGGGAGGGCCAGCTGGAGTGGCCATGCCAGGTGGTGTACCGCGAGGCCCGGCTGCCCATCGAACTGCTCGACTGGCGCGCCATGCCGGAGCCGGAGCTGGCGTTGCAAGACCTGCAGCAAGCCCAGCGTCGCCAGGGCTTTGACCTGGCCAAGGCGCCCCTGGTCCGTCTGGTGCTGGTGCGCACCGACGAGCAACGCCATGAGCTGATCTACACAAGCCATCACATCCTGATGGACGGTTGGAGCAATTCGCGCCTGTTCGGTGAAGTGCTGCAACGTTACGCCGGTGTGGCGGTGCCCGACGCGGCCGGACGCTATCGCGATTACATCGGTTGGTTGCAGCAGCGTGATGCCGGTGCGACCGAAACCTTCTGGCGCGAGCAGTTGAGTGCACTGCAAGCGCCGACTCGCCTGGGCCGCAGCCAGCCCATGGCGGCGGACGGGCACGGCGAGCACGCGCTGAGCCTGGATCGCCCGCTGACAGGGCGCCTCGAGGCCTTCGCCCGCAGCCATAAGGTCACGCTCAACACCCTGGTCCAGGCGGCGTGGCTGGTCCTGTTGCAGCGCCATAGCGGGCAGGCGGTGGTGTCGTTCGGTGCCACCGTGGCCGGGCGCCCGGCAGACCTCGTGGGGGTGGAGCAGCAGATTGGCCTGTTCATCAATACCTTGCCGGTGATCTGCGCAGTGGATGCCCAGCAAACCGTGGCCGACTGGTTGCAAGCGGTGCAGGCGCAGAACCTGGCCTTGCGCGAGCATGAACACACCGGGCTGTACGATATCCAGCGCTGGGCCGGGCAGGGCGGTGAAGCCTTGTTCGACAACATCCTGGTGTTCGAAAACTACCCAGTGTCCAAGGCCCTGGAACAGAGTGGCGGCAGCGGTATTCGTTTTGGCCTGCCGGAGTCCCGCGAGCAGACCAACTTCCCGCTGACGGTGCTGGTGGACGTCGGTGACACGCTGTCGGTGCAGTTCAGCTTTGCGCGTGCGCACTTCGACCCGGACACGGTGCAAACCTACGGCCGCCATCTGCTCAACCTGCTGCAAGCCATGCTCGAGGACGGCCAGCAGCGCCTGGGCGAACTGGCGATGCTCGATGTGGCCGAACGCCGGCAAGTGGTACAGGACTGGAACGCCACGGCGCGGGACTACCCGTTGCAGCACGGCGTGCATCAGCTGATTGAACAGCAGGTGACGCGCACGCCGGACGCCACGGCACTGGTGTTCGCCGAGCAGCGCTTGAGCTACGTCGAGCTGAACTGCCGCGCCAACCGCCTGGCCCATCGCCTGATCGAAGCCGGCGTAGGACCGGACGTGCTGGTCGGCCTGGCGGTGGAGCGTTCCATCGACATGGTCGTCGGCCTGCTCGCGGTGCTCAAGGCCGGTGGCGCCTATGTGCCGCTGGACCCGGAATACCCGCGCGAACGCCTGGCCTACATGCTGGACGACAGCGGGGTGAAACTGCTTTTGACCCAGGCGCATTTGCGTGAGCAGCTGCCGATTCCCCAAGGCCTGGAAACCCTGGTGCTGGGCGAGTCTGCCTTCGAGGGCTACAGCGACGCCAACCCAGGCATCGCCCTGGACGGTGAGAACCTCGCCTACGTGATCTACACCTCGGGCTCCACCGGCCAACCCAAAGGCGCCGGCAACCGCCATTCAGCCCTGGCCAACCGCCTGCAATGGATGCAGGAAGCCTACGGCCTTGACGTCAGCGACACGGTGCTGCAAAAGACCCCGTTCAGCTTCGACGTGTCGGTGTGGGAGTTCTTCTGGCCGCTGATGACCGGTTCGCGCCTGGTGGTCGCCGCGCCGGGGGATCATCGCGATCCGAGCAAACTGGTGCGCCTGATCAATGCCGAGCAGGTCACCACGCTGCACTTTGTCCCGTCGATGTTGCAGGCCTTCTTGCAGGAGTCGACGGTTGCGACTTGCCATACCCTGCACCGCATCGTGTGCAGCGGCGAGGCCCTGCCGGTGGATGCCCAGCAGCAGGTCTTCGCCAAGCTGCCCCAGGCCGGGCTCTACAACCTGTACGGCCCGACCGAAGCCGCCATCGACGTAACCCACTGGACCTGCGTGGACGAAGGTCGCGATGCGGTGCCGATTGGCCGCCCGATCGCCAACCTCGGCTGCTATATCCTCGACAGCCACTTTGAACCCGTACCGGTCGGCGTGCTCGGCGAGTTGTACCTCGGCGGCATCGGCCTGGCCCGGGGTTACCACCGCCGCCCGGCACTCACCGCCGAACGTTTTGTCGCCCACCCGTTCATTCAGGGCGAGCGCCTGTACCGCACCGGCGACCTGGCACGCTACCGGGCAGACGGCGTGATCGAATACGCCGGGCGTATCGATCATCAGGTCAAGCTGCGCGGCCTGCGCATCGAGCTGGGAGAAATCGAAGCGCGCCTGCTGGAACACGCGTGGGTGCGCGAGACCGCCGTGCTGGCGGTCGACGGTAAATACCTGGTGGGCTACCTGGTGCTGCAAAACGCCGGGGACGACTGGCGCGAAGTTCTCGGCGCCCATCTCGCCCAGCAGTTGCCCGACTACATGGTGCCCGCCCAATGGGTGCTGCTGGAGCAGATGCCTCTGAGCCCCAACGGCAAACTGGATCGCAAGGCTTTGCCCAAGGCGGACGCGAGCTTGCACGCGCGGGCGTACGTCGCGCCGCAGAGCGAGCTGGAACAGCAGATCGCCGCGATCTGGGCCGAAGTCCTGGCGGTACCGCGCGTGGGGTTGAACGACAACTTCTTCGAACTGGGCGGCCACTCGCTGCTGGCTACCCAGGTGGTGGTGCGCCTGCGCGAGCAGCTGCACGCCGAATTCGACGTCAAATCGATCTTCACCACCCCGACCCTGGCCGATTTCAGCGCCTATGTGGCAGGCCAGCAGACAAATAATTCGCCGGTGCAGGACGCATTGGCTAAATCCTTGGAGGCTCTCAAACGTCTATCAGCAGAAGATTTGGATAAATTGACTTCCTGAGGGGCGTGGCGTGCAAGCATTAATCGAGTCGGTAGGGTCACTTTCGGCGCAGCAAAAGAAAGCGTTGGCGGTAATGCTCAAGCAGCAAGGCATCAACCTGTTTGAGATTGCCCCGGTTTTCAAGCGCCAGGAAGGTGAGCCTCTTCGGCTCTCTTATGCCCAGGAGCGGCAGTGGTTTTTGTGGCAGTTGGAGCCGCAGAGCCCGGCCTACCATCTGCCGCGCGCCTTGCGCTTGAAAGGCCGCCTGGACCGGGCGGCCTTGCAGCGCAGCTTCGATAGCCTGATCGCCCGCCATGAAAGCCTGCGTACTCACTTGCAGCAGGATGCCGACCAGTTGCTACAGGTGGTCAGCCCCGAGTTGGCGCTGGAAATCGCCTTTGAAAAGGCTGACGCGGCGCAGCTTGAGGCGCTGGTGCAGGCCGAAGTCGCCAAGCCCTTCGATCTGCAACAAGGTCCGTTGCTGCGGGTCAAGTTGCTGCAATTGGCAGCCGATGAGCACGTATTGGTGCTGGTGCTGCATCACATCGTCTCCGATGGCTGGTCGATGCAGGTCATGGTCGACGAGTGGGTGCAGTTTTACGTCGCGTACAGCCAGGGCCATGCTGTGCGCCTGCCGGACCTGTCGATTCAATACCCGGACTACGCCTTGTGGCAACGCAGCTGGATGGAAGCCGGCGAGAAAGAACGTCAGCTGGGCTATTGGCGCGAGCAGTTGGGCGGTGAGCAGCCGGTGCTGGAGTTGCCGCTGGATTACCCGCGACCGGCGGTACAGAGCTATCGCGGTGCACGGCTCGACATGAGCCTGGATGCGGCGCTGGTCACCGGTCTCAAGGCGTTGGCCCAGCGCGAAGGCGTGACACTGTTCATGCTGTTGCTGGCCTCCTTCCAGACCTTGTTGTATCGCTACAGCGGGCAGTCGGATATCCGCGTCGGCGTGCCGATTGCCAACCGCAATCGGGCGGAAACCGAAGGTTTGATTGGTTTTTTCGTCAATACCCAGGTGCTCAAGGCCGACGTCGATGGGCACATGACATTCAGTGCGTTGCTGGCCCAGGTCAAGCAGCGTGCATTGGAGGCCCAGAGTCATCAGGACCTGCCCTTCGAACAGCTGGTCGAGGCGTTGCAGCCCGAGCGTAGCCTGAGCCATAACCCGTTGTTCCAGGTGATGTTCAACCACCAGACCGAAGGCCGCGGGCCGCGCGGCGAGCAGCAGTTGCCGGGCCTGGACGTAGAGGCCCTGGAGTGGGGCAGCCAGAGTGCGCAGTTCGACCTGAGCCTGGATACCCAGGAATCGCCTGACGGCATCTGGGCCTCGCTGACCTATGCCACCGACCTGTTCGAAGCGGCGACCGTGCAACGCATGGCCGAGCACTGGCAACGGGTGTTGCGGGCGGTGGTGGGGCGCGCCGGCACTCGTATTGCCCAGCTCGGGATGCTGGTTGACGGTGAACAACGCAGCCTGCTGCAAGACTGGAACCGCAGCACGGCGGCGTTTGAAGACGTCGCGGGTGTGCACGGCTTGTTCCAGGCCCAGGCCCGGCAGCGGCCTGACGCGGTTGCCCTGTGCCTGGATGACCGGTCCATCAGCTATGCCGAGCTGAACCGCCAAGCCAACCGCCTGGCCCATCACCTCATCGGCCAGGGGGTTGGCCCGGAAGTGCTGGTGGGGGTGGCGGTCGAGCGTTCGTTCGACATGGTGGTCAGCCTGTTGGCGGTGCTCAAGGCCGGTGGCGCCTACGTGCCGCTGGACCCGCAATACCCGCGCGAACGCCTGTTGCATATGCTCGAAGACAGCGGCGTGCGCCTGGTGCTCACCCACGCCCATGTGGCGATGCCATTGCCCGAGGGCATGGCGACGGTCGACCTGGCGGATGCACGCCTGGCGCTGTGCCCTGAGAGCGATCCGCGGGTGTCCGTTGCCGCGCAAAACCTGGCCTACGTGATCTACACCTCCGGTTCCACCGGCAAGCCCAAGGGCGTGGCGATCAACCATGGGGCGCTGACCGAATTCTCCAGTATTGCCGCCGGTTACTCGCGGTTGACCGCCGACGATCGCGTGCTTCAATTCGCTACCCTGAATTTCGATGGGTTTGTCGAGCAGTTGTACCCGGCGCTGACCCATGGCGCCACCGTTGTCCTGCGCGGCCCGGAGCTGTGGGACAGCGCGCGGCTCTACGACGAGATCATTACCCAGGGCATCACCCTGGCCGACTTGCCGACCGCCTATTGGCACCTGTTCCTGCTGGACTGCCTGGCCGCCGGCCCACGCGCCTACGGCGCACTTCGCCAGGTCCATATCGGCGGTGAAGCCATGCCGCTGGACGGTCCGCAGCAGTGGCTCAAGGCCGGGCTCGGTCATGTGCGTTTGCTCAATACCTATGGCCCCACGGAGGCCACTGTTGTATCCAGCGTTCTGGACTGCACGGCAGGCACCGAGCTGATGGGCGCCAGCGCCAGCCCGATTGGCCGTTCGCTGCCAGGTCGAGCGCTGTATGTGCTGGATCGCGATTTGAACCTGGCGCCGCTGGGTGCTGTGGGCGAGCTGTACATCGGCAGCCGCTGCGGTTTGGCGCGTGCCTATCTGAACCGTGCAGTGCTGACGGCCGAGCGTTTTGTACCGGACCCTTTCGGTGAAACCGGCGAGCGCCTGTACCGCACCGGAGACCTGGCGCGCTACCGCGCTGATGGTGTGATCGAGTACGTCGGCCGGGTCGACCATCAGGTGAAGATCCGGGGTTTCCGCATCGAACTGGGCGAGATCGAAACGCTGCTGCTGGCCCAGGAGGGTGTGCGCGAAGCCCTGGTGTTGGCGGCCGAAAACCAGCTCGTGGCGTATCTGGTGTGCGAGCACCACGACGTCGAGGCGCTGAAGTCGATTCTGCGTGAACAGTTGCCGGACTACATGGTGCCTGCGCACCTGATCTTCCTTGAGCGTATGCCCCTGAACCCGAACGGCAAGCTGGATCGCCAGGCGCTGCCCAAACCCGACGCCAGCCAAGCGCAACAGGTATGGGTGGCGCCCGTCACGGAGCTGGAGCAACAGGTCGCCGCCGTCTGGGCAGATATTCTCGGGGCTGAACGGGTAGGGCTGGCCGATCACTTCTTCGAGATGGGCGGCCACTCGCTGCTGGCCATGCAGGTGGTCTCGCGCCTGCGCCAGGTATTGGGCCGTGAAGTGCCACTGAAACTGGTCTTCGAGCAACCGCGTCTCGAAGGTTTCGCCACCGCCCTGCAAGCGCTGCAAGCGCTGGAGGCGCGCGAAGGTGAGCAGGCACCCGCGTTGCTCGCGGTCGGTCGCGAACAGCCGCTGCCGCTGTCCTATGCCCAGGAACGCCAGTGGTTTCTCTGGCAACTGGACCCCTCCAGTGCCGCTTACCATATCCCCAGCGCCTTGCGCCTCAAGGGGGCCTTGGATATCTCGGCCCTGCAACGCAGTTTTGACGCCCTGGTGGCCCGTCATGAAAGCCTGCGCACGTGTGTGCAAGAGCACGCGGACGGTGCGCGGCAAGTGATTCGGCCCGACGCCACTGTGCCGATCCGGCTGGGCAAGGTCGACGAGGCGGATCTGCAGGTGCAGGTCGAAGCCGAGATCGCCCGTCCATTTGATTTGCAGCAAGGTCCGTTGCTGCGTGTGACCTTGCTGCGCCTGGCCGAGGACGATCATGTGCTGGTGCTGGTGCAGCACCACATTGTGTCCGATGGTTGGTCGATGCAGGTGATGGTCGACGAACTGGTGCAGTTGTATGCCGCGTTCAGCCAAGGCCGGGCCCCGCAACTGCCCGGGATGCCGATCCAGTATGCGGACTATGCCGTGTGGCAGCGTGCCTGGATGGAGGCCGGTGAAAAGGCCCGTCAGCTGGATTACTGGCGTGACCTGCTCGGCGGTGAACAGCCGGTGCTCGAGCTGCCGTTCGATCGTCAGCGTCCGGCGCAACAGAGTCATCGCGGCGCGCGCCTGGACGTGCCGCTGCCGGCCACCCTGGCCGCCGAACTCAAGGCCCTGGCCCAGGCACAGGGCGTGACCCTGTTCATGTTGCTGCTGGCCTCGTTCCAGACGTTGTTGTACCGCTACAGCGGCCAGCAGGATATTCGGGTCGGTGTACCGGTCGCCAACCGCAATCGCGTCGAAACCGAGCGGCTGATCGGCTTCTTCGTCAACACCCAGGTGCTCAAGGCCGATATCGATGGGCAGACCACCGTTACCCAGTTGCTGGCCCAGGTCAAACAGCGCGCGCTGGACGCCCAGGCCCATCAGGACCTGCCTTTCGAGCAACTGGTCGAGGCGTTGCAGCCCGAGCGCAGCCTGAGCCTCAACCCGCTGTTCCAGGTGATGTTCAATCACCAGGTCGAAGGGCGTCCAGGGGATGAGCCACAATCCCTGGCCCACCTGCGTATCGAAGGCTTGGCGTGGGACCGGCGTACCGCACACTTCGACCTTGACCTGGATGTTCAGGAAGGTTCGGGCGGGCTCTGGGCGTCACTGGGGTATGCGACCGATCTGTTCGAGGCCTCTACCATCGAGCGCATGGCCTGCCATTGGCAGAACCTGTTGCAGGCGATGGTTGCCGATCAGCAGCAGCTCGTCAGCCAACTGAACCTGCTGGACCAGAATGAGCAACGGCACATCCTTGCACTATGGAATCAGACCGGCGCCGGCTTCAGCGCCGAGCGCCTGGTGCATGAGTTGGTGGCCGACCGTGCGCGGGAAAACCCCACTGCGGTGGCGGTCAAATTCGATACGCAAACCCTGAGCTATGGCGAGCTGGACCGCCAGGCCAACCGCCTGGCCCATGCCCTGATAGCCGGTGGCATCGGCCCCGAAGTGCGGGTGGCGATTGCCATGCCGCGCAGTGCCGAGAGCCTGGTGGCGTTCCTGGCGGTGATGAAAGCCGGCGGTGTGTATGTGCCGCTGGATATCGAATACCCGCGTGATCGCCTGCTGTACATGATGCAGGACAGCCGTGCGCAACTGCTGCTGACCCATTCCAGTGCCTTGCAGCAACTGCCGATTCCCGACGGCATGCAGACGCTGGCTATCGATCGCACCGAGGCGTGGGCCGACTACAGCGACACCGCGCCGGCGGTAAAACTGCACGGCGACAACCTCGCCTACGTGATCTACACCTCCGGCTCCACCGGCCTGCCCAAGGGCGTAGCGGTGTCCCACGGGCCGTTGGTGGCGCACATCATCGCCACCGGCGAGCGTTATGAAACATCGCCGGCCGATTGCGAACTGCACTTCATGTCGTTCGCCTTCGACGGCTCCCACGAAGGCTGGATGCACCCGCTGATCAACGGCGCCAGCGTGCTGGTCCGTGATGACAGCCTGTGGCTGCCCGAGTACACCTACGCGCAGATGCACCGTCACAACGTGACCATGGCGGTGTTCCCGCCGGTGTACCTGCAACAACTGGCTGAGCATGCCGAGCGCGACGGTAATCCACCGAAAGTGCGGGTCTACTGCTTCGGTGGTGATGCCGTGGCCCAGGCCAGCTACGACCTGGCCTGGCGCGCGCTCAAACCGACCTACCTGTTCAACGGCTACGGCCCGACCGAAACCGTGGTCACGCCGTTGCTGTGGAAGGCGCGCAAAGGCGACCCCTGCGGCGCCGTCTACGCGCCAATCGGCACGCTGCTGGGCAACCGCAGTGGCTATGTACTCGATGCTCAGCTCAACCTGCAACCCATCGGCGTCGCCGGTGAGCTGTACCTGGGCGGCGAGGGCGTGGCGCGTGGTTACCTGGAACGCCCGGCGCTGACCGCCGAACGCTTCGTGCCGGACCCGTTCGGCAAACCGGGCAGTCGCATATATCGCAGCGGCGACCTGACCCGTGGCCGCCCGGATGGCGTGGTGGATTACCTCGGGCGTGTCGACCACCAGGTGAAGATCCGTGGTTTCCGTATCGAACTGGGGGAGATCGAAGCGCGCCTGCGTGA